>NZ_CP087999.1:2615000-2765000 GCF_021044625.1 Geomonas sp. RF6 | reverse complement strand
CGGTGCAGCGCGTCAAAGAGAGCGTCCTTGGGGCCTTGCACCCACCTCCCCTTTTGCGCGGTCGGCTCCCCTTTCGGGATCTCCCAGTACGACTCGAAGCCGCGGAAGTGGTCGATGCGCACCATGTCGTAGAGGGAGAGGTCGTTGCGGATCCTGGCGATCCACCAGCCGTACCCTTCCATCGCCATCCGCTCCCAGTTGTAGAGCGGATTCCCCCAGAGTTGCCCGGTCTCGCTGAAGTAGTCCGGCGGAACCCCCGCCACCACAGTCGGGTTCCCCTCGTCGTCCAGATAGAAGAGATGCGGGTTCGCCCACACGTCTGCAGAGTCGAAGGCGACGAAGATCGGAAGGTCCCCCACGATCTGCACCCCTCTGGAGTTAGCGTATCCCTTCAGGTCGTGCCACTGGCGGCTGAACTGCCACTGCTCGTACTTCTGCTCCCCGATGGCGCGGCCGAGCTTTTCGCTCCACTCCGACAGCGCCGCCGGCTCCCGCTTCAGGATCGGCTCCGGCCACTCGTTCCAGCTCTTTCCGGAGAAGTGCTCCTTCAACGTCATGAAGAGCGCGTAGTCGTGCAGCCAGAAGGTGGAGTCGCAGAAGTTCCAGAACTCCTGCTTCCGCTCCTGGGGAGCTGCCTCGAAAAAGCGCATCGCCGCCTTCTTCAGGAGGGGAAACTTGTGCGCAGCGACCGCCCCGTAGTCGACACGCTCCGCCAGTGACGGCATCTGCACCTCGCTGGCGGTCAGCTCCCCCTCTTCCACGATCCTGTCGAGGCTTATAAGGAGCGGATTTCCCGCGAAGGCAGAGTAGCAGGAATAGGGGGAATCGCCGTAGGCGGTCGGCCCCAGGGGAAGAATCTGCCAGAGGGACTGACCGGCAGCCTGCAGAAAATCGACGAAGTCGCGTGCTTCAACGCCAAAGGAGCCGATCCCTCCGGGACCGGGTAGGGACGTCGGGTGCATGAGCACCCCGCTTTTTCTCTGTCGCACCATCAAGATCACCTCGTTGAAATGGTATGGGTATGGGCGATGCGTGCAGGTCGCCCGTCGACGGGTCGGGTCGGAACGAAGCCGCTACCCCGCACGGAACGCCGCAGCGGGCGGGGGAGCGGCGCGGAGCGGGAGACACCTTAAAGGTGTGTAATTTTTGAGCAGGTAGAACTATGACATAAAGAGGGAGCTTTGCAAATGGACCGGCTGTCGCAAACGCATGCCAGGTGCGGGGTGAGAGGAAGTGCCGCGATGTGCCTGAGGTCTTTTCATCAGGGAAAGGGGTGCGGGTGTGCATGCCGGTGAGGCTACATGCGGGCCGCCTCTGAGGCGGTGGCCAGGACTTCATCGACTCGCTGGCCGTCCAGGGTCTCTTCTTCGAGAAGCGCCTCCGCGAGTGCGTCGAGCTTCGTTTTGTTGGTGGAGACGAGCTCGAGCGTTCGCTGTTCCGCATTCCGTATCAGGGCGGCGATCTCCTGGTCTATCATCCAGGCCATTTCCTCCGAGAAGGTCTTCTCCTCCGCGAGCTTCATGCCGAGGAAAGGGTGCTCCTCGCCGCGGGAGAAGGTCATCGCCCCGATCTTTTCGCTCATCCCCCACTGGCACACCATCTTCTCGGCGAGCTCCGTGACGGTCTTAAGGTCGTTCTGCGCCCCAGTGGAGACGTCGTTGAAGATGAGCTTTTCCGCTGCGCGCCCCCCCAGAATGACGCAGAGCCGGTTCACCAGGTAGGAACGGGGGTAGTGGTAGCGGTCGTCCTCCGGGAGCTGCTGCGTGACGCCGAGGGCGCGGCCGCGCGGGATGATGGTGACCTTGTGCACCGGGTCGGTGCTCGGCAGGAGCCGCGCCACCAGGGCGTGGCCGGCCTCGTGGTAGGCGGTGAGCCGCTTCTCCTCGAAGGAGATCACCATGTGCCGCTCACCTCCCATGAGGATCTTGTCCTTCGCGCGCTCAAGATGGTCGCCGGTGACTACCTGCACATTGTCGCGCGCCGCGAGTATCGCCGCCTCGTTCACCAGCCCCTCCAGGTCGGCGCCGGTCATCCCCGGCGTCCCCTTGGCGATGACGGCGAGATCGACGTCCGCGGCGAGCGGCACCTTGCGGGTGTGCACCTTGAGGATCTGCTCCCGGTCGCGCCAGTCCGGGCGCTCGATGACCACGTTGCGGTCGAAGCGCCCCGGGCGCAGCAGCGCGGGGTCGAGGACATCGGGGCGGTTCGTCGCCGCCATCACCACGACCTCCTCGTGGGGGTCGAATCCGTCCATCTCGGACAGAAGCTGGTTCAGCGTCTGCTCCCTCTCGTCGTGACCGCCGCCAAAACCGGCACCGCGGCTGCGGCCGACGGCATCGAGCTCGTCGATGAAGATGATGCTCGGGACGCTCTTTCTTGCGTTGGCGAAGAGATCGCGCACCCGGCTCGCGCCGACGCCGACAAACATCTCGATGAACTGGGAGGCCGAGATAGAAAGGAAGGCGACACCGGCTTCACCGGCGACCGCTCGCGCGAGGAGCGTTTTTCCGGTGCCCGGGGGGCCTACCAGGAGAATCCCTTTCGGAACCTTCCCCCCTATCATCTGGAATTTCTTCGGGTCCTTCAGATACTCCACCACCTCGCGCAGCTCCTGCTTCGCCTCATTAAGCCCCGCGACGTCCGAGAAGGTCACGTGGGGGTGCTCGGAGCTGTAGGTCTTAGCGCCGGAGCGGGCGAACCCTCCCATGAGGGAACTCGGCCCCTGCGCCTTCATCCCCTTCATGACGAACCACCACACTCCGATGATGAGGAGCCACGGCAGGAGGTAGAGGAGTATGTTCATCCCGCTCGAGCCGTCGGCAGGGAGCGCGGTGACCTCCACCTTCCGGGCGGCGAGGTCCGCCATGAGGGTGCTGTCTCCAAGGGAAGGGATGTAGGTGTTGAAAGAGGTGGTATCGTTTGCGCCCCCTTTCTTGTCGGCGGCAGCGGCAGGAAGTTTGACGGGCTGGCGGAAGTTACCGCGGAGATAGAAGCCCCTCAGGGTGACGTCCTTCACGTTACCGGCATCGAGCTCTTCTCTGAAGCGGCTATAGCTTATCTCGGCGCCCCTTTCGGCCGCCTGCTTGACGACGCTGCCGTAGAAGAGGTCCAGCAGAAAAAGCAACAGCACCGTAACGAGCAGCGGCCTCCAGATGGTTGGCCCCATAGCATCTCCCGTAATGCGGCTTTTCTAAAAGAGGAAGGGTCCGAAGGGGGCGCCCGCTGCGGGGCCGGCACTTCGGCTAAGGGTATTTTAAACCGGTACAGCGGGTATTACAAGGCAGGGAGCCGGCTTTGGCAGGCATGATGCAAAGAGGCGCGGGTTCAGGAGATCTGGAAGTGGCCGAGGCCGAAGGACGCTCCCTTTCCGAGGTGCATGGCCCGGCCGAGGAGCAGGAGGAGATGGAATTCCTCGATATCACCGCAGAAAGAAAGCGTTCCCACAATACCGGAGGTCTTTCCCCACTGGGTGAAGCGGGTCGTGGAAGAGGTGCAGGTCACCTTCTCGCTCGCCGCAGCGAGGGCTCGGTAGTCGAGGGGAAGCTCGATGCCGCCGTAGTAGTAGGCGACCGTGGAGACGCGACGTAGCAGCGCGCGGGCGAAGTGGGAAAAATCGATCTGTCTCAGGACCTTCCCCTCGCTCGGCAGCCGCAGCGGCGTAAGAAAATCGACGGTCACCCGGTCCGGGGCAAGGGGGCCGGCGGAGAGGGGGTCGGCTGCGGTCAGAAGCGGCAAGGGGCTGTCGGCGGCCGAGGTTCCGGCGGGGAGAGGGGAGCGCTCACCTCCGGGGGAGAGGAGCTCGACCGCGGAAAGGTGGGCGCCCACCCTGCGAAAGAGGAGGGCGGCCGCGCCGAGGTAGTTGTCGAAGTGCTGGATGGCGCTTCCGAAGAGGGTGAGGGAGCACTCCAGACTCTTGCCGCGATTCGGGAGGGGGGGAAGGACCGGCATCCGGAAGACGAAGGGGAGAGGGGGCTTCTGGTGGCGGCGCAGCCCCTCCGGGTCGCGGGAGAGCTCCTGGGCGAAGTTGGCGGCGAAGGCGCACGATCCGGTGCGCAGGCAGCCTGGGCATGCACCCCTGCGGCAGCCGACCGCCTCCCGGAAGGACTCCTCGAAGGCGCCTCGCACGGAGAAGAGGGCAAAGGGGTCGGGGAGGTTCGCGGTGAGGGTAGCGGTGAATATTATGGTGACGTGGTGAAGTTCCACTGGGGATCCTTGTGAGTTGTACTGTCGGACCTGTCGGACCTGTCGGACCTGTCGGACCTGTCGGACGGAAATTCTACACAGGCGCCGCATCCCCGGGCAACAAAAAAACGGGCGGAAAGTCTCCCCTCCGCCCGCATGGTCCGCGATGTACTCTTCCCTACTTCGTCAGCGCCTTCTGGTACTCCCTGTTCAGCTTCGCGATGAACTTCACGCTGATCCCCTTCGGGCAGACCGACTCGCACTCGAAGTGATTCGAGCAGTTGCCAAAGCCGTTCGCCCTCATGGCATCGGTCATGGCACAGACGCGGCGCGCCGCCTCCACCTGCCCCTGCGGCAGCGCGGCGAGCTGCGCCACCTTTGCGGCGGTGTACAGCATGGCGGAGCCGTTCGGGCAGGCAGCTATGCAGGCACCACAGGCGATGCACTCCGCCGCGTCCATCGCGTAGTCCGCCGCGGGCTTCGGCACCAGGTGGGCGTTTCCGTCCACCACCCCTCCGGTGTGCACCGAAACATACCCTCCCGCCTGGATGATCTTTTCCATGGAGGTGCGGTCCACGATCAGGTCCTTGATGATCGGGAAGGCGGTGGCGCGCCACGGTTCGATGTAGATGTCGTCGCCGTCCTTGAAGGCCCTCATGTGCAGCTGGCAGACGGTGGTGTGCTCGCGCCCCCCGTGGGGGATGCCGTTTATTACCTGCGAGCAGGAGCCGCAGATCCCCTCGCGGCAGTCATGATCAAAGGATATCGGATCCTGCCCCGCCTTGATGAGCTCCTCGTTCACCACGTCGAGCATCTCCAGAAACGACATGTCCGGACTTATATCCTTCGCCTCGTATTGCTCGAGCCTCCCCGGCTGGTTCGGCCCTTTCTGGCGCCATACATGCAGTGTCAGGTTCATTTGTAGCTCCTTACCGCCAGGTGGACGTTCTCGAACGTCAACGGCTCCTTGTGCAGCTCCGGCTCCTGGTCGACCCCATTGAAGCCCCACGCCGCCACATAGCAGAAGTTCTCGTCATCGCGCTTCGCCTCGCCGTCCGGCATCTGGTACTCCACGCGGAAGTGCCCGCCGCACGACTCCTTGCGGTGCAGGGCGTCGCGCGCCAGAAGCTCGCCGAACTCCAGGAAATCCGCCACGCGCCCCGCGTTCTCCAGCTGCTGGTTCAGCTCCATCCCGCTGCCGGAGACCTTCACGTTGTGCCAGAACTCGTCGCGCAGGTCGGGGATCCTCTTTATGGCATCGGTGAGGCTCTGCTCGCTGCGCGCCATCCCGACGTCGTTCCACATAATCTTGCCGAGCTCGCGGTGGAAGTCGTTCACCGTCTTCTTCCCGTTTATGGAGAGAAGCCGGCTGGTGTACGCCTTCACATCCTCGATCGACTTCCTGCACTCCGCGTCCTCCGCCGAGACCTCCCCCGGCTTGATGCGCGCGAGGTACCCGGCGATGGTGTAGGGGATCACGAAGTAGCCGTCGGCAAGTCCCTGCATGAGGGCGGAGGCGCCGAGACGGTTCGCGCCGTGCACCGAGAAGTTCGCCTCGCCGATCACGAAAAGCCCGGGGAGGTTGCTCTGACAGTTGTAATCGACCCAGAGCCCCCCCATGGCGTAGTGTGGCGCCGGGTAGATGCGCATCGGCACCTTGTACCCGTCCTCGTCGGTGATCTTTTCGTACATGTCGAAGAGGTTGCCGTAGCGCTCCCGGATCGTCTTCTCCCCGAGCCTCTTTATGGCATCGGCGAAGTCGAGATAGACGCCGCGCCCGCCTGGGCCGACGCCGCGACCGTCGTCGCACTGCTCCTTTGCTGCACGGGAGGCGATGTCGCGCGGGGCGAGGTTGCCAAATGAGGGGTACTTCCGCTCCAGGTAGTAGTCCCGCTCATCCTCCGGTATCTGGTTCGGCGGGCGGGTATCCCCCGCCTGCTTCGGCGCCCAGCAGCGCCCGTCGTTTCGCAGCGACTCCGACATGAGGGTGAGCTTTGACTGGTGCTCCCCGCTTTGCGGGATGCAGGTCGGGTGGATCTGGGTGTAGCAGGGGTTGGCGAAGAACGCCCCCTTCTTGTGCGCGCGCCAGGTCGCCGTCACCGAGCATCCCATGGCGTTCGTGGAGAGGTAGAAGACGTTGACGTATCCGCCGCTGGCGAGGACGACGGCGTCGCCGACGTGGCAGCGGATCTCGCCGGTGACCATGTCGCGAACCGTAATCCCCTTCGCCTCGCCGTCCACCACCACGAGATCGAGCATCTCGGTGCGCTCGAAGACCTTCACGGTCCCCGCATGCACCTGGCGCGACAGTGCGGAGTAGGCGCCGAGGAGGAGCTGCTGCCCGGTCTGCCCGCGGGCGTAGAAAGTGCGGGAGACCTGGGCGCCGCCGAAGGAGCGGTTGTCGAGGTAGCCGGCATAGTCACGGGCAAAGGGAACCCCCTGCGCCACGCACTGGTCGATGATGTTGTTCGAGACCTGCGCGAGCCGCCACACGTCCGCCTCGCGGGCGCGGAAGTCCCCCCCCTTTATGGTGTCGTAGAAGAGGCGGTAGACACTGTCGCCGTCGTTGGGGTAGTTCTTCGCGGCGTTGATCCCCCCCTGTGCGGCGATGGAATGGGCGCGGCGCGCGCTGTCCTGGTAGCAGAACGCCTCGACGCGGTAGCCGAGTTCCCCGAGGGTGGCTGCTGCGGAGGCGCCGGCGAGCCCGGTGCCGACGACGATGATCTTGTACTTTCTCTTGTTGGCAGGGTTCACCAGCTTCAGGTCGAAACGGTGCCGGTCCCACGAGCTTTCAATCGGTCCTTTCGGACATTTTCCGTCGAGTATCACTGTATCCCCCCTATATATTGAGAACGCCGAACAAGATGGTGACGGGGATGGCCATGTAGCCGAGCATCAGCAGGGCCGACACCGCCTTTCCCATGGCCGAAATCGGGGAAAGGGTCCGCGCGTTGTTCCACCCCATGGTCTGCAGGAAGCTCGGGATGCCGTGACGCAGGTGCAGGTAGAGCATGACCATGGCAAAGATGTAGGTCGCCGCGATGACCCCGCGCCGCAAGGTCGTCACCACCATCGCATAGACGTCGTAGCGCCCGATCGTCGCGGTGAGCGCTGCAACCTCCGGCGTCACCTTGAAGGTGAACTGCAGCAGGTGGTAGGCGATGAAGAGCGCCAGGAGGACGCCGGTCCAGATCATGTTGCGGGAAGCGAAGTTCGCCCTCAGCTGCCGCTGCACCGCATACCCCTTCGGCTTCGCCTCCTTGTTCTCCAGGGTGAGCTGCACCCCGTAGGTGACGTGCACGAGCAGCGCGATCAGCATGGCCACCCGCATGCTCCACACCAGCGGCAGGAGACTGTTCAGGTGCTCGGCGTAGCCGTTGATGACGCTCGGCCCGAGGAAAATGGCGCTGTTCCCCATGAGGTGGACAAGGACAAAGAGAATCAGGAGTTGCCCCGAGACCGACATGAGGATCTTCCTCCCCACGGTGCTTTTGAAGATATGCATAGTCTTTTCCCTCTACCTTTCTTGATTAGCGTCTGTCTCGCACAGCCCCCCGAGCTCAGAATGGGCCCCGGGCAGGATCCTCTTCCCGGGAGGATCGTAAGACAGCTATAATCGGGTTACCTGCTGTGCGCATAAAGCGCTCTGGTGAGCCGTTCTACTGCAGCAGCGTACGTCACACCGGTTGCCGCTGCATGAGGGGTGGTGCGCGCAATGGCTTCATTGGACTCCCTCCTCTTTGCTGTGGTGGCGCGAGGGGCCGAGGCTTAGGCGGTGCGGTATATTACGGCCGGGGGCGACAAAATGCAAGCGCGTTTTGTATACACTATATCGTATTGTATACAATATGCAGGATGGCAACGCGAGTAAGGATAACACGCGTTTAGCTTCAGGCAAACCGTGTTTTGCCCCGCGGGGGCCGTCGACCTTGCTTTTTGGGCGGGGCTCTGCTAATTAAGTTGCTGTTGCAGCAAAAAAATTTAGCAATCACGGAAGGTAAATGCTGAAATTCAGACTTTTGAAGAAGGACCGCAGCTCCCTCGCCCGCCGGGGCACCGTCACGACCCCCCACGGCGAGATACAGACCCCCATTTTCATGCCTGTGGGGACGCATGCGGCGATGAAGGCGATGACGCCGGCACAGGTCACCGAGGCGGGCGCCCAGATCATCCTCTCCAACACCTACCATCTGCATCTGCGCCCCGGAGAGGCCCTCATTGAAAAGGCCGGCGGGCTGCACAAGTTCATGGGGTGGGACGGCCCGATCCTCACCGACTCCGGCGGCTTCCAGGTCTTTTCCCTGCCGAACAAGCGCATAACGGAGGAAGGAGCGCACTTCCGCCACGAGATCACCGGCGAGGAGGTATTCCTCGATCCGGCGAAGGCGGTGGCAATCCAGGAGGCGCTCGGCTCCGATATCATCATGGCGTTCGACGAGTGCATCCCCTACCCGTGCGACAAGGGGTACGCGGAGCGCTCCACCGAGAAGACGATCCGCTGGGCGAAGCAGTGCAAGGACGCGCAGACGCGCAAGGACCAGGCCCTTTTCGGGATCGTACAGGGGAGCGTCTACGAGGACCTGCGCGCCCGCTGTGCGAAGGCGCTGGTGAAGATGGACTTCCCCGGCTACGCCATCGGCGGCGTCTCCGTCGGCGAGGGGCTCGAACTCCTGAAGCAGGTTGTAGGGTACACCGCACCGCACCTGCCGGAAGACAAGCCGCGCTACCTCATGGGTGTCGGCCTTCCGGAGGACATCCTGGAGAGCGTGGAGCGGGGCATCGACATGTTCGACTGCGTCATCCCCACCCGCTACGCGCGCAGCGCGACGCTCTTCACCAACCGCGGCAGGATCCGCCTCACCAACAAGAACTACCGCAGGGACTTCTACCCCATCGACCCGAACTGCACCTGCTACACCTGCCAGAACTTCACGAGGGCGTACCTGCATCACCTGTTCAGCGCGAACGAGGTCCTCTCCGCCATACTGGCGAGCATCCACAACGTGCACTTCTACCTCAACATGATGTCCGAGGTGCGCTACGCCATCGAGGAAGGGCGCTTCATGGAGTACAAGACCAGGTTCCTCGCGGACTACCTGAAAGGGAAATAGCAGGAGAAGCCGGGCTGTCGGCGGGGTAGCGCCGCCAGCCCGCTCCGGCGCAAAACAGAGGAAGCGATGACAGAGAAGACGAAGTTCGACACACTGATGGACATCATGCGCAAGCTGCGCGCCCCCGGCGGCTGCCCCTGGGACGCGGAGCAGACCCACGACTCGCTGAAGCGCTACCTCCTGGAAGAAGCGTACGAAGTCATCGAGGCGATAGATAGCGGCTCGGTCGACCACCTGAAGGAGGAACTGGGGGACCTCCTCCTGCAGCCGGTATTTCACGCGGCGATTGCGGAGGAGAGCGGCTCCTTCACCATGGACGAGGTGCTGGAGGCGATCAACGAAAAGCTGATCCGGCGCCACCCGCACGTCTTTGGCGAGGAGACGATCAGGACGAGCGAAGAGCAGCTGGTGAATTGGGAGAAGATCAAGAAGAAGGAAAAGGGGGAGGAGCGAAAGTCTGCACTCTCAGGTGTGCCGCAGCAGCTCCCCGCCCTCATGCAGGCGCAGAAGATCACCGAGAAGGCGGCGCGTGTCGGCTTTGACTGGGAGCACACGGACCAGGTCTTTGCGAAGGTCATGGAGGAGCTGCACGAATTCGAGGAAGCGATGCTCGCCGGCGACCAGGAGGAAATGGAATCGGAACTGGGCGACCTCCTTTTCGCTATCGTGAACCTCGGGCGCTTTCTTTCCATAAATCCCGAGGAGGCGCTCCGGAAGACGATCCAGCGCTTCACCAGGCGCTTCACCCACATCGAGGAGACACTCCATGCGAGGGGGAGCGCGATGCAGTCGGCGACCCTTGAGGAGATGGAAGAGCTGTGGCAGGAAGCGAAGAGTTTGGAAAAGGATTGAAGTTGTTAATTTTTTACCCACTCTCCCCTTATCCACAGCTTCTGTGTAAAAGCTGTGGATAACGGTGTGGAGAAATTTGTAAACATCTACTGTAAAAGGCGTTTACGCGTTCTGCACACTTTTTGGCCACGACCACAGAACCGTTTAAAGTCGGCCACTTACAGAAAGACGGCCAGATCGATAAAGATTTAGTCAAGGAAAGATGTATACCAGCTAATTAGCGAAACGGGCCGGTGGAAATCCTGTTCATAACCACCACAGCCGGAAGCACCTTTCCCTCCTTTGTTAAAAAAAGTAACAAGAAAATGGGGCAGTAAAAAAGGGGACAGGGTGCTTTTTCGCCCTATCCCCTTTTCCGCCTCAGCTGCCGGAACCTTCCCCCTTTTCCTTTAACACCTTCCTTTTCACCAGCGAGAGCGCGTCACGCGCCTCCTCACACCCCAGAAGGCGCGCGCAGACGAAGAAGACGGCGATCCCCGCGCCGACACTCCCCCCGAGCACCACACCCTTTACCAGCTTCTCCCCGCCGCGCGACCACTCCGTCACCCCGAGCATCCAGTACACCACCACCCCCATCGGCACGGAAGCGACCGCTCCCTTCAGGACGGAGATCGCGACGGCGCGACCGCCGAAGCGCCCGATCCTCCTGCGGATCAGCCAGAGCAGGAGAACGAGGTTGCAGAGCGCGGAGAGGGTCGAGGCGAACGCCAGCCCGCCGTGTTTCAGCGGCCCCATGAGGGCGAGGCAGAAGACGAGGTTCAGCACGAACGCGACAAAGGCGGTGATCACCGGCGTCCTCGTGTCGCCGAGGGCGTAGAAGGCGGGAACGACTACCCGCACCAGCGCCACGACCGACAGCCCCGAAGCGTAGTAGAAGAGCGCCTCGCTGCACGCTCTCGCCTTCGCGTAGTCGAAGGCCCCCCCCATGAAGAGGAGGGAGAAGATCGGCGTCGTGCACAGAAGGAGTCCCACCGTGGCGGGAATGGTGATGAAGAGGGTGAGGCGCATCCCGTAGGAGAGAGACTCCTTCAGCGCGGGGAGATCCCCCGCCGCGGCCTGCCGGCTCATGGAGGGGAGGACAGCCTGGGCGACCGGCGCGGTGAAGATCCCCTGGGGAAACTCGAAGAGGCGCTGGGCATAGTACAGATACGACACGCTCCCCTGGGGCAGGAGGGAGGCGAGGATCGCCCCGACGGCGATATTGAGGTAGTACCCCCCCACCCCGAAGACCGCAGGCCCCATGAGAAGCGAGATCCTCCTCACCGCCGGATGCCCCAAAACGAAGCGGGGGCGCAGCGGAAACCCTTTTCGGTAGAGGACCGGCAGCTGCAGGGCGAGCTGAGCGAAGCCGCCAACCAGCACCCCCACGGCCAGCGCCACGATCGGGACCTGGAAGCGGTCGTGCAGCAGGAGCGCGCAGAGGATCATGGAGATATTGAGGAAAACGGTGGATATGGCCGGAGTAAAGAAGTGGCGCACCGTGTTCAGAATCCCCATGCACAGCGCGACAAGGCTCACGAAGAAGATGTAGGGAAACATCAGCCGGTTCAGCAGGATCGTGAGGGAGAGCTTTTCGGGATTCGCGGCGAAGCCGGGAAACATGAGGGAGATGATGAAGGGGGAGAAGACTATACCGAGCACGGTAACGACGGCGAGGGCTATGGTGAGAAGGGTGAAACAGATGTTCGCCAGATCGCGAGCTTCCTCCTCGCCGTGCTTCGTGTACCATTCGGAAAAGGTCGGGACAAAGGCGGAGGTAAGGGCACCCTCGGCGAAGAAGCGCCGCAGCATGTTCGGAATCTGGAAGGCGGCGAAGAAGGCGTCGGTGTAGAGCCCGGCGCCGAAAAGGCGCGAGACCACCATGTCGCGGATCATCCCCATGATGCGGGAGAGCATGGTGGCGGCACCGAGGACGCCGGCGGCTCGTGCGATGTTTTTCTTTTCGGACATCGGGCCCCTTCAGTGGTTACGGTGGAGTAGCGACTCCCTTCAAGTCTCGGGGGTGACGATCGTCAGGGCATCCGGCTCACGCTCTCGCCCGCCTTCAGCCTGAGAAGCGCGCGCTTTTCCTTTCCGACTGCGACAGCCAGGAAAAGGATAAAGAGCATGCTGTTCGCCGCGAGGACGAAGGAGCGCGCGTGGAAGGGCCAGGCGGTGCTGAGAAAGTACAACCCGAGCGCGAAGGCGAAGTATCCCCCGATCTTCGCGAGCTCGTAATCGACCGGGTAATGCTTCTGTCCCCACACGTACGACACGATCATCGTGCAGAAATAGCAGATGAAGGTCGCCCATGCCGCACCGGCATACCCCATGAGCGGTATCAGCACGACGTTGGCGACGATCGTCACGATCGCGCCGAAGATGGTGATGTAGGCGCCGTACTGCGTCTTGTTGTTCAACTTGTACCAGATGGAGAGGTTGAAGATGACCCCGAGGAAGAGATTTGCGAGCAGGAGGATCGGCACGATCCCCATGCCGGAGTAGTACTTCGCCCCGATGAAGCCGCGCACGACATCGATGTACAGCATGACCCCGAGGAAGATGACGAGGCCGAAAAGTATGAACCAGGTCATGACCTGCCGGTACAGGTCGCGGGCGTCGCTCTCCTTTGCGTGGGAAAAGAAGAACGGCTCCGCCGCGTAGCGGAAGGTCTGGATGAAAAGGGTCATCAGGATGGAGACCTTGTAGTTCGCACCATAGATCCCGATCTGGGCCATGACGTAATCAGCCGCATTGGCGACCCCGGCGGGAACAACGAGGAGGTAGCGCAGGAGTATCCTGTCCAGCGTCTCGTTCACCATCCCCGCCATTCCCGCAAGAAGGAGGGGGAGGGCGTAGCGGACCATCCCGCGGAAGAGCTCGCGGTCAAAGCGCAGGCGCACCCCGAAGAGGTCGCCGCACAGAAGGAGGAGGGTGACCGCGCTGGCGATGAGATTGGAGAGAAAGACGTACCCCACCCCCCCCGCCGGGTCGTAGAAGGAGAGGAACGCGCCGTAGCCGTGCCGCAGGAGGTACGGGCAAAGGAGGAGGAAGAAGAGGTTCAGCGCGATGTTTATCCCGATGTTTGCGAGCTTTAGCAGAGCGAACCTGGGAGCCCTGTGCTGCTGCCTCAGGCGCGCGAAGGGGATCGCCGAGATCGCGTCGAGCCCCACGATCAGCACGAAGTAGACGAGGTACTCCGAGTGCCCGTGATAGTGCAGCTTTTCGGCAATAAAGGAGGAGGCCGAGATGCCGATGGCCATGAAGAGGAGGTTTAGCCCCACGACGGGAAGGAGGGAGGTGCCGTACACCCCCTCCTTGTCCTCGTGGCTCACGGAAAACCGGAAGAAGGTCGTCTCCATCCCGAAGGTGAGGAGGATCATCAGAAAGCTCGCGTAGGCGTACAGCTCGGTGACGATGCCGTACTCCTGCGGCAGGAAGATCCGCGTGTACAGCGGCACCAGGAAATAGTTGAGCAGCCTGCCCACGATGCTGCTCAGCCCGTACACGGCAGTCTGTCTCGCTAGTCTTTTGAGGGGGTTCATGCTTGGGCGGCGGACTCTCTGGGGGTGAAGTGGCGAGCACGACGGCGGCAAAAGCCGATCGCACGCGGGATCTCGGTTTCACAAGCGCCTGACTATACCATCCGCGCCGGTCCCCTGTCAAAAGCCGATTCTCCGTCAACCCCGCGGCGCACCCGTTCTCAGCCAGCGCCGCTGACCTCCCCTTCCGTTCCTTCCAAGACTCCTCTTTTCACTCTTTCCCGCCGCAGCGACACTCACGTTCCAAAGCCACATCTTTTTTCAGTCATTTTCTAATGCGGGAGGGGCCATTTTGCTTAATCACTTTGAAGGGTGTTATAGTAGGAGGTGATTTTCGAGTACCGCCTGCCCACCTTTCCACTGCTGAGGCAGCTCAAAGAGACGCGGCAGGAGCAGGTCGGCAACTCGGAGGGGAGCGGAGGAGAAGACGGCATGGCCGAGCTCGAGCTGCGCAAGTTCCTGATCCCCGAGATGATCTTCGGGCGCGGCGCCCACACCCTGGTGGGACAGTATGCGAGGCGCTTCGAGATGACCCGTGCGCTCCTGGTGAGCGACGCCGGAGTCATGGAAGCGGGGTGGACGGAAGGGGTGCGCTCGCGACTTGCCGACAGCGGGATAAGCGCGCTCATCTTCGCCGATCTCACCTCCAACCCGAAGGATCACGAGGTGACAGCGGGGGTGACCCGCTACATGGAAGGGGGGTGTGACGGCATAGTCGCCGTCGGTGGTGGAAGCCCCATGGACTGCGCGAAGGGGATCGGCATCGTCTGCTCCAACGGCGGGGACATCCTTGACTACATCGGAGTGGACAAGGTGCCTATGCCGATGCCCCCCCTGATCTGCGTCCCCACGACCGCAGGTTCCGCAGCGGACATCTCGCAGTTCGCCGTCATCTCCGACCACGTGCGCATGAAGAAGGAGGCGATCATCAGCAAATCGGTGGTGCCGGACCTCTCCCTCATCGACCCTGCCCTCACCGAGACGATGGGGCGGGAGCTTACCGCCTGGACCGCCATGGACGCCCTCATACATGCGGTGGAGTCCTACGTCTCCAACGCAAGCTCCCCTTTTACCGACCTTCTCGCCCTGAACGCGGTGCGGCTGGTGGCGGGCCACATGATCCCCTCCGTGCAACACCCGACTCCGGAGTCCCGGGACGGCATGATGCTCGCCTCCACCGAGGCAGGGATGGCCTTCTCCAACGCGAGCCTCGGCGCGGTCCACGCCATGGCGCACTCGCTCGGCGCGCTGCTGGACAACCCGCACGGCGAGAGCAGCTCGGTTCTCCTGGAAAAGGTCATAGCGTACAATTACCCGGCAATACCCCGGCGCTACCGCGACATTGCGCTGGCCCTCGGGATCGACTCCCCGGGCGACCCCCTCGGGGCGCTTCTGGAGTGGATTCACACCCTGCGCCGCGCCACCGGGCTCGGAGGCTCGCTGCGCGACCTGGGGCTGCAGCGAAGTGAAATGCGGCGCCTTGCGGAAGAGGCGATCGACGATCCCTGCATGGTGACCAACCCGCGCAGGCCGACCGTCGAGGAGATCGAAGCGATCTATGACGCGGCGTTCTGACGACAAAGAATGGGATGAGCTGCGCAACCGGATCATCGGGCTCGGGGATCAGTCCTCGCACAAGACCTACTACTCCGAGCTGAAGGCGCGCCTGCGCGAACTGGAAGCCGCCCGCCGTTCCCTCGCCGACACCAACGCCTCGCTTCAGGCGGTCATGGACGCCTCCACCGAAGTCGCCATCGTCGCCACCGCCCCCGACGGGATCATCACCCTCTTCAACCGCGGTGCCGAAATCCTCCTCGGCTACCGTGCGGAAGAAGTCGTCGGCCAGCAGACCCCCCTCCTTTTCCACGTGGCAGAAGAGCTGGCGCAGCGCGGCTCGGAAGTGAGCAGTCGCTACGGTCGCCCGATCTCCGGATTCCAGATCCTCGTGGAACCTGTGGAGCGGGAAGGGGCGGAAAAGCGGGAGTGGACCTATCTGCGCAAGGACGGCATCCGCGTACCGACGGAGATTGTGATGACGGCGATACGCGGGGTGAGAGGGGAGACGGTCGGCTACCTCGGGGTGACACAGGACATCACCCAGAGGAAAAGGGCGGAAGAGGAACTGCGCCGCTATCGGGAGCAGCTGGAGCAGCTGGTGGAGGAGCGCACGCTGGAGTTGCGGGCGGCATCGCAGTCGGCGGAGGCGGCGAACCGGGCGAAGGGAGCGTTCCTGGCCAACATGAGCCACGAGATACGCACCCCCATGAACGCCATCATGGGGATGATCCACCTCGCGCTGCGCACCCCCCTTTCCCCGAAGCAGCAGGAGTACCTCGGCAAGGCAAGTTTCGCCGCGGAGTCGCTCCTCGGCATCATCAACGACATTCTCGACTTCTCCAAGATCGAGGCGGGGAAGCTCGATCTGGAGCGGACCGATTTTCTCCTGGAGGAGATGCTGGAGAGGGTCTCCTCCATCATCAGCGCAAAAGCTATGGAGAAGGGGCTGGAGTTTCTCATCAAGGTCTCCCCTCAGCTCCCCCCTTCCCTTTCCGGCGATCCGCTGCGCCTCGGGCAGGTCCTGATAAACCTGTGCAACAACGCGGTGAAGTTCACCCACGTCGGCGAGATCGTGCTCGAGGTCGCACCGGTGCACCCCCCGGAGGTGGAAAAGGTGCTGCTGCGTTTCTCGGTGCGCGACACCGGGATCGGCATGAACGCCCACCAGATGGGGCGACTCTTCACCCCCTTCAGTCAGGGTGACACCACCAGCTCGCGGAAGTACGGGGGGACCGGGCTGGGGCTCGCCATCAGCCGCGAGCTCGTGGAGCTCATGGGGGGGACGATAGGGGTGGAGAGTGTCCCCGGGAAGGGGAGCGAGTTCCACTTCACCGTCACCCTCGGCATCGGGCGCCTGCAGCCGCAGCTGACCGCCGAGACGGTCGGGACGCTGCGGGGGCTGCGCGCGCTGGTAATCGACGACAGCTGGAATGCCCGCACCGTCTTCCAGGACCTCCTCTCCTCGCTCAGGTACCGGGTCACCACCGTTGCCCGTACCTCCGACGGGCTGATAGAGCTGCAGGCGGCCGCGAAGGAGCACCCCTACGATGTCGTCTTCGTCGACTGGCGCATGCCGGAGATGGACGGATTCGAAGCCGCGACCATGATACGCGGGATGTTCCACCACATCCCCCCGACGAAGATCATCATGGTCACCGCCTACGGGAACGAAGCGGTGCAGCGCCGCGCCCTGGAGGAGGGGCTGGACGCATACCTCACGAAGCCGATCACCATGTCGAGCCTCTTTGACGCCATCACCGCGGCCTTCGGGCACGAAGGTGGGGAGCAGGGGAGGCGCCAGCCGAGGCAGGGGGCTCAGGGGGAACTCCTGCGCCGCCTCATGGGGGGCCGCGTCCTTCTGGTGGAAGACAACGACTTCAACCAGATGGTCGCCTCGGAGCTCCTCACCGAGGCTGGGATCTCGGTGACGCTCGCGGAAAACGGGCAAGAGGCGCTGGAGCTTGTGCGCAACAACGAGTTTGACGCCGTCCTCATGGACATCCAGATGCCGGGGATGGACGGGCTGGAGGCGACCCGGCAGATCCGCGCCCAGGAGGAGTTCGCCTCCCTGCCGATCATCGCCATGACGGCGCACGCCATGGTGAAAGACCGAGAGAGGTGCCTCTCGGCGGGGATGAACGACTACCTCAGCAAGCCCATTGCACCGGCAGAGCTGTACGAGGCGCTCGCGCGCTGGATAAAGCAGAAGGAAGCCGCCCCTGCCGCGGCTCCCCTTCCGGGAGGGGGGGAGGAGGAGCTCCCCTTCGAGCTCCCGGGGATTTCGGTGCAGCAGGGATTGCAGCACGTGAACAACAAGAAGCGCTTCTACCGCCAGATGCTGGAGAAGTTCCTGGAGACGAAGAAGGATTCCGACGAGGTTATCCGGCGGGAGTTCGTCGCGGGAAACCGGGAGGTCGCGGGGCGCACCGCGCACTCGCTGAAATCGATCGCCGGAACGATCGGGGCAGATGGGCTGATGGCCGCCGCCGCGGCGCTGGAGAAGGGGATCGATTCAGGAGACGACGGCCGCTTTGAGGAACTGATGACGCAGTACCAGATCCGCCTCAACGAGGTGGTGGCGGGACTGGAGCAGGGCCTTGCCCAGGCGGGGGAGAGCACGGAGGCTCCGCACCCCGCACCGATGGACAGGGAAGAGGTGGTGAAGCTCCTCGACGAGGTTCTCCTCTTGCTCCGCAACGACGTAGGGCAGGCGCTTACAGTCCTCGAACGGCTCGGGGAGGTTCTCCTTCCGACGGAGTACGGCAAGGAGTACCGCATCGTGCGCCGGCTCATGGATCTTTTCGAGCTGGACGAGGCTCGCGAGAGGATCCTGAAGCTGCGGGGAGCAATCGAGACCGGCGCGACAAGGTGAAGATTGGTTCCCGCTGCACGAGCACTTTACGAAAGAGATTTTTCCTATGTGGCCAGGAAAAAGAAATCCCCCCTGTCCCCCCTTCGCAAAGGGGGGAACGTACTAGCCTCGCCCACTCCTTGAGGAGACATCAGGCGCCGGGGCAATTCCACACGGGGCAGCATGGATGAGAAAGCGGGAAGACAACGAGTCCTCATCATAGACGACACCCCTGAGAGCATCCGAGTTCTCATGGAGTCGCTGCGGCAGGACTACGCCATCATGGTGGCGACCAGCGGCGAGAAAGGGCTGGAGCTCGCCTTCGGGGACCCCGCGCCCGACCTCATCCTCCTGGACATCAGGATGCCGGGGATGAGCGGGTACGAGGTGTGCCGCCGCCTGAAGGACCATCCGACGCTGAAGGAGATCCCGGTGATCTTCCTGAGCGCGCTCGACCGTTCCGACGATATCGTGAAGGCCTTCAAGACGGGGGGCGTCGACTACGTGACAAAGCCGTTCCACTTCGACGAGGTGCAGGCCCGTGTGAAGACGCACCTCAGGCTGCGCAGCACCCTGAAGGAGCTGGAGGCGAAGAGCGCAGAGCTGCAAAGCGCCTACGACCAGCTCGACCAGGAATTCCGCTCTGTCGGCGAGGTGCAGGCGACCCTGCTGCCGAGCCCGATCCCGCAGATTGACGGCTTCGAATCCGCGAGCTTCTACCGCCCGGCGCGGCTTGCCGGGGGCGACTACTTCGACATATTCCCCATCGACGGGGGGCGCTGGGGGGTGTTCATCGCCGACGTCATCGGCCACGGCCCCCGCGCCGCCGTCATGACAGCCATGATCCACGTCATGCTCCACCTCGCTCCGCACAAGGGTGACACCGATGCCGTCCTTGCCTTTCTCAACGATCTCCTCACCGTCAGGTCGCGGCAGGAGCAGTTCGTCACCGCATTCTACGGCGTCCTCGACACCAGGGACCGCGTCCTCACCTTTTCCTGTGCCGGACACCCCCCTCCGGCGATCCGCCGCCTCGCCGCCCGGACCACAGAGTGGTGCAGCGCCAGTGAAGGGATCCCGCTCGGGGTGAGCCCCTCCGGGAGCTACCCGGCGGCGTGCGTCAACTTCCTGCCCGGCGACACTTTTCTCTTTTATACGGACGGAATAACCGAGACGGAGCACCGCGACGCCGAATTGTACGGCATGGAGCGGCTGGCGCGGGTCATACAAACGGCGGGGGACATAAGCGCGATGGACATGTGCCGGAGGATCTGTGCCAGTGTGGAGCGCTTCAGAAACGGGAAGGAACAGCTCGATGACGTGACGCTGCTGGTTTTGAAGGTCTTGCGGTCCGAGTAGGAGGGGTCAGACCTTCACCACTGCAATGACGAGGGAAAGGACCCCGACCACGAGCGATACAGCCGCAACGGTTCCGATCAGAAGCTGGCGCGACGACACCGTCTCCAGCGTTCTGGCCACGGTCTGCAGCTGTTCCGTCGTCTCCACAAGCGCCGCCGCCAGCCTTTCGTTCTCCTCCTCCAGCCAGAGGACCTTTTCGGCGACTTCCCCGCGGCGAGGTGCCCGCCTCGCTTTCGCCTGGCCCACGAGGTCGAAGACGGCGGGGGCGTGCTGAGCCACTCTCCCCCACGGAATATTTCTCGCTGCCACTTTGGCTATTCCCCAGATCATCCCCATGTTCATTTGATGTATCTCCTGGTACAACTCCTGCGACTCCGGGAATGCGGCGCCCCTCTATGCTCAACCTGTTACCTGCTCTCTCCCCTCTTCCCGAAGAGCGGCAGCGCCATGAAGCTCCAGCCGTGGAATATCATCTCCAGCGAAACCAGAAGCCCGAGCACCCAAAGCCCCGAGAGCGGCCACTGCAGCATGATCATGATGCCGATAAGGATGGAAAGATTCCCCGCCATTAGCGGCCACTCCCACCGGCTCTGCCCCCGGTTCCTGATCGCGAAGGCGATGCGGCAGACGCCAAGGACGACGAGGACCAGCGCGAGGATGAAGGTAAAGACCGCCGATGCCGCCAGGGGATTGAAGATTACCGCGAGCCCCGCGACGAGATAGAGCACGCCCATGAGAAGGTAAAGTCCCCTCTCCTTCCACCCCGAGACGGAAAAGGCGTGCACCGACTGTGCGACACCCCCGGCAAGAAAGAGGACCCCGAAAGCGACCGTAGTGGCGAGGGTCACCAGAAAAGCCATGGCCAGCCCGATGACGCCGAGAAGCACGAACAGTATCCCCAGCGTCAGGAGCCACCCACGGTAGCTCCCCCCGCGCCTGCCGGGGGTGCGAGAAAAGAGTTGCCGCGGAAAGAACTTGCGGTCGTACATCGTTCGAGGCATGAGGCTCTCCTGTGAAGCACCTCCTAAAACGTTACTTGCCTTGTACGAGTCCGTCAAGAAATCCGGCAGTTAGAGAGGGTACGCGGCACTCACGCTGCAGACAAACAGCAAATCCCCCCTGCCCCCCCCTTCGCAAAGGGGGGAACGTTAGGCCTTGTGCAGTGCTGCGTGGCAATGTACCGACACTCCCCTGGAATTCCCGGATGAACCTTCGCGCAGGGGGGGACCGTTACGCCTTCTTCAGTGCTTCGAGGCAATGTACCCACGCTTCTCCGGAATTCTCGGATCAACCGACTAAAAAAGGGCCAGGCGTGACCGCCTGACCCTTTTTCGATTTTCCGTATGGTAGTGGAGGCTGTTACCTCGCCCCTGCTGCTAAGGTTCCTCGCGAATCCGGTGAACCTCGAGGATGTGTCCACGAAGCACTGCACCACAACTCACGTTCCCCCCTTTGCGAAGGGGGGACAGGGGGGATTTCGCCGCAGCCGCAGCCGCCTGCTAGGCCGCCTCAACCTCCACATCCTCTTCCTGAACCGCGAAAAGCTCGTCGAAGATCTCCTGCACCGTTTCGATCCGCTCCGCGCGCCAGGCATTGGTGCCGCAAAAGACGAGACCGGTGGCGACGTCGCCGCGCTGGGCGCGGTCGAGCGCTTTGATGATGCAGAAGCGCTCCTTGCTCTCCTTGTAGGAGCACTTCTTCAGGCACCCCATGGAGCAGACCGTCTTTTCACTGCCGTCGAAACGGCTCAGCTCCTGGCGGTTCGACACGATGGCGCGTCCCGGGAGCCCAGCGGGGCTCATGATGAGGCCGATGTCCTCCTTGCGGCACTTGAGGTACGCCTCCTTGAACGCCTCGTCGGCGTCGCACTCTTCCGTCGGCACGAAGCGGCTTGCCATCTGCACGCCGTCGGCACCTTCCTCGAACGCGTGAAGGAGGTCGGCGCGATCCCACACGCCACCCGCCGCTATGACGGGAACGTCGACGCCGAACTCGCTGAGGAAGAATTCTTTCACCCCGCGTACCGTGCCGTAATGGTCGTATTCGCCGGTACCGATATTTTCCAGCTTCTCCCCGAGGTGGCCACCCGCTGTGTCGGGGTCTTCCACGACGACCGCGTCCGGGAGGCGATGGTACGCCTTGTCCCACTTCTTGGCGATCAGCTGCGCGGCGCGAACCGAGGAGACGATCGGCACGAGCGCAACATCGGGAGCGTGCGCCGTAAGTCCCGGGAGGGTCAGCGGAAGTCCCGCACCGCAGACGATGACCTTCGCCCCGCCGTCGACAGCAGCCTGCACCAGCTCCTCGAAATCGGCGAGCGCGACCATTATGTTTACCCCGATGACGCCGTCCGGCGCTATCTGGTATGCCTTCGCAAGTTCCACCTTCAGAGCGAGGTGGTTCGTCTGCAGGTAGTTCTGCCCGCGGTACTCGTCGCTGTTGACGCCGATACCCGGCGATGCGACGAGTCCGATGCCGCCGCATTTTGCCACGTGTCCGGCAAGCCTCCCCGCGGAGATCCGGACCCCCATCCCTCCCTGAACGAGCGGATAACGTGCTTCATACTTTCCAACGCGCAGCGGCTTAAACATATGCTTCCTCCCTCGACTGTAGCGGCCACGCATAACATACCAAAGAAGTGTCAACGGTTTTGTAATAGTAATGTAAAAGCACCAAGGAAAGTTTTTTTTAGCCATCACAGCTCGACGACCACCCTCCTTGTGAGTATCTCCACAGCCGTGCCCCCAACGAGAGAGAGTGAAAAGTCGCCTCATCCCGCACTTCCGGATATGCTTGCAAAAAGCCTTTGTCGATGCTACAGGTGGGCCATGAAATCGTTCAGAAAGCTCTCAAATCCGCTCCTGGCCCTGATCGGCATCCAGCTCCTCTGGGTCGCTGTGGTGGTCTCCTGGGTGTACTGGTTCATCGGCAGGAGCAAGGAGTTTCACGAGCTCGCGCTGCACTACAAGCCGGAGCTCGTAAAGCAGGGGCTGAGCTGGGTGGAGCTGGTAGAGGGGATCCTCATGCTGGTGGCGATCCTCGTCGGCGTCTACGTCATTTTTCTCTACTGGCGGCGTCAGGCGAAGCTCTACCTGCAGCAACGGAGCTACATCTCGCAGCTCACCCACGAGCTCAAGTCCCCCCTCGCTTCGCTGCAACTGCACCTGGAGACGATCAAGCTGAGAACGGTTCCGAAGGAAAAGCTCGATGCCTTCGTCGACACCATGCTCTTCGACACGGAGCGGCTCAACAACCTCACCAGCAACCTCCTCATGGCGACGCGCATCGAGTTCAAGCAGCTCGGCGAGCGCGCCACCACCATCGACTTTTCCGCCTTCGTAAAGGAGTACATGGAGCGAAACCGCAGCGAGCTTCCGGAAGGTGGGAGGATTATCGTCGAGGTCGAGGACGGCATTACAGCCGCCATCGATACCGAGGCGATGGAGATGGCGCTGCGTAACCTCCTGGAAAACGCGCTCCTCTACTCGCCGGTCTCCCCCGAGATCCACGTCACCCTGAAAAAGGGGGGGAGGCAGTGCCTCCTCGACTTCAGCGACAACGGCATAGGGCTCGATCGTCATGAATTGAAGAAGGTGTTCCAGATGTTCTACCGGGTGCGCACCCCCGGCGAGAGCATCAGGGGTACCGGGCTGGGGCTGTACATCGTCAGGTCGGTAATTAGCGCCCACGGCGGTAAAATTTCGGTGGCAAGCGAAGGACCGGGGAAGGGGTGCACCTTCCATATCAGGCTTCCACTTGCCACAGGAGCCGCCAAGAAAGGTTGACGAGCAATGAACGGTGGGAAATCGCACATACTCCTGGTGGAGGACGAACTGCACCTGGCGCGCGGCATCAGCTTCAACCTGGAGCAGGAAGGGTACCTCGTGAGCCATGTGGAGAGCGGCGAGGAGGCGCTCGAGAAGGTGCAGGTGGAACGCTTCGAGCTCATCATCCTCGATCTCATGCTCCCGGGGATGGACGGGTACCGCGTCTGTCGCGAGATACGCCGGCTGGACGCCCGGGTGCCGATACTGATGGTGACGGCGCGCTCCGAGGAGCGGGACAGGATAGCGGGGCTCGCGGAAGGAGCGGACGACTACCTGGTAAAACCGTTCAACCTGAAGGAATTTTTGCTGCGCGTCTCGGGGATGCTGCGGAGGTCGTCGTGGTACCGGCCGGAGCCGGTCGAGGAAGGGTACCGTTTCGGGGCGAACGAAGTCTTTCTCCTCTCATACCGGGCGAAGACGCCGCAGGGGGAGATCGACCTCACCGACCTGGAGGTGCGCATGCTTACCCTCTTCTTTCACAGGGAAGGGGAGGCGATCCCGCGCAGCGAGATCCTGGAGAGCGTGTGGGGGTATGCGACAGACACCGAGACCCGCACTCTCGACAACTTCATCGTGCGCCTGCGCAAGTACTTTGAGCCGGAGCCGGCGAAGCCGATCTACTTCCAGACGGTGCGCGGCGTCGGGTACCGCTTCAGCCGGAAGTAGCTTCTACTGCGCGAAGAACATAAAAAGAGGCCGGCGGGAATGACTCCCACCGGCCTCTTTTCATTTACAGCACTGCAGATCGCTTAGATCCCGGCCTTTTCCCTGATGAGGGCGACCTTGTCGGTGCGCTCCCAGGTGAATTCCGGCAGCTCGCGGCCGAAGTGGCCGTAGGCAGCGGTCTTCTTGTAGATCGGGCGCAGCAGGTCGAGCTGCTCGATGATGCCGCGCGGGCGAAGGTCGAATACTTCGCGCACGATTTCGGCGATGCGGGCAGAGGGGAGCTTGCCGGTGCCGGAAGTGTCAACCATGACCGATACCGGCTCGGCGACGCCGATTGCGTAGGCAACCTGCACTTCGCACTTCTCGCACAGCCCTGCAGCGACCAGGTTTTTCGCCACGTAGCGCCCCATGTAAGCCGCGGAGCGGTCCACCTTGCTGGGGTCCTTTCCGGAGAAAGCGCCGCCGCCGTGGGCGCCGTGCCCGCCGTAGCTGTCCACGATGATCTTGCGGCCGGTGAGACCGCAGTCGCCCATCGGGCCGCCGATGACGAAGCGCCCGGTCGGGTTGATGAGGAAGCGGGTCTTGTCGGTGAGAAGTTCCGCCGGAATGATCTTTTTGACGACTTCCTCGATGATCCCTTCCTTGATCATCTCGTGGGAGACCTCGGGGGTGTGCTGCGAGGAGATGACGACGGTATCGACAGCCACCGGCTTGTCGTCGATGTACTGGATGGAGACCTGCGACTTGGAGTCCGGACGCAGGAAGTTCAGCACGCCGTTTTTGCGCACGTCGGAGAGCTTCTGCACCAGCTTGTGGGCAAGCAGGATGGACATCGGCATGAGCTCGGGAGTTTCGGTGCAGGCATAGCCGAACATGAGCCCCTGGTCGCCGGCGCCCTGCTCCTTGTAGAGGCCTTCCCCTTCGGTCACGCCCTGGGCGATGTCCGGGGACTGCTTGTCGATGGAAGTGAGGATAGCGCAGGTTTCCCAGTCAAAGCCCATGGCGGAGTCGTTGTAGCCGATTTCCTGGATCGTTTCGCGAACGATCTTCGGGTAGTCCACGATGGCGTTGGTGGTAATCTCACCGGCAATGACAGCCATCCCTGTGGTCACCAGCGTTTCGCAAGCGACGCGGGCCTTGGGATCCTGGGTGAGAATGGCGTCCAGGATGGCATCGGAAACCTGATCTGCGACCTTGTCGGGATGCCCCTCCGAAACGGATTCGGAAGTAAAGATATAGTCCTTCATCTCCATGAAGAAACCCCCTCTGCGGTATTGATATAAACGGGCAAAACCAAAGGCAGGATTGTATAGGCGCGGAACCGTTTTTGTCAACACATTCTCGGCGGATTGTCAACACCCAGTTGCTAATCATGGACCGCGGATGCCGCTGTGCGACCCCTTCGGCAGAAGCTTTTGGTTTGGCACCGTACCGACCGCATTGCGGATCCAAGACGCAAAAAGAGCCCCAACCGCGACAGCCGGGGCTCCTACTCGTGCGGTCAATTGAACGGCAGCGGCTATTCCTCGACCTTGACGGACTTGATGAATACCGGCTCCACCGGAACATCGGAGTGCCCGCCCTTGTTCCCTGTCTTAACGGTGCGGATGGCATCAACCACATCCATCCCTTCCACCACCTGCCCGAAAACGGCATAGCCGTAGCGGTCCGGCGACTTCCCGGAGTGGTCGAGGAACGCGTTGTCCACCAGGTTGATGAAGAACTGGGAAGTAGCGCTATCGACGACGGCGGTCCTTGCCATGGCGAGGGTGCCGCGCTTGTTGCTCAGGCCGTTCGTTGCCTCGTTCTTGATGGCGAACTTCGTCTTTTTCTGCTGCATGTTTTCATCCATACCGCCGCCCTGGACCATGAATCCGTTGATGACGCGGTGAAAGATGGTCCCGTCGTAGTACTGGTCCTTGACGTAGGAAAGGAAGTTACGCACCGAGATCGGCGCCTTGTCCTTGAAAAGCTCGATCTTCACGTTTCCCATCGAAGTTTCCATCAGAACAACGGGGTTTTTTTCTTCGGACATGTCTATCGCGCTCCTTTGGGTTAGATTTATCTCCACTATCTATCACACATGGAGTGGTTGGTGAACAGTTTTTACTGTCAGCGTTGCAAATGGTTGACCCGCCGGTATATTAAAACTGGCAAAACGGCAGGGGGCGCGCCTTTACCCCCGGTTATGGTAATAGGATCAGCAAGGAGACGCATCATGAAACTCGCAACGATGATACTTTTGGCCGCGCTGGCACTTCCTCTCCAGGGGCATGCCGAAGACCGCTATCAGGCGAAGGTGGGGCAACCGGCACCGGAGTTCTCCCTCGACGCACTGGTCGGCATGCAGAAGGGGAAGGAATTCAAAAGGATCTCCCTCTCCGACTACAAGGGGAAGTGGCTCGTCCTCTTTTTCTACCCCGCCGACTTCACCTTCGTCTGCCCGACGGAGATAAAAGGGTTCAGCGAGGCACTGGAATCTTTCCGCAAGATGAATGCGGAAGTCGTCGGTGCATCGACCGACAGCAAGTACTCCCATCTCGCCTGGGTACAGCGCGGGGACCTGGGGAAACTCGGCTTTCCGCTTCTCTCGGACATAAACAAGGAGGTCGCCCGCGACTACGGTTGTCTGGACGAAAAGGAGGGGATGGCCCTGCGTGCGCTCTACATCATCGACCCGCAGGGGGTGCTGCAGTACCAGGTCGTGCACAACATGGACGTCGGACGCAGCGTGGAAGAGACACTGCGCGTCCTCGAGGCGCTGCAGACGGGAGGGCTATGCCCGCTGGGGTGGAAGCACGGGGAGAAGACGCTTACGAGATAGGATTGTTGCGGGGGGACACTTGCTCAGGAGTTCGGGGCCACCTCCATCACCGTTCGTATATGTCGCGCCGGTTACCAACCCTGAGCACCAGTATAAGCAGCTGTGAATCTTCTATCTTGGCGATTATGCGATAGTCTCCGATCCTGTATTTCCAGAACTCTCCTAGGTGCGGCCCTTTGAGGGCTGCACCCATAGCACGCGGATCGTCGAGCTTCGAAACACGTTCCGAAAGGAAATTGAGGATGCGGCGGGCGATAGGACGATCCAACCTGTCCAGTTCCCTCTTTGCAGCAGGTGAGAACTCAATCTTCCAGCTCATATTCCCGCATCACTTCCTCCAGCGGAATAGTCTTTGCCTTCCCGGCACGAATTTCCGCTAGCTCTTTTTCAGCGAGATATGCATCTTCGAGATCATCCAGATATTCGATGATCGCTTCCCGTGCATAGAAACTTTTCGGCCGTCCCGTCGCCTTCGCCAGCCGATCAAGTCTCATTTGTATGTCTTCCGGCAAGTCTATGGCCAGCATGACAAGCCTCCTTTCCTATAGGTGTATAGCAAAGCCGGGCCAAAGCCAAGGCTCGATTACGGCCACGTTCCCTCGTCCTACCCCAGCATCGCCTTCATCTTCGCGAAAAAGTCCTCCGCCGTCTTCACCTCTTCCTCCGCAGAGCCCGCCGCCACTCCGCTCTGGATCACGTTGAGCACCGGCTGCGGCATCTCGTCCAGAAAGCGTGACGGGATGCGCTCCTGCAGCTTGCCGTACTTTTTACGGTACAGCGCGCGGGTCATCACCAGCTGCTGGCGGGCACGGGTGATCCCCACGTAGCAAAGACGCCTCTCCTCGTCGACGGTGAAGTCCTCGTAGATCGCCCTCTTGTGCGGCAGGATCTCCTCCTCGAGCCCCACGAGGAATACGAAGGGGAATTCCAGCCCCTTGCTGGAGTGCAGCGACATCAGCGTCACCGCGTCCCGGCCGTGATCCTTCTTGTCCTTCCCGGAGAAGCGGTCCTCGTCCATGAGTGACACCTTCTCCAGAAAGCCGGCGAGCGTCGGCTTCGGGATCCGCTCCTCGTAGGCGGCCATGGAGTTGATGATCTGCTCCACGTTTTCCACCTTTCTCTTCGCGGTGGGGGCGTCATCGATGGTGCGGTAGATCTCCTCCTCGATCTTCAGCTTCTGCAGAAGGGCCTTCCCCTTCTCGGCCAGCCCCCCTTCCCGCTCGAAATCGCGCGCCGCGTCCAGAAGGGTGCGATGAAAGGCTAGCACCTTCTCCTTCGTGGCGTCCCCGATCCCCTCGATCTCCTCCACCCTGCCGAACGCCTCGAAAAGGGGGCACTCCTGCTCGATCGACCACTGGTTGATACGGATCACGGTGCCGTCGCCGATGCCGCGTTTCGGGAAGTTGACGATGCGCAGGAGCGCGACCTCGTCGAGCGGGTTGGCGATCACCTTCAGGTAGGAAAGGGAGTCCTTAACCTCCTTCCGCTCGTAAAACTGCGTGCCGCCGATCAGGACGTACGGGATGTCCTCGAAGCGCAGCTGCTCTTCGAAAGCCCTGCTCTGGGCGTTGGTGCGGTACAGGATGGCGAACTCGCTGTAGGGGGTGTTGTTCTTGAAGCGCTCCAGCTGGATCCGCTCCACGACCGAGGTCGCCTCCTCCTCGTCATCCTGCACGATACACAGGTCGATGAGTTTTCCGGTCCCCGTCGCCGTCCAGAGCCTCTTCGCCTTCCGGATCTTGTTGTTGCCGATGACGCTGTTGGCGGCTTCCAGAATGTTGCCGGTGGAGCGGTAGTTCTGCTCCAGCTTGATGGTGCGGCACCCGTTGAAGTCCTTCTCGAAATCGAGGATGTTCCCGACGTCCGCGCCGCGCCAGCCGTAGATGGACTGGTCGTCGTCCCCCACGACGCAGAGGTTTCTGCTCCCGGCCGCCAGAAGGTTGATGAGCAGGTACTGCGAGGAGTTCGTGTCCTGGTACTCGTCCACCATGAGGTGGCTGAAACGCTCCTGCCAGTACTTCAGCACCGGCGGATGGTGCTGCAAAAGCTCCGCTGTGAGCATGATGATGTCGTCGAAGTCGATGGCGTTGAATGCCTTCAGGGCGGACTGGTAACGGGGATAGACGAGCGCGGCCATGCGGTCGATATCGTCCCCCGGCATCGGAGTGTACCCCTCGGGCGGGATCAGCTTGTTCTTCGCGCCGGAGATGCGCCAGATCAGCGCCTCCGCGTCGTACTTCTTCCCCTCCGTGTTGAGCTCGCGCACGATCTGGCGCACGAGCCCGACCTGGTCCGCCGTGGAGTAGATGGAGAAGTTCCGCTTGTAGCCGAGCCGCTCGATGTCCCTTTTGAGCACCCTGACGCCGAGAGAGTGGAAGGTGGAGATGACGATACCCTTCGACGCCTTTCTCCCCACCAGATGCTCCACGCGCTCCTTCATCTCCTTTGCGGCCTTGTTGGTGAAGGTCACGGCGAGGATGCGGTCGGGGGGGACGTGCTTGTCGAGGATGAGGTGCGCGATCCGGTAGGTGATGACGCCGGTCTTCCCGGAGCCGGCACCGGCGAGAACGAGGAGCGCCCCCTCGGTATGCTGCACCGCGGCAAGCTGCTCTGGGTTCAGTCTGGACAGGTCAAGCATATGAAAAACCTCTGAATCAGAAGAAGAAGCCCGGAAAAAGGCTCACCATTGTTACCAGAATGGGAAGTTCAATGCAAGGTCCCACGACACCGGCTCACTCTGTCGAAGGAGTGGAACGTGGCGAAAATCAGCTGCTCGATGCTGTTAAGAGGCTTTCGGTGACGAATCGGGAAAGGCTCATCCGAGAGCTTGGAGTAAGCCTGTATCGCTTGCGCGACCGGGCCCTGTGTTCCTTTAGCAGAGCAGGATCTCAGGCGTCCCCTCCCTTTCAAGGGGAGGGACAGGGTGGGGATGGGGCAGAGGTTGGCCGCGCCGATCGCAGGAACCGGTGCGCTACAAAAATAATGTTTTTCCATTAAGCTTATGGTAGTTTGTCCCCGCCCGAGAACCACCCGCTCAACATCCAGAGTAGCCACCGCGGAGAGTGCATGCCTCTTGTAACCGTCACCTGTCCATCCTGCGACTTTTCCCGAGCATACGCCCCTTCGCGCATCCCGGCGGGGACGACCACCGCCACCTGTCCAAAATGCGGCAGCAGATTTCCGCTCGATCCGCCTGAAGCCCCCGTCTCGCCGAAAGAACCCGCTCTGCCGATACGCGAGGCGCTGGCAGTCGCTGACCACTCCCCCCCGGTTACGCCTATCCCCCCCGTCCCGCCCAGGCGACCGGTGCGCCGCGCCATCAAATTCAGCTTCACCGGAACCGCCGGGAACTACTTCGGGATATGGATCGTCAACACCATGCTGAAGATCGTCACCTTCGGCATTTACTCCGCCTGGGCGAAGGTGCGCCAGCGCAGGTACTTTTACGGCAACACGAGCCTCGACGACGTCCCGTTCGAGTACCTCGCGGACCCCTTCATCATTTTCAAGGGATGGCTTGTCGCGGCGATCTTCTTCATCCTTTACTCGGTAGGCTCCAGGGTGAACCCATCCGTAGCCACGGTCTGCAGCGTCCTCTTCTTCATGGCCATGCCCTGGCTCATCGTGCGCTCCCGCATCTTCAACATGCGCTACTCCGCGCACCGCAACATCCGCTTTACCTTCACCCCCAACTACCGTGAGGCCTACGTCGTCTTCGCGGGGCTGCCGTGTCTCATCCCGGTCACTTTCGGCCTCATCACGCCGTACATGATTTACCGGCAGAAAAAATTCCTGGTGGAAAACAGCGGCTACGGGCGCACACGCTGTACCTTCCATGCCGAGGCAAGGGACTACTACGCCGTCTTCCTGAAGGCACTCGGCTGGCTCATCGCCACCTTCATCGGCTTCGTCTTCCTCGCCATCGTCCTCTCATCCTTTCTGGACGACATCTCTCTCCTTTTCCTGTCGCTTTCTTCCAGCAGCGGCATGAAAGTGAAGGTGATCGCCTGGACCGTGGGGGCGCTGGCAGCATCCTCCTTCTTCTACCTCTTCTTCACCATCTACCTGCGCACCGCTCTTGCCAACCTGACCTGGAATGCCACCCGCATCAAGAACAGCCGCTTTTCCAGCACGCTGGAAATCGCCCCCATGGCCTGGCTCTACCTCTCCAGCGCCGTCGCGGTCGTCTGCTCCTGTGGCCTCCTTATCCCCTGGGCGACAGTGCGCCTCACCCGCTACCGCATGGACCACCTCGCGCTGGAACTGAACGACGACCACGACAGCTTCCTTGGGTGGGGGCACCAGCGGATCGGGTCAACCGGTGAGGAGATCGGCGACATGTTCGGTATCGAGATTGGCCTGTGAGTACGGTCAGGGGGATATACTTCGACGGGAAGAGCGCGGCGCGCCACTCCGTGACGGTCGAGCGGGTGGGAGCGGAGGTGCGCTTTGCTGGCGCCGGAGTGGAAGCGAGTTGTGCCGTCGCGGAGATAAAAGTGGCACCGACAATCCCCGGGGTACGCCGCTCCCTTCTCCTTCCCGGCGGCGCGCTGTGCCAGCTCGCAACAGACGCGGAAGTTGAAAGGGTGCTGGGCGAGAAGAAGGAGGGGCGCTTCTGGTCGGTCCTGGTCCGGTGGGAGCGCAGCATCCCGCTGGCCATCGTCGCCCTCCTTTTGACCTCCCTCATGGTGGCGGGGTTCATCAAGACAGTCATCCCCGCGCTGGTGAAGCAGGTCGCCTGGGCGGTGAAACCGGACGCGGAAGAGGGAGTGGGAAAGGAGGCGCTGGCGCAACTGGATCACATGTATCTCAAGCCGTCGCGGCTCTCCAAGTCCCGCCGGCGCGAGATAACAGGGATTCTCGGCAGAGTCGCCGCGCGTAACGCCGACGGGAGGAAATACAGGCTGGAATTTCGAAACGGGGGAGCAATCGGCGCGAACGCCTTTGCCCTCCCTGGAGGGACGATAGTCATCACCGACGCCATGGTCGCCCTGGCCAGAAGCGACGAGGAGCTGGCCGCCGTCCTCGCGCACGAGTCCGGGCACATCCGCTACCGACATGCTCTCCGGCAGCTATTGCAAAGCTCCGGGGCCGGAGTAGTCATCGCCGCCGTGACGGGCGACATAACCTCCGTCACCTCCCTCGCCGCCACCCTCCCGGCCACCCTCATCAGCGCAGGGTACTCGCGGGAATTCGAGTATGAAGCGGATGACGCGGCGGTCGCCTATCTCAAATCGGAGGGGGTGCGACCGCGGGTTTACGCCGAGATACTCGGCCGCCTCTCCTCCGCCGCCAAGAAGGAAGAAGATCCCCCCATATCCCTGGATATTCTGAACAGCCATCCCAGCACGCCCGACAGGATCACGCGAGTACTGAGCGCCGAAAATCCGGCGGAGAGGGCGAAATAGCCGGTCGGAAAGGAAGGTTTTGGTGCCCCAAAGGCGTAGGCGAGGCTATTGCGTCAATCCATCCGGGAATTCCGGGGGAGCGTGGCTACATTGCCACGAATCACTGCAGAAGGCCCAACGTTCCCCCCTTTGCGAAGGGGGGGGCAGGGGGGATTTAATCTTCAAGTCTCCTCAGTTCCGCAGTGCTGCGGCAGTTTTAAGATCAACGACATAAGCCCCCAGTTGTTTTGCAAATGAATCAAAGGTATGGCTTGAGACCACAGCAATTCCGCACTTTGCAGGACGGTCCTGGCCAAGTCAAATCCCCCCTGTCCCCCCTTCGTAAAGGGTCTTCCGGGATTTCTGGGGAACGCGCTACAAAGAATCCGGGTGCCCCCACGCTGGAGCGTAGGCATCTTGCCTGCGATGGCGGCGCAGCCGCCACAGACCGCGCGGCTGGCGCCGCGGTACAGGCTGGGAAGCCTGTGCTCCAGCGCGGCGCCACTAGTGTCCCCTCACGTCAACGGAAGCGACCGGGCTGAATTCCCGGAATTCCCGGATGAACCTTTGCAAAGGGGGGGACGCGAGGCCTCGTGCAGTGCTTCGTGGCAAGCGTACATCCACCGTCCCAGGATTTCCCGGAATGCCCCTCTTTATTGCCCCCCCACCTGCTCCAGCACGAACCCGCTCCCGGTACTGATAACGCTGCCACCACCGCCAGAGGTGGGCGGGCCGAATACCGGAAGTCCCACCGCGAGCCTCAGCAGGATGACGACATCGCTGATGTCCACCTTCCCGTCGGGGGAAGAGACCCCCGCAACAACAGGGGCGATATCGAAGACCTCCATCAGATCTGGTGTGGCATCCAGCGAGCCGACGGTAATCCGCAACGCCTTCATAACATCGGTGATGGTCGGCACCCCCTGCAGCGGCCACCCCGGGCACGCCTCTATCGGCACTGCGACCGCGCCGCTTACCACGACGGAAGATGCATCCCCGCTCCCCGCCGCATACCAGAGCCGGCCGTCGGCTGAGAAGAAGACGCTGTAGGTGCCGTCAGGGATGCCGGTGAAGCGGAATGCGCCCGCTGTAGCTGACGTTTGCGCCACGATTGCCCCGGAAAAGCGGTCGCGCAACTGCACGTTTCCGGACCAGCCGGAGCAGACCGTACCGGAGACGATACCACCGGCGCTCTCGAGGGTGATCTCTATGCCGCCGCTCACGCTCCCCGCACGGACCTCTATCTCCTGGGCCCCTTCAAAGCCGCCGCTGTTGGGGTACCACTGGCGAACAAAATCGCTGCCCCCCGTATCCACAAAGAGCTTGTACCTGCCGGAGGGTAGCCCCCCTATGCTGAAGGCATCGGCATAATCGAGCCCCACTCCGACCGTGGTCACCGTCTCCCCCGTCTGCGCGTCATACACAACAATGGCAATGGAGGACGCCGCAAAGCAGCTGTTCACGACGACGCGGCCGAAGATGGCGCCTCCCCTGCTCAAAGGGGTGTCGGCAAGCTTGATGACTTCCGGCGCCTCTACCGCTACCTGCACCGCCGTCGTCTCCGCACCGTACCAGCGCCCCAGGTACCCGCCGTCGGAATCTCTCCTGGCTGGGAACTCGATACTGTAGGTGCCGCTCGGCACCCAGATCGTATATATCCCGGACTGATCAGAGTATGCGCCGGCAACCCGGGCACCGGTGACGGGATCGTGTGCGACTGCGGCAACATCTGCGACTGGCTCTCCAGTAAGAGGATCGATCACCCGACCGGTCAGGGCGCCGGCCCTGTGAAGCGCGGAATCTACGCCGGTGACACTCTCCGCTGCCGCGACGGTGACAGGGTCGGCGTATGAGGAACGAAGATATCCCGCGGCCGCGCCGCCCGCGCCGAAGTAGATCCGGTACTCACCAGCCGGCAGCCCGCTGAGGGTGTAACTTCCGGAGGAACTGCTGAAGGTCGTGCTTGCCCCGGCGCCGTATGTGCTGCCGACTGCCATGACCATGATTCCGGGGAGTGGTGAACCGGTGACCGCGTCACGCAGCGTGCCGCTGATCCTCGCACCCGGAGCGAGAGCCACATCGATTCCGCTCACTATCTCAGTCCCCGTAATTGTGGCGATGGCGCTGGTACCCCGGATGTACCCGTCAGCGCTGAAGGAGACTGTGTACATCCCGGGGAGAAGTCCGGAGAGTGTGTAGGAGCCGGTTTCATCGATGTAATTCGAACCGATGGTGGTGCCGTACCCCGCCCCTCCAGCCGTCCAGGAAATATTAACCTGGCGGATACCGAGTCCTGTGACAGCGTCGGTGACCCGGCCGGTGATGCTCCCCCCCCGGATCAAAGGGATGTCGATGCCACCTGTCTCTGCAGGTGCGGTTACCGACACTGTATCAGCGCATGGCGAACCGTACCACCTGCCGAGGTACGCGGAGCCGAAGAAGGGGTCGACCTTCACCCGGTACGAGCCGCTGCGCAGCTGCGTGATGGTGTACCTGCCATTCTCGTCGGTATAGGCGGCACCTTCCCAGGAGCCGGTTGATCGGTCGATGGCGTAGACCTGGACGCCGCTGACGCCTGCTCCGGTACTACCATCCGAAACGGTGCCGGATATCCTCCCCCCCCTGCTGAGGTAGGCATCCACACCCGCGGTCTCGCTCCCCGCTGTTACCGCCACTGTCGCGGCCGCGCCCTCGGTCTCCTCATCCCCAAACCACCGGGAGATGTACCCGGAGGCGTTGAAGTCCACCTTGTAGTTCCCGCTCGGTACGGAAATAATGGTGTAGGCACCCTGGCTGTCGGTGTAGCCTGAAACGACATAGCTGCTGCCGACGCCAATTGCAGTTATCGCCGCACCTGCGAGAGGTTCATTCGTCTCGCGGTCGAAGACCCGGCCGCTGATTACTCCCCCCTGCTCCAGGGCAAAGTCCATCCCGGTGGTCGCATTCGGCGCCACGACCGCCACGCTCCTGGGCGTAGAGGTTCCAGCTTCCGTGTACCACTGGTCGTAGTACCCCTGCCCATTCATGTAGGTCTGTAGCCGGTATGAGCCGCTCGGGAGACTGTCGATGGAGTAGCGGCCGCTGTCGTCTGTGCATGCGGCGCTCGTCCACAACAGCTCCGCCCCCCTGTAGGCGCCGACGCAGATCGACTGGAGTGGTATTCCCGTCTTCTTGTCAACGATCGTTCCGCTTATGGAGCCCCCCGTGGTGAGTGCTCCGTCGACACCGGCGGTTGTTCCCGGCGCGGCTACTGCGATCGAGGTGCCGGTCCCCTGCTCGTCGGTCCCCCCTGCCCACTGCTCGACGTATCCCGGTGCTGAGAACCTGATCAGGTAGGTTCCGGAGGGGAGCCCGGAGAGGCTGTAAGCTCCGGAGCTGTCGGTGTAAGAGCCGGAAAAATACCCGTGCATGGCGATATCGAAAGCGGAGACGTAGGCATTGGCGATGCCGGCGCCGGAGACCTTGTCCCTGACGGTGCCGGTGATGGTCCCCCCCTGCTTGAGGACATAGTCGGTGCCCGACAACGTCTCCGGTGCAGTGACCGACAGTACGGTCGCGCCGCTCGGCGTGGAGCTTGCGGCGTACCAGCCGGTGCCGTATCCGTAAGAGGTAAAGGAGATCTTGTAGTTCCCCGACGGCAGCCCCGCGAGAGTGTACTGCCCGGAACTGTCGGTGTTCGTCGTGGTGAGCTGCCCGCCGGTGATGGCGTCGATGGCGGAAACGTGGACATCGGGCATGGCGGCACCGGTGCTGCTAGTCACCGTGCCGGTTATCGCCCCCCCTCTCTTGAGCCTGCAGTCGATTCCCCCTGCGACAAGCGGAGCAGTCACGGAAACAGTGGCTGTATCACCCTTCAGGTAGGGGGAGTTGTAAGGTGGCTGGAACTGCACGGTGTATTTCCCGGCGGGTAGCCCCGAAATGAGGTATGCACCTGTACTGTCCGTGAAGACGGAGTAGTAATCCAGTATGGTCACGTTGACACCCTCTACCCCCGCGCCGGAGACGGCGTCGGTAACGGTGCCGGCGATGCTCCCTCCCTTTGTCAGTGCCGCGTCAATACCGCTCTTCGTCCCCGGAGCGGCGACCACAACGGTACGTGCACCGGAGGCGCTGAGACTCCCTCCGTACCACATGGTGGCATAGCCGTTGCCGTAGAAACTGAACTTGTAGATCCCGGCGGGCAATCCGCTGATGAGGAATTCTCCCGTGCTGCTTGTCTCGGCGGAGCCGCGGTACATGCCGGTCGCGGCGTCATAGGCGTTAACGCGGACAAGGGGGGTCCCTGCGCCCGTGACGCTGTCTGTTGCCCGCCCGGAGACGGTGGCGGTGAAGTTGTAGCTCGCCGTCGTGATCGATTCAGCGTACCCGAAGGCGTCGTGCGAGTAGTAGCGCAGCGCGGTGGGGGAGTTGACGGCGATCGGTCCTTCGTATCGTGTGTTCGGCACACAGTCGGGACCGAGACAGTACAAGGTCTCCACGCACCCGCTGCCGGTGCCGTCGTCACAGGAAAGGGTCACCGTCTGGCGCTCGTTGAAGGTGCCGCTCCCGGGGATCGCCGTGGTGACGGGGGGGGCATTGTCGATGGTCCAGTGGGCTACCGTGGCGGACTCTACCCGTTGCCTGCCGGTGCGGAAGGCGCCTGCGACGGCGACGGTATGGCTGCCGGGAGAAAGGTTCCCCAGGTTCAGCTGAGGGACGTCAGCCGGGAGGTCCTCGGAGAAGGTACCGTCGTCGACAGCGAAGCGGTAGGAGAGCAGATCGTCGCCGACGACGGTGATGCTGAACGTCTCGGAATCCCGTGAGACGGGGGACGGTATCCCGACCAGTTCCACCCGTGGCTCCGAGGGATCGAATTCGAAGGCACCGGCATCGACCGCTGCCGGGCCGCCGGCGATACCCGCCACGAACCGTGGAGATCCGGTGATGTCGGTGGAGGGGATGCCGGCAATCGTGCTGTCGCCGGCATCGATGGCGGGGGAGCCGGACATAAGGCCGAAATAGCCATACGCGGAAGCGCTCAGGCGAGGATCCGCCGCCACATTCCCCGCCAGGTCATATCCGACGTAGCTGCCGCCAAAGATGGTGTTTGAGGAGGAAAAGAGGACATTTCGCCTCAGTGGGCGGTTTGCCGACGCATCCATCTCGCTGTAGATGACGGTCTGCCCGTTCCCGCCGGTGATTATGTTGTTGGCGATCTCGCCGCTTCCGGGGTTCCTGCCGAAGGAGATCCCTGCGCCGATGTGAGCGTAGTTATCCGTGATAGTGTTGTGCAGCAGGGTCCCGCCGAGGTCGATCAGTACGCCGCCCCCCCTTTCGCTGCTATTTCCGAAGATCACGTTCTGCACCAGGCGGGATTCTTCGGAGGTGATCAGGTAGGCACCGCCGCCCCCCCACCCCGCGCGGTTGTTGCGGATGATGTTGCCGCGGACGGTGTGTTTACCCTCCGGGCGGGCAAGTGAGATCCCCCCTCCGCGCGATTCGGGCATGAGGTTACTGACTATGAGGTTATCCACCACCTCGCCGCTGCCGCCAAGGAGTGCAATGCCACCACCGCCGTTTCCCCCGCTGCACCCTTCCTGCCTGTTGCCTGAGATGGTGTTGTTGCGGATTATCGGGCTCCCCGAGGCGAAGATCCCCGCGCCGTCGCATGCGGAGTTCCCGGTGATGATGTTGTTGGAGATGATCGGCGAGGCATTTTCTATATAGATCCCTCCGCCGCTCAGCAGCCCCGACTGCGGGCCGCCATTTTGAATGGTGAACCCGGTGAGGACCGAGGTATTCCACTCGCCGGAAGAAAGGGTCACGACGGAGCCTTTGTGGGAGCCGTTTATGAAGGTGGTCCGGGGCCCCTCGCTGCTCTTCAAGGTTATTGCCTTACCCTTGAAGTTGATGCGCTCGCGGTAGAGACCAGGCGCCACGACAATGGTGTCGCCATTGCCAGCGGCGTCGATCGCACCCTGTATCGTGGGGAAGTCCGCAGGAACGGCGCGCGTCACTCCCGCACCGGCGGCGCCTGCGCTTCCAGCCGCGGGAAAGGCAGCTGACAGTACCACGGCAGCCGCCATGAGGATCGGTCTTAAGGAGATAAGTGGGAAGAGCCGCCCCCTCGGGGTGTGGTTCCGATGCATCTGTCCTCCTGGGTCTGCATTGCATTAAAGATGTGGTCATGCCACACATGAGGCGATATCCATTATCACAACGATAGCTAATAAACAATGTATAAAACTGAGACAACAGCCCGAGGGGGGCGGATGGTGAAGAACCGATTTTGTTGACGCATGCATCTTCTCGGTACATATTAAGACATATCATAGATGCATACGGAGGAGCCGATGAGGACCACCATGAACATCGATGACGCACTTCTCGACACCGCATCGAGACTAACGGGGGTAACGGAGAAAACAGCGCTGGTGAAGCTGGGGCTGCAGGCGCTCATAGCGAGGGAGAGCGCCCGAAGGCTCGCTGAGCTGGGGGGTAGCGAGAAAGAGCTTGAAGATATCCCACGCAGGAAGTCTCGATGAACATGGTGCTCGTCGACACATCAGTGTGGATTGATCACCTGCGATCCTCCAATGCCGGTCTGGTGGCACTTCTGGAAGAGGGAACGGTACTCTGCCACCCCTTCGTCGTCGGGGAAGTAGCCTGCGGCAACTTGCGCCAGAGGGAAACGGTTCTCGCACTCCTCAATGCACTGCCGGTCGCTGCCGAGGCGCAACATCACGAGGTCCTTCTGTTTCTGGAGCGCCACCAGCTCTTTGGAAAGGGAGTGGGCCTCATTGACATTCATCTCCTGGCCTCAGCCGCCCTCAGCGGCGCACGGATATGGACTCTGGACCAGAGAGTTGCAGAAGCCGCGGAAACGCTGGGACTTTCATGTAGGCCGGAATAAGCGGAGCGTTTCCGGCAGATGCCTCACCCAAGATTTCACCCTTACGGACTATAGAAAGAGGACAGACAACCAGAATGACCGACACATCTCCCGCAGAACGAGTCGAACAGCTGACTGCCGAAGTCACCCGCCACAATCGCCTCTACTACGAGCTGGACGCGCCGGAAATCACCGACGCCGAGTACGACGCCCTTTTCCGTGAACTCCTCGACCTGGAGGAGCGTTTCCCCGAGCTTGCCCGCCCCGACTCCCCGACAAAGCGGGTCGGCGGGCGCCCGCTGGACAAATTCTCCCAGGTGCGGCACCGCACCCCCATGCTTTCCCTGGAGAACGCTTTCGAGGAAGGGGACATCGGCGACTTCGATGACAGGATCAAGCGCTTCCTGGGCCTTCCCGCGACCGAAGCGATCCCGTACGTGTGCGAGCCGAAGATGGACGGGGTCGCAGTGGAGCTGATCTTCGAAGGGGGCTTCTTCTCGCTCGGCTCGACCCGCGGGGACGGATTCGTCGGCGAAGATGTGACGGAAAATCTGAAGACGGTGCGCGACATCCCGCTGCGCCTCTCCGGCGAGACCCCGCCGGACCTCCTTACGGTGCGCGGCGAGGTCTACCTCCCCCTGGCTCCCTTCAGGAAATTCAACACGGAGCGGGAAGAGGCAGGAGAGCCCCCCTTTGCCAACCCGCGAAATGCGGCCGCCGGCTCCCTGCGGCAGCTCGACTCCCGCATCACGGCAAAGAGGCCACTGCACATCTTCTGCTACGCACCCGCCGAGGTGGAGGGGATCGAATTCGGCTCGCAGAGCGACTTCCTGACCCGGGTACAGCTCCTCGGCGTGCCGGTCAACCCGCTGGCGCGGAAGGTATCCGGCGTATCGGAGGTAGTGGCCTACTATCAGGAGATGATGGAGCGGCGCGACGATCTCGACTACGAGATCGACGGCGTGGTGGTGAAGGTGGATCCCTTTTCCATGCAGCGCGACCTCGGTGAGAAGAGCCGCTCGCCGCGCTGGGCGATCGCCTGGAAATTCCCCCCGCGCCAGGCAACGACGGTCGTGGAGGACATCGTCCCGCAGGTCGGGCGCACCGGCGTCATCACCCCGGTGGCGCATCTCGCGCCGGTAAACGTCTCCGGCGTCATCGTTTCCCGCGCCACCCTGCACAACTGGGAGGAAATGGAGCGAAAGGACATCCGCAAAGGAGACACGGTGGTGGTGGAGCGCGCCGGCGACGTCATTCCCGCCGTCGTGAAAGTCATCCTGGAAAAGCGGACCGGCGGCGAAACGCCCCTCGCCATCCCGGAGCAGTGTCCGGAGTGCGGCGGAACGGTCGTGCGTGTCCCCGGAGAGGTTGCCGTCCGCTGCGTGGGGCTTTCCTGTCCGGCGCAGATCAGGGAATCCCTCAAGCACTTCGCCTCGCGCCGCGCGATGGACATCGAAGGGCTCGGCGAGAAGTACCTGGAGCAGCTCCTGCGCCTGCAGCTCATCAGGGACGTCTCCGACATCTACTACCTCACCCGCGCAGACTTCATGCAATTTGAGCGGATGGGGGAAAAGCTCTCCGAAAATCTGCTGAACGCCATCGAGAACAGCAAGAAGCGCGACCTGTCCCGCTTCATCTTCGCCCTCGGCATCCGCAACGTCGGCGAGCACACGGCAAAGCTCCTGGCGACCGCCTTCGGCAGCATCGAGCACCTGGAGAACGCAACGACAGACGAGCTCCTTTCAGTGAGGGAAGTCGGGCCGCAGGTCGCCGAAAGCATCAGCGACTTCTTCAAAAGCGAGCAGAACAAGAAGGTCATCGAGAGAATGCTGGCGGCGGGGGTCTCGCCATCGGTGGAGGAAAAGAGGATAGGAGGGCGCTTCACCGGCAAGACCTTCGTCTTCACCGGCGCGCTCACCCGCTTCACGAGGGATGAAGCCAAGAAGATGGTGGAAGGTGAAGGGGGGCACGCGGCAGGGTCGGTTTCCAAAAAGACAGATTTCGTGATCGCCGGCGCCGAGGCGGGAAGCAAGCTGGAAAAAGCGCAGCAGCTCGGGGTGCGGGTCTTGACCGAAGATGAATTTCTGGAGCTGCTGAAGTGATGATAGGGCGTGTTGTACTGTAGGCCGGAATAAGCGCAGCGTTTCCGGCATCGCCGCAGCAACAGGAAGAGAGTCGGTAGTAGTGGGGGAGGGAGTGCTTGGCGGCACCCCTCCCCTTTCGCTATCAGGCTGCCAGCATCGATACTACCTGGCGCTTCACCCTCGTGGTTTTCAGCTCACTGGCCATGTTCTTGCGGATAACCTTCATAACGCTCCTCCTTCTTTACTGGCACATTTTGACATTGCATTGAATTAAAGGCTGCGGCGTACCTTATAGCAATTCCCAAGCCAACACCGTATACCAATCATAAGCCGTTGAATGACAGCAAGATCTGACATGCTGGCCCGGATTTCCCCCGTCTAAAAGGGTGCCACAAAACAGACATTCTCAACGAAAAAGTTGACACCTACAATAGCAGCAGATTTCGGGGACGGGGATCGCACTTCGGCATGCCGAAGTCGCGGAACCTCCTGATGTAACTACACTAATATCTTCAAAATATCTGCTGCGGACGCAACTTCCCCATTCCACAATCCCGGTGTTTCTGCTATACCTAGCTCGTCCCATTTTCCCCACACATTAGATGCACCGGAGGTCAGCACCCTGATGAAAGGCCGTATCTTTTCCCTTCTTTTCGCAGCATTCCTTACTTTCGCTTCCCTCGCCCAGGCTCAGCAGAGCCAGCCCCAGCCCCAGGCGCAGGGGATCAACGTCCCGATCCTCCTCTACCATCGTTTCGGTCCCACGGTGGCAGACGGCATGACCATAAAGACCTCCGTGTTCGAGGAGCATCTCAAGTTTCTGAAGGAGAACGGCTACAAGGTCATCCCCCTGAAGACGGTGATCGACTACATGCAGAAGAAGGGACCGGCGCCGGGGCCGAAGTCCGTGGTGATCTGCGAGGACGACGCGCACAAGTCCGTGTACAGCGACATGCTCCCGCTGGCCAAGAAGTACAACGTCCCGGTGACCGTCTTTGTCTACCCCTCCGCGATCTCCAACGCGAAGTACGCCATGACGTGGGACCAGTTGAAGTCGCTGCAAAAGACCGGGCTTTTCGACATCCAGTCCCACACCTTCTGGCATCCGAACTTCAAGCGGGACAAGAAGAAGATGTCTCCGACCGAGTACGAAAAGTTCGTCAACATCCAGCTCAAGAAATCGAAAGACCGCCTCGAGCAGCAGCTCGGCACCAAGGTCACGCTCCTCGCGTGGCCCTTCGGGATCTATGACGATTACCTGCTGAAAAAGGCGACCGAAGTCGGATATCAGGGGACCTTCACGATCGAGGCGCACCACGTAGGGCCGCGCGACACGCTGGTGAAACTCCCGCGCTACCTGCTGGTGAATGCCGACCAGGGGAAATCGTTTGCGAGGATCGTGGAAGGAAGCGCGCCGAAGAGAAACATTGTCTTCTAGGAAGAGCAGGATATGGAGGCGCGCCGCCCGGCGCGCCGAACCATAAGGGGGGCGTGGTGACAGAAAATCAGCCGGCAAAAAAGCTCCCCTGCCCCGACTGCACCTTCTGCCAGTGGTGCTCGGATGACCGTTGCAGGATGTGCCGAAAGAAATCGTGCGGAAAGAAGCTCTCCCTGCGAGAGCAGATAGAGCTGTACGAAAGGATCAACAGAGAAAAAGGGCAGAAGTAGGCGCTCTGCGTCGCCGCATTTGCGAAGGGTTCTTCCGGGAATCCGGGGCGGAGATGAATGAGAGCAAGCCGTCGGCACCGCGTCCCTCCCCTTTCAAGGGGGAGGACAGGAGGGGGATGGGTCGGCGCCGCTAACATCTACCCCATCCCCATCCTGTCCCTCCCCTTGAAAGGGAGGGGACGCCTGACCTCGTGCTCTGCTAAAGGCACACGGGGCCGGTGGATTACAGCGATACAAATTTCTAGATCTTTACCCCTTCCCTCAGCTGCACCGGCTTCACCTCCGGGTGCACCTTCACGCCGGTAACCTCCCGGTAAAACCGCATGAGAAACGCGATCGTAGCCCACTTGTGCACGCTGGCCTGCGTCAAGCGATAGAGAAGCCGGCGCGGCAGCGTCGGTGTGGCGCACCCGAGGAGCGCCGGGCGAAAACCGTCCAGTCGCACCGTAACCTTGACCGAATCCTCCATCTCCTCGGTGAACATGGAGAAGAGGCCCCTCCCGCAGGGGCTCTGCACCAGCTTTCCCCCCACCATGTCGAGGTGAACGGCGGTCCGCTTCCGCTCGCACTCGTAGCGAGGCGGTGCAAAGGTAAGGAGTGAAAGGGAAGAGGAGAGAAAACGAAACTCCACCCCGCCGCTCTTCGCCACAGTCGGCCGCACGACGGCGAAAGTCATCGTCCTGATAAAGGCGAAGTATCTCTCCATGACGGAGCGGGCATCCACTCCCGCTGCCACCGGCTTCGGCACATCCACCCACTGCACGGAAAAGACGGTCCCTTCCGGCTGCAGTACCTGCTGGCAATAGACCTCTTTTTTCGTAGCCATCATTTCACCTTACATCGGATCCGACTTCACGCACACCGCGTATTTCAGATAGCGCCCTTCGGGGAAGGTAACGGGATAGGGGAAGTCCTCCGGCTGCCCGGAGAGGGAGATGACCTGCAGGCCGCTCCCCGCCTGCAGCGCGCCGCGCCGCAGCTCCTTCAGGTAATCGGCGAGATCGACCTTCTGGTGGTTCGAGGAGGTGATGAGCATCCCCCCCGGCGCCAGGACCTTCAGCGCGGCCGCCACCAGATCACTCGTTCCCCCTTTGGTTGTGAAGCGGCTTTTGGAGGTGGTGGAGAAGGAAGGTGGGTCCATGAGGACGATGTCGTACTCCTTCTTTTGCCCCGCGAGCTCCCCGAGCACTGCCAGGCAGTCCCCTACCAGAAATTCGTGCCTCTTCGGATTGAGCCGGTTCACGCCGAAGTTTGCCCGAGCAATCTCCATGTAGGAGGGGGAGGCATCGACACTGGTAACGAGGCTCGCGCCAGCCGCCGCAGCCGCCACCGAGAAGGCACCGGTGTAGGAAAAGAGGTTCAGAAAGCGCTTTCCCGCGACCCGCGTCATGAGCTCGGCACGGTTTTTCCGCTGATCGAGGAAGAGTCCGCAGTCGAGGCCGCTCTCCAGCCGCACCTGGAAGTTCAGCCCGTTCTCCTGCACCAGGAGCGGCTCCCCGGCCGGCTCGCCATACAGCAGACGCGCGAATTTCTTCTCCTTCGCCTCGAGCTCGCGGGTGTTTTGAGGGCGCACCTTTTCGTAGATCCCCGCGGGCGCGAGCTGGTCCTGCAGCACCTGGGTAAGAAGCTTCAGATACCTGCGCCATCCGGCGGAGTAAAGCTGCACCATGAGGAAATCGCCGTAGCGGTCCACCGTCACCCCGGGAAGCCCGTCCCCTTCGCCGTTTACCAGCCGGTACGCGGTTGTCTCGGAAAGGGAGGCGTGGCGGGCGCGCAGCTCCACCGCCTGCGCGACGCGCCTGGCGAGCCACTTCTTGTCCAGCGTCATCCGGGAGCGTGACAGGACGCGCGCGACTATGCGCTCCTTCGGGTCCAGGAGGGCAACCGCCAGAAAGCGCCCCCCCTGGTCAACCAGTTCCACCAGGTCGCCCGCCTCTCCAGCGGGCCAGCGCTTCGTGAAGGCGTCGGCGATGATCCAGGGGTGCCCGAGTTCCAGCATGCGAACCGATTCGGGGCCCACGACCCCGGTGTGCTGCGGCATAACTTTCTTCCTCATGTGAAAAGGGGGGCACAAGTTGTGCCCCCCATCGATGGTGCGATTCCTCTTTCGAGAGCAGTCACCTGTTAAGGTTCCTGCACTACCTTTGAAAAGCCTAGTGCGTCGCCTGCGGTTTGACAGCTTCGGAAGCCATAGCCGCTCTTGCCTTCTCCAGCGCCTCCATCTCCTTCAGCTTCTCACCTAGCCAGTAATGCAGTTCCCGCGCGGTCTGGTAGTTCAGCACCACGCCGTTCGTTACGTGGCGCACCAGGCTGCGGTTCAGATCCGACGGTTCGGAGTCGGTCTCGGAGCCGATCGTCCCCTGCTGGGTGATCTCGTGCGTGATGGAGTTGGGCAGCGGCTGGCGCTCCAGGTAAAAGTTCACCACCAGCTCCCCGCGGGGAGAGACCCCTCCGTGTGCACCATTCACATAGACGGGGTTGTAGTCGTAGGTGAAGATGTACTTGAAGGTCATTTCCGGTTTATTGGCCATCTCTATCTCTCCTTTTTCAGAAAAAATTGCACCGCCACGGCGCTGGCTACAGGTCTGGGGGCGACATCGCCGGCGAGGTGAGGCGCTCCTCAAAGTCGCAGTTATAGCACGCCCTAACGCTCAACACAAACAGCAAAGAAAGAAGTCATTCCCCTTCATGCCCTTCGACATGCGGCTGCGCCCCGCGAAGGGTGCCCGGGGAACCGGGGAGACTGCACCCCTAGCAGGCGGCCTGCACCTTGGAAAGGTAGTAGTCGTAATTCCCCTCGTAGTGGCGCATCTCACCGTGGTCGACCTCGATGACGCGGTCCACCAGCTTCCTCAGGAAGTGGCGGTCGTGGCTCACCAGAATGACGGTGCCGGAGAAGTCTTCCAGCGCGTTGAGGAGTACCTCGCGGGAGCGGATATCCAGGTGGTTGGTCGGCTCGTCGAGGATGAGGAAGTTCACCGGCCGCGCCAGGAGGGTCGCCAGCACCACGCGGCTCTTCTCGCCGCCGGAGAGGCTCTCGATCCTTTTATCCACGTCGTCGTTCTGGAAGAGGAACGCCCCGAGGAGGTTGCGGATCACGCCGATCGTTGCCTGCGGCATCACGTCCTGCAGTGTCTCGAACACGGTCTTTTTCGGGTCGAGGATCTCCATGGCGTGCTGGCTGAAGTAGCCGACCTCCACGTTTGCCCCGAGCGTCACCTTCCCGGCGGTCGGCTCCGTTTGCCCTGCCAGCACCTTCAGGAAGGTCGACTTTCCGGCGCCGTTGACGCCGACCACCGCGATCTTCCCGAGGCGCCGGACGATCCCGGAAACGCCGGAGAAGACCGGCACGCTCTGCCCGTCCGGAGTCTCCCAGCTCTTCGCCAGGCCATCCATCACCACCACGTCGTCCCCGCTGCGGGGAGGCTCGCTGAAGTTGAACTTCACCACCCGTTCCTCGGGGGGAATCTCGATCCGCTCCAGCTTCTCCAGCTTCTTCACGCGGGACTGCACCTGCGCCGCGTGGGAGGCGCGGGCGGCGTAGCGGGCGATGAATTCCTCCTCCTTGGCTAGCATCTCCTGCTGGCGCTTGTGGCTCGCCAGGAGCTGCTCACGCCGGATCTCGCGCTCCCTCTCGTAGAAGTCGTAGTTGCCGGAGTAGGTCGTCACAGTCTTGTTCGCCACCTCGATGATGCGCGTGACCACCCGGTTCATGAAGTCGCGGTCGTGGCTCGTCATGAGGAGGGCGCCGTCGAACTCGGTGGCGAGCCACTCCTCGAGCCAGATGATCGATTCCACGTCGAGGTGGTTGGTCGGCTCGTCCAGGAGGAGGACGTCGGGCTTCAGGGTAAGGATGCCGGCGAGCGCGACGCGCATGCGCCACCCGCCGCTGAACGATTCCACCGGATTGTGGAAGCGGTCGGGGCCGATGCCGAGGCCGGTAAGTACCGCCTGCGCGCGGGAGTCGAGGTCGTAGCCGCCGCGGTGCTCGAACTCTTCCATGGCGACGCCGTACCGCTCGAGGAGTGCTGCCATGGCGTCATCGGACATCGGCTGCGACATCTCCTCCTCCATCCGCTTCAGCTCGGCAGCGAGGCGCACCGTCTCCTCCGATACGGACATGACCTCCTGGAGCGCGGAGCGCCCGGCCATTTCGCCTATATTCTGGGAGAAATACCCGATGGTGGTGCGCTTGCCGGCCACCATCTCCCCGCGATCGACTTCCTCTTCACCGGTGATGATCCTGAAGATGGTGGTTTTCCCCGCGCCGTTCGGACCGACAAGGCCCGTTCTGGTCCCGGGGAGTATCTGGAAGCTCGCGTCACGGAAAAGGATCTGCGAGCCGTACTGTTTGCTTATGTTGGACAGATGAATCATGAGCTCTCCATTGTGGCGGTGGTAACCCTCAAGCGTTAACAGAAACGGGGTAGCGCGACAACTTAAACTTTTCCAAGCCTCGTCGCACGATCGTCGGACGCCTGTGCAGCAAAGATCCAGCTGCTCAGGATGAATACAGCCCCCTCCGGCGATACAAGGAGGCGGAGAGAGCAAAGCCCCTGTAAATACTGCCAAAAGAGCTAAAGAAAGATTAATTCGCCGAGGCGTTTTTTGGACCTATTCCTGCTTGGGAAAGCGCTCACCGGAAGGGCACCCGCACACGGGTCCACAACGAAAAGGTTAAGAGAAGATAATGTGCCCCTACCCTTCCCGAGGCACCCTCTTTTAGGTATCGTATACAAAACAGGAGCGAGTTTTATGTCACTGGTAACGGTTCTCATACTAGCCATGACCTTCATCATGACCGTAGTCATGGCGCCTCGCATATACTGGGCCTGGCTCACTGCGGAGATTCTTTTTGCCGAGGGAGAGGCGCGTGCCCTGCGTCTCTTGCAGAGGCAGCAGAATGAATGGGCGGCACTGCACCTGGGGTGCGGGATCCTCGTGGTGCTCATGATCTGGGTCGTCAAGCAGATGGCTCCCGACGCCCCCGAGTCCGTGTGCGCAGTGCTGGCGCTCTATGCCGGCACCTCATTCTTCTATGCCGTGCTGGAATCGATGCTGGCGCTGAAAGTGGAGAAGCTTTCCGCGACGATCCCGATGGCGGCAAAAGCAGAAGGCGGGTAGCAGGCGGATCCTGGGGCGGGGAGCGGATACGGGATTCCGGCTGACCTCTGGCGGCGGCAGATGCCGGAAACGCTGCGCTTATTCCGGCCTACATGGACGACCTGCCCCTCTGCGCCAGCTGAAGTATGTAGGCCGGGATAAGCCGCCAGGCGTTCCCGGCAGTCCACCTTCTACGCCCGCGCGAACTCAGCCCGCTCTTCCCTCCATCCAGTCAAATCGCGGCACATCCCCCGCCCTTTCCACGGAACTACTCCCCCGTGCACTTCAGAGTTACCCCCGACAGCACTTTCCGCGACTCCCTAAGCCCCCGCAATTCCTGAAAGAGCGCGATTAGCCGAAGATAATTTCTTCATGCTGCGGTTTTGGGCCTTTTTATGCTATTGGATACGCCAAGTACCCGAACGGAGAAGGACCGATGACAGTAACTACCGCACTGATGATGACCGTAACTTTTACCATGGCCTTCATGATGCTCCCCAAGATCTACTGGACGTGGATCAAGAGCGAGGAGCTCTTTCTCGAAGGGGAATTGTGGAGGCTTCGCCTGCTGCAGGCCGAAGAAAACGGGTGGGTGAGACGGCACCTCGGGTACGGCGCACTGCTCCTGCTCCTGGCCTGGCTCAGCAAGCATGGCAGCGTCGAGGTGTCGCAAGAGACGACGGCGGTGCTCGGGCTGTACTCGGGGATATCGCTGGCGTACGCAGTGGCGGAGTCGCTGCTGGCGCGGCGCATCGAGGTTCTCTCCCGCATGATCCCTTTCCCCGCAAAGGTCGGGGAAGAAGGGTAGCCCCGCGCGGAATCTACTTCCGCCCCCGCTCCACCACCCTCCGCAGCAGATTCGCGACGTAAATCGTGCAGAACATGATCAGCGCGACGTTCACGAAGCGCAGCCAGACCGGGTCGGGCACCACCAACGGTGCCGCGGCGTGGTGGTAAAGATACCAGCCGGAGAGAGCGGCACCGAAAAGCGCTCCCACAATGACGAAAGGACGCCGCAGGTGCCCTCGTTCCTTACTTTCCTGCATAATCTCTTCCTCTTACCGTTACCGGTACACACGCTCCCCGAAGAGGGCGGAGCCGACACGCACCAGAGTGGCACCTTCCTCTATCGCCACCTCGAAGTCGCCGGACATCCCCATGGACAACTCTTTCATCTCCACCCCGGGGATACCGGCTGCGGCGACCTCGCCTGCAAGCCTTTGGAGCTCACGGAAGTAGGGGCGCGCACCTTCAGGGTCGTCAAAGAAAGGGGGCATCGTCATAAGCCCCTTGATACGTACGTGCGGAAGCTCCGCCACTTGGCGCACCAGGTCCAGAAGGTCCGCAGTGGTCGTGCCGCTCTTCGTCTCTTCCTGCGATATGTTCACCTGGATGAGGACGTCGCACACCTTCCCGATGAGCCCCCACTGCCGGTCGATCTCGCGCGCCAGGGATATGCGGTCGACGGAGTGGATCAGTTCCACCATCCCCGCGATCTGCCGTACCTTGTTGCTCTGCAGGGATCCGATGAAGTGCCAGCGGATCCCCTCACCCAGAAGGCCGGCCTTTTCGGTGAGCTCCTGGACGTAGTTCTCGCCGAAGACCTGCTGCCCGCACCTGAAAGCATCGGCAATCGCCTCTGCCGGCTTCGTCTTCGACACGGCCACCAGGCGCACCTGGTCCGCGGAACGCCCCGACTTCCGGGCGGCCTCCGCCATGCGCTGGTGGATCACTTCAAGGTTATACGCTATAGACACGGCACCCCCCTCAAAGAGCTTCCGGAAAGCTACTCCTGCAATGCGCCCATGCGCCGCAAGGCCTCGACGACCTCGCAAAGCGGCAGCCCCACCACGTTGGTGTAGGACCCTTCGATCCTCTGTACCATATGCGCGGCACCACCCTGGATGGCGTAGGCCCCCGCCTTGTCAAAGGGGCAGCCGGTGGCGATATAGCTGTCGATCTCCTCGTCGCGCAGCGCCTTGAAGAATACCTTCGTCCGCGCCGCTTCAACGACTGCGCCGTCTCTTTCCCGGTCGTAGATCGCAAAGCCGGTCACCACCTCGTGGGCGATGCCGGAGAGTTTCTTCAGCATCCGCTCCGCGTCGGCGGCGTCCTTCGGCTTCCCCATGATCTCGCCATCGCACAGCACGATGGTATCGGCGCCCACAAAAAAGCGTCCCTCCACCAGTGAGGCGGCAGCGCGCGCTTTCCCTTCGGCAAGCCTCATGACATGATCCACCGGATCCTCGTCCGGCAGCGGCGTTTCGTCGATATCGGCGGGTGTCACGGTGAAGGTGATTTCAGCGGACTCGAGGAGCTCGCTGCGGCGCGGCGATGCGGATGCCAATACAATCTTCTTCATTCTTCCCTCTTCTCCATGCACTCGCTGCTGCTACTTCTGCACCATCTCTTGCAGATCTGCCACAGGGCCAGAGCCCCGGCAGTCACCACGGCACCGATCAGGGCTTTTTCCCAGTTGCTGGAAACGATGCCGTACACGGTCGTGACGAACCCCATGAAGATGACCATGAGATCGACGCAACAGAGACGTCCCAATACACTGATTTCCTGTTCTTCCTTTCCCCCCGACATAACCACCTCCCATGGCGGCCTAATCGACAGCGAGTGCACCCTCCGAAAGGGAGGACTGCCACGACTCCAGTGCCGCGAGCGCCCGCCTGCTCAGATGATCGCGCTTCTCCTTCTTTTTCACCTTACCAGAAAGCGCGGGGAATAAACCGTAATTCACGTTCATCGGCTGAAAATGCGCCGCCTCCGCGTTGGTGATGTGGCAGACAAGCGCGCCGATCGCGGTCTCCGGCGGCGGCACCGTGAGAGGAAGGCCGAGCGCCAGGCGGGCGGCGTTGATGCCGGCGAGAAAGCCGCTGGAAGCCGACTCCACGTACCCTTCGACCCCGGTGATCTGGCCGGCGAAGAAGATGCGCCCGTCCTTCTTCAGCTGGCAGGTCCCGTCGAGGAGGCGCGGCGCGTTGATGAAGGTGTTGCGGTGCATGGAGCCCAGGCGCACGAATTCGGCCCCTTCCAGTCCGGGAATGGTGCGGAAGATGCGGCGCTGTTCCGGCCAGGTGAGCTTCGTCTGGAAGCCGACCAGGTTGAACAGCGTCGCGTCCCGGTTCTCCTGGCGCAACTGCACGACTGCGTGCGGTTCCCGCCCCGTCTTCGGGTCAGGCAGCCCCACAGGCTTCATCGGTCCGAAGCGCAGCGTCTCAGGCCCACGGCTCGCCATCTCCTCGATAGGCATGCACCCCTCGAAGTGGACGATCTTTTCGAACCCCTTCGGCTCGACCTTCTCCGCCTGCAGGATCTCGCCAACGAAGGTGTTGTACTCCTCCTCGGAGAAGGGGCAGTTGAGATACTCATTGCCGTCCCCCTTGCCGTAGCGAGACATGGCGAACACCTTTTCGAAGTCGAGGGAGTCCGCCGTCACGATCGGGGCGATGGCATCGTAGAAGTAGAGGTATTCCCCGACGAGCGCGGAGATCTCGTCGGCCAGCCCGGCGCTGGTGAGGGGCCCGGAGGCGACCACCACGATCCCCTCCTCCGGGATCTTGGTGACCTCGCTGCGCTCGATCTCGATCAGCGGATGGGACTCGATCTTTTTCGTGATGTAGGAGGAAAAGAGCTCGCGATCGACCGCCAGCGCGCCTCCCGCGGGGACCTTCGTCTCCTCCGCCCCCTCCATGAAGAGGGAGGAGAGGCGGCGCAGCTCCTCCTTGAGGAGACCGACCGCATTCTCCAGCGAATCGCCCCGCAGGGAGTTGGAGCAGACGAGCTCGCTGAGCCCCGGGAGGTGGTGCGCCTCGCTGTAGCGCTCCGGCTTCATCTCGTAGAGTCGCACCGGCACGCCGAGCTTTGCCGCCTGCCAGGCCGCCTCGCAACCGGCGAGCCCGCCGCCGATGATGGTGATTCTTTCGGTCATGGTTTTCCTTCTATTGTGGTCAGCGAGTCGGACCCGTCAGACCGGTCAGACTGGTCGGACAGGTCCGACAGCACCAACAAAAAAAGGGGTCAAAGACCCCGGTACCTGCAAAAGGGGGCAGTATCCTGCCCCCTCACCGCCTGCGGTCGGGACTACCCCGCCCGCACCTTCTTCCGCTCCACGATATCGGAGTTGCTCTTGTAGTCGCACCCTTCCTTCGGGCACTTCAGGAACTCGCCTTCTCGCTTGTACACCTTTTTCACCAGGATCGGGTAGCCGCACTTCGGGCACGGCTGCTCCACCGGGAGGTCCCAGAGGGCGAACTTGCACTGCGGGTACCGGTTGCAGGAGTAGAAGAGCTTCCCAAAACGGGACTTCTTCTCGATGAGCTCCCCTTCCTTGCACTCGATGCAGGTGATCCCCGTCCCCTTCGGCTTCACCAGCGGCTGGATGTTCTTGCACGCCGGGTACGCGGAGCAGGCGAGATACTTCCCGAAACGCCCGTCCTTCACCAGCATCGCGGAGCCGCACTTGTCGCACTTCTCGTCGGAGACGACCGGCTCCACCGGCTCACCCGCCTCCTTGTCCAGGGGACGGATGTAGCGGCACTCAGGATAGCCGGAGCAGGCAAAGAACTTGCCGAACTTGCCGAGCTTCACCACGAGGGGCTTCGTGCATTCCGGGCACGTCTCGTCGGTTGCCTCGGTGGTGAGCTCCGACTTGCTCACTTCCCCTTCCTTCTGCTTCAGGAGGTCGGTGAAGGGGCCCCAGAACTCCCGCAGGAGCGGGCGCCACTTCTTCTCGCCGCGGGAGACCATGTCCAGGTCCTCCTCGAGGCTCGCGGTGAAGTGGTAATCGACGTAGCGGGTGAAGTGCTTCGTGAGGAGGTCGGAGACGACCATGCCTACGTCTTCCGGGAAGAAGCGCTTCTTGTCCAGCCGCGCATACTTTCGCTCCGTCAGGGTGTTCATGATGGAGGCGTAGGTGGAAGGGCGGCCGATGCCGAACTCTTCCAGCGTCTTCACCAGGGTCGCCTCGGTGTAGCGCGGCGGCGGCTGGGTGAAGTGCTGCTCGGAGAGAAGCTCCAGAAGGTTCAGCGCGTCCCCTTCGTTGAGCGGAGGGAGGAGCCCTTCCTTCTCTTCGTCTTCATCGTCCACACCTTCGATGTACAGCTTCATGAAGCCCGGGAAGCGGATCACGGTGCCGGCGGCACGGAAGCGGTACCCCTCCCCTGCGCTGATGTCGACGGAGGTCTGGTCGAGGAGCGCCTCGGCCATCTGGCAGGCGACTGTCCTCTTCCAGATCAGCTCGTAGAGCTTGTACTGGTCGGAGGAGAGATACTTTTTCACATCCGCAGGGGTCTTCGCGAGATAGGTCGGGCGGACCGCCTCGTGCGCCTCCTGGGCGTTTTTCGACTTGTTCTTGAAGACGCGCGGCTTCTCCAGCGCGTATTCCTTCCCGTACTTCGAGACGATGAGGTTCCTGGCGTCCTCCAGCGCGAGGTTGGAGAGCGCCACACTGTCGGTACGCATGTAGGTGATAAGACCGACCGACCCCTCGCCGACGTCGATACCCTCGTAGAGCTTCTGGGCGACCGACATCGTCTTCTTCGCGGAGAAGCCGAGCTTGCGGGCGGCCTCCTGCTGCAGGGTCGAGGTGGTAAAGGGGGGTGATGGCTGGCGCTTGCGCTCGCTGCGCGTGACCTTTTCGACCTGGTAGCGTGCCTTTTCCAGGTGCTCCTTGATCTTCTGGGCGCTCTCGCCGTCCGGGATGTCGAACTTGCCGAGCTTTTGCCCCGCAGCCTCCACAAGGGACGCGGTCACCGGCTGCTTCTTCTTCCCGACAGTCTCGAGCTTCGCCCCGATCGTCCAGTACTCGCGCTCCTGGAACGCCTGGATCTCCTTCTCCCTCTCGCAGATGAGGCGCAGCGCGACCGACTGGACGCGGCCGGCGGAGAGGCCGTAGCGGATCTTTTTCCAGAGGAAGGGGGAGAGGGTGAAGCCGACGAGGTAGTCGAGGATGGAGCGAGCCTGCTGCGCGTCGACCAGATCGATGAGGATGTCGCGCGGGTTTTGCACCGCGTGGCGAATGGCGTCCTTCGTGATCTCGTGAAAGACCACCCGCTTTATGTCGAAGGGGTTTTTCTTCTTGTCGATCCCGAGCGCCGCCAGGAGATGCCAGGAGATCGCCTCCCCTTCACGGTCGGGGTCTGTCGCGAGGAGGAGGGAGTTTATCCCCTTCATCTCCTTCTTTATGGCGTCCAGATGCTTCTTGCTCTCGGGAAGTACCGCGTACTTCGGCTCGAAGTCATGCTCGACGTCCACCGACCCCTGCTTGCTGGGCAACGCCCGCACATGTCCGAAAGAGGCGAGGACCTTGAAGTCGGGCCCGAGAAATTTCTCGATCGTCCGCGCCTTGGCGGGAGATTCGACGATAACGAGATGCTGGGACATATGATCACCTTAGTGTGCGGATGAACCGCGAGCGAAGGGGCTTTTTCGTACTGATGATGTCAAAAAACCCGGATGTCACGCAATAGCAAAATGCTTGCCGGGAAGTTGCACAATCGCCCCTTTGAGCTCCAGGCGCAGTAAAATAGCGGAAACCTCCCCCACTGTCAACGCACTTTGCACAATGATATCATCGATCTGCAGCGGTGCCTGACGAAGGAGATCGTACAGCTTCCCCTCCTCCGGGGAGAAGGAAAAGGATGGTTCCGACGTTTCGGTGGCGGGGCGGGAGGAGAGATAGGGGAGCTCTTCGAGGATATCCTCCACCCGCTCCACCAGCTTTGCCCCCGCCTTTATGAGGGCGTTCCCCCCCCTGCTGGAGCTCATGTTGACGTTTCCGGGGACGGCGAAGACTTCGCGCCCCTGTTCCAGGGCAAAACGGGCGGTGATGAGGGAGCCGCTCTTTTCCCCCGCCTCCACGACGAGCACGCCGGCGCACAGCGCGCTGATGATCCGGTTGCGCCTCGGGAAGTTCTCAGGGATCGGCTCGCTCCCCATCGAAAACTCGCTGACGATCCCACCGCGGGCCGCGAGCTCGGCGTAGAGGACCGCGTTTTCCAGCGGGTAGACCACGTCGACACCACACCCCAGCACCGCTATGCTGCGCCCTCCACCTTTCAGCGCTCCCCAGTGCGCCGCGGCGTCGATTCCCCGCGCGAGCCCGGAGACGACGGTTATCCCCCGGGCGGCGAGGTCGCGCGCCAGGCGGGTGGTGATGGCGAGCCCGCCGGGGGAGGCCCGGCGGGAGCCGACGATGGCGATGGCTGGCTCGTACCCGGCGATGGTCCCGGCGAGGTAGAGGAAAGGTGGGGGATCGGCGATCTCCAGGAGGGGTTTCGGGTAGTCCGGCGAGAGGATGTCGACGACCGCGACCTTCCCCGCCGCCACCCTGTCGCGCTCCGCCTCGGCGAAGGCGCGCCCGTCGTGGCTTCTGAGGGCGCTGATCGCTCCCTGGTTCATCCCCTTCACCGCCGAGAGCTCCGCCTCGGTCGCCGCAAGCGCCCGCTCCGGCGTGCCGAAGTGGGCGAGCAGTCTGCGAAAGAGCACGTTTCCGATCTGGGGAACCGATTTGAGGGCAAACCAGTGCAGGTGGTCCATGCGGCCCCCCCGGAATCTATCTGCTCTTCTTCAACTCCACGCGGTCGCCACGGTAGACGGTGTCGACACTTTTCACGATCGCGGCGGTGGAAGTGTTCACCCCCGTCTCCAGTACCACGACGGCGCCGACGACCTCGGCTGGCAGCTTCTCTATCTTGTTCAGGGCGTAGCGCTGATCGGGTACCACGTCGCGGACGACGTACAGGAGATTGCCGGGCTTCACCCCATGGGAGCTGCCGAGATCGAGGTAGACGATGTCTCCGCTGGCGAGCGCCCTGTTGCCGGTCTGGGTCTCCGCGATGTAGCCGGTAAGGTCGCGGTCGGCGCCCTTCAGGGGGACGCTGACCCGCTTCTCGCGCCACGGCAGGAGGAAGGCCCCGGCCCCGATCTCCTGGAACGACTTGGTGACGAGACCCTTGGAGACCTTCTCCTCCACCTCGGAGAGCTGCAGCTCGCCAAGAGCGAGGACCCGGTAGCCGAGGATCACATTGGTGACCGGGTGACTGACCGCCGCCATCTTCCTGTAGATCGCGTAGCGGTCGCCGACGTTCGCGCCGTTTCTTCTCCCGATGTCGGTGTAGACGATGTCGTCGGACCCCACCATCACCCTGTTCTGGTTTGTGGAGACGATGTACCCTGAGGGATGGATCTCATCCTCCAGCAGGAACCCCTCCGCCCCGGTGACGGTGAAGCCCTGCGCCTGCGGCGCCTCCTCGGCCGCCTCCTTACTCCCCCCCGGCTCTGCGGGAGCGGGAGTCTCTGCGGAAGCAGGGGGCATGGTCCCTTTTTGCTCCAGCTCGATCCGGTCGCTGTACACCCTGACGCGCTGCCCGGGGTAGATGAAGTGCGGATTCCCGATCGCGGGGTTCACCGCCCACATGTTCGGCCAGTAGTATGGGTCGTGCAGGAAGCGCCGGGACAGCCCCCACAGGGTGTCCCCCTTCTCGATGGTGTAGATCGTGGGGCTCTCGCCAGCGGCCGCATAGGTGGCGGCGGGGAGGGTCAGGGCAAAAAGTAGGGACCAGGGGACGAAGATCTTTCTGTTCATACCGTTCCTCTTCGGGGGCTACAGGTGCCCCAGTTTTTCCTTCGCCTTTACGGCAGCCGGGCTCTTCGGATACTTTTCCACCAGCGATTGCAGCTCGCCGCGGGCGCGGACCGGGTCCTTGAGGCCAATGAGGGAGAAACCGGCTTTCAGCATGGCGTCCGGCACCTTGCGCGCCTTCGGATACTCGCTCACCACTCTCTGGAACGATTTGAGGGCGCTGTCGTACAGCTTCTGGGCGTAGTAGCACTCACCGGCCCAGTACAAGGCGTTCGGCGCGAATTCGCTCTGCGGCTCGGCGCGCACGAACGCTTCGAATGCCTCGATCGCGCGGGGGTAGTTTCCCTGGCTGTACACGGCAAAGGCGCGGGCATACGCCTCCTGCCCCCCCTTCTCGGCGGCGGCCACGGCGACCGGGTGCGCGACGGTGCCATCGGCCTGCGCCTCGACCCGCTGGGGGTGCACCTCTCCCCCCGGGGAGGACGGCTGCTGCTCCGCAAGGCGCTGGTACAGGGCGTCGTTGGAAGCCTTCAGCTGGTCCAGGCCGGGACGGATGGCGTCTACATCGGCCTCCGTCCCCTTCATCCTCTGCTGCAGATCACGCAACTCGCGGGAAAGCTCGGCAATGCGGGCGTCGAGCGCCTTCTCCTGCCGGGTGAGCTGCTCGATCGTCCCCTCCATCTCCACCTGCTTGCGCAGCACCGTCTCGCTCCCGGCGCAACCGGCCGTGACGAGGCAAAAGATACTGATAATTGGCCAAAATCTCCTTCCCATCACCCCTCCCGGTCAAAAATCAACATAATTAAAACTATCCTATTGTCAATGTCAAGGAGAAAGCACCTTTACGGTTCATTACCAGCTGCCGCTGTGCTATGATCCGCTTCTGGCCGCACTTGCCCTGACCCCGCACCTCGCTCCCCCCCTCCAGCGGGATGAGTCCCAGCGCGGCAATTCTATATACGCACAGTCAAAGTCGAAGAGGAACCATTGAAGAAACCGGAACTGCTCGCTCCTGCCGGGAACATGGAAAAGCTCAAGGTCGCGATCCGCTACGGCGCGGACGCGGTGTATCTCGGTCTCAACTCCTTCAGCCTCAGGAATCTCGCCCAGAACTTCTCCATTGAGGAGCTGAAGTACGCACTCGACTACGCCCATGCCCGCGGCGTCAAGGTGTACCTCACCCTCAACTCCTTCCCGGTGAACGATGAATTTGAAAAACTGGAAGGGGTGCTGCGGGAGCTCGATCCCCTCCCCTGCGACGCCTACATCGCCGCCGACCCCGGCGTCATCGCCCTCATCCGGGAGATCTCGCCGCAGCGGGAGATCCACCTCTCCACGCAGGCGAACACCAGGAACTTCCAGAGCGTCCTCTTCTGGGAGCGCTTCGGCGTGGCCCGGGTGAACCTCGCCCGCGAGATGTCGCTGGAGGAGATCCGCCAGACCGCAGCCCGCACGAAGGCGGAGCTGGAGGTCTTCATCCACGGCGCCATGTGCATCTCCTACTCCGGCCGCTGCCTCCTCTCCAGCGCCATGGCCGGGCGCGACGCCAACCGCGGCGAGTGCGCCCACCCCTGCCGCTGGAACTACGCCATCGTGGAGGAGACCAGGCCCGGTGAGTACTTCCCGGTCGAGGAAAAGGAGGGGGGGACCTTCATCTTCAACTCGAAGGACCTCTGCCTCCTCGAGCAGCTCCCCGACATCGTGCAGAGCGGAGTGAGCTCGCTGAAGATCGAGGGGCGCATGAAGGGGATCTACTATGTCGCCTCCGTGGTGCGGGTGTACCGGGAAGCGATCGACTCCTACTGCGAGGACCCTGAAAACTTCCAGGTAAAGCGGGAGTGGCTCGAAGAGCTCAGCAAGATCAGCCATCGCGGCTACAGCACCGGCTTTCTCCTCGGAAAACCGCGCGACCTCGACCACGAGTACCTCTCCCGCTACGTGCGCAACTACGAGTTCGTGGCGCTCGTGCAGGGGCCGGCCCCCGGCGGGAAGACCGAGCTCAAGGTGCGAAACCGCATAGAGCTCGGAGACCGGCTGGAACTCATAGGAAAGGGGTGCTCCTCGACACCCTTCACCCTGACGAGGATGACCGGCGCCGAAGGGGAGGAGCTCGCGACGGCGCACCCGAACCAGACGGTCTTCGTGGAAGGTATCGCGGGGGCGGGGGAGTTCGATCTCATCCGCCGCGAAAAGGGTGCGGCGGCAGCGGAGCGCTGATCCCTCCCGCGGCCGCGGCTCGCACGATGACGGGAAGATGACGAAACCGTCTGTTTACGGCGCAGGCGCCTTTCCCGGCCCGAAAAGGTTTGACCGTGCCGGCCATTCATGCAATATTCACTGCTTTCATCAGAAGGAGGATACGCCGTGCGCGAGACATTTCTGCCATTTTCCATACCGACCATCGGTGATGAGGAGATAAACGAGGTCGTCGACTCCTTGCGCAGCGGGTGGATCACCACCGGCCCGAAGGTGAAGCGCTTCGAGGAGGCCTTCAAGAGCTACACCGGCGCTCCCTTTGCCGTTCCCCTCGCCTCCGCGACCGCGGGGCTGCACCTCGCACTCCTCGCCCTGAAGCTCGCGCCCGGGGACGAAGTCATCACCACCCCGATGACCTTCGCCGCCACCGTGACGATGATCCTGCAAAGCGGCGGCACCCCCGTCCTCGCCGACATCCAGCCAGGCACCCTCAATATCGACCCGGAAAAGATCCGCGCCCGCATCACCCCGCGCACGAAGGCAATCATCCCGGTGCACTTCGCCGGTCAGCCGTGCGACATGGACGCCATCTTCGCCATCGCGGCAGAGCACGGCATCGCAGTCATCGAGGACGCGGCGCACGCCATCGGCACCGAGTACAAGGGGAAGCGCATCGGATCCTTGAATAGCGTCTCCGTCTTCTCCTTCCACCCGATAAAGAACATCACCACCGGAGAGGGGGGGATGGTTGCCACCGCAAACGAGCAGATGGCGGAGGAAATCTCCCTCATGAAGTTCCACGGCATGAACCGCGAGGCGTGGAAGCGCTACGAGGCGAGCGGCACGCCGAACTACGACATCGTGCTCCCCGGGTTCAAGTACAACATGATGGACCTGCAGGCGGCGCTCGGCCTGCACCAGCTCGACAAGCTCGACGGCTTCATCGGAAAGCGCCAGGAGCTCGCGCAGATCTACCAGGACGCCTTTGCGGAGGTACCGGAGATCGCCACCCCCTCGCTCGTCCCCTACCCGCACCGCCACGCCTGGCACCTGTACACCCCGCTGGTACGCATCGAGGAGCTCTCCATCGACCGCGACCGCTTCATGGTGGAGCTGAAGGCCCGCAACATCGGCACCGGACTCCATTTCAAGGCGATCCACCATCACAGCTACTACCAGGAGACGCTGCGCATCCCCGCAGGAGAGCTCCCGGTAGCCGACTACGCCTCCGAGAGGATCCTCTCCCTGCCGCTCTTCCCCCTCATGACGCCGGATGACGCCCGGGACGTGGTTGCCGCCGTGAAGGACGTGATTGCCGCAAACAGACGCTAAAGGGAAGGACCCGAAGCAGTGAACCAGCTCGAAGAAACCCCATATATAAGTATTGTCATCCCCGCCTACAACGAGGAGAAGAACCTCCCTCAGATGATGGACAGGATCCTGCCGGTCCTGCGAGGGATGGATACCCCGTTCGAGATCATCTTCACCGACGACGGCTCCCGCGACGGCACGCTGCGGATCCTCAAGTCCTTCGCCAAAGAGATCCCCGAGGTGCGGGTCATCGAGTTCAACGGCAACTTCGGGCAGCACATGGCCATTCTCGCCGCCTTCGAGCTCAGCCGCGGCGCGATCGTGGTGACGCTGGACGCCGACCTGCAGAACCCGCCGGAAGAGATCCCGAAGCTCGTGGCGCAGATCGAGAAGGGGCACGACGTCGTCGGCACCATCCGCATGAAGAGGCGCGACACCATTTTCCGCAAGGCCGCCTCCCGGATCGTCAACATCACCACCAACAAGATGACCGGCATGCAGATGAGCGACTACGGCTGCATGCTGCGCGCCTACTCCAGAAACGTCGTCGATAACATAAACCGCTGCAGCGAGACGACGACCTTTATCCCGGCGCTCGCCCAGACCTTTGCGGCGAACCCGGTGGAGATCGAGGTCGCCCACGCGGAGCGCAGCGAAGGTGAGAGCAAGTACTCGCTGTACAAGCTGATCCGCCTGAACTTCGACCTGATGACCGGCTTTTCCGTGGTGCCGCTGCAGCTTTTCGCCCTGATGGGGATCTGCACCTCCCTCGCATCGATGGCCTTTGCCATCTTCCTCCTGGTGCGCCGCTTCGTCATCGGGGCGGAGGTGGAAGGGGTCTTCACCCTCTTCGCCATCCTCTTCTTCTTCGTCGGGATCATCATCTTCGGGATCGGCATCGTCGGCGAGTATGTGGGGCGGATCTACCAGGAAGTGCGCAGGAGACCGCGCTACGTGGTGCGCAGGGTGCACGGTTTCGACGCGGCAGAAGCGACGGCGGCGGGACTGAAGGTGACGAGGTGATGATGAAATCGAACGTCCTGGTCGTCTGCGCCTATCACAACGTCGGCTACCGCTGCCTGGAGGAACTGATCCGGCAGGACGCCGAGGTGGCGCTTGTATTTACCCACGACGACGCCCCGAGTGAGGAGATCTGGTTCGCCTCGGTGCGCGAGCTCGCCGAGGAGCACGGCATCCCGGTGCTCACTTCCGACATAAACCTGAGGGAGAACGTGGAACTCCTGCGGGAGATATCCCCCGACTTCCTTTTTTCCTTCTACTACCGCAACATGATCCGCCCCGAGGTGCTGGAGATTCCGGCGCGCGGCGCGCTGAACCTGCACGGCTCCTATCTTCCGAAGTACCGCGGGCGGGTGCCGGTGAACTGGGCGATCATCAACGGCGAGGAAGAGACCGGCGCGACGCTGCACTACATGACGGAGAAGCCGGACGCCGGCGACATCGTCGACCAGGAGAAGGTGCCGATCGCCTTTACCGACACCGCCTTCGACGTCTTCAACAAGGTAACCGACGCCGCCGTGGCGGTCCTCTCCCGCGCCTACCCCCTGCTCGTGCAGGGAACGGCGTCGAGAACGCCGATGGATCTCTCGCAGGGGAGCTACTTCGGGGGGAGGCGCCCCGCCGACGGCCGCATCGACTGGTCGAGAAGCGCCCGGGAGATCTACAACCTGATCCGCGGAGTCACCCACCCCTACCCCGGAGCATTCACCCACCTGGACGGGAAAAAGATCATCATCTGGAGCGCCACCCCGGTGGAGGGGAGCGCCGAGCCCGGGAAGATCGTCAGCGCCTCCCCTTTCCTCGTCGGGACAGGGGACGGGCTCCTGCAGATCGGCGTCTTGCAGGAAGAGGAAGCTCCGGAGGAGCAGGGACCGGTCTACGCCATGCAGCAGGACCTCGTGGGGCGCACCTTTTCCGACGAGGCACCGGCAGTGCAGAGCGCGGCCGCGCAGTAAACCCTTTTTCGCATTCACGAATGAGCCGGGTGATTCCGGCTCTCGCCATTTAGAGGTATTTGCCCCCCTTTCCGCACGGGGCGGCATCAAAAACAGAAGAGACTGGAGATACAAATGAAAGTGCTGATATTGGGCGTGAACGGCTTCATCGGCAACGCCCTCACCAGGAGGATCCTCGATACCACCGATTGGGAAGTGTACGGCCTCGACATGAGCGACGACAAGCTGGAGCACTCCATCGGGCACCCCCGCTTCCACTTCCTCGAAGGTGACATCACCATCAACAAGGAGTGGATCGAGTACAACATCAAGAAGTGCGACGTGGTACTGCCGCTGGTGGCGATCGCCACCCCCGTCACCTACGTGAAGGACCCGCTGCGCGTCTTCGAGCTCGACTTCGAGGAGAACCTGAAGATCATCCGCCAGTGCGTGAAATACAAGAAAAGGGTCATCTTCCCCTCCACCTCCGAGGTGTACGGCATGAGCCCCGACTCCGAGTTCGACGAGGAGAACTCCCCCCTCATGCTCGGCCCGATCAACAAGGAGCGCTGGATCTACTCCTGCGCGAAGCAGATGCTCGACCGCGTGATCTACGCCTACGGTGAGCACGAAGGGCTGCAGTACACCCTTTTCCGCCCCTTCAACTGGATCGGACCGAAGCTCGACTCCATCTCCACCGCGAAGGAAGGGAGCTCCAGGGTCCTTACCCAGTTCCTGTACAACATCGTGGCGGGGGAGCCGATCCTCCTCGTGGACGGCGGCAACCAGCGGCGCTCCTTCACCTTCGTGGAGGACGGCATCGACTGCCTCATGAGGATCATCGAGAACAGGGAGGGCGGCGCGGACAACGGGATCTTCAACATCGGCAATCCCACGAACGATCTCTCCGTGAAGGAGCTGGCACTCAAGCTGCGCGACATGGTGCGGGAATATCCGGAATACCGGGAGAAGGCGGAAAATTGCCAGATCGTGGAGACCACCTCGGACAGCTTCTACGGCAAGGGATACCAGGACATGCTGACCCGCGTCCCTTCGGTGAAGAACGCGAAGGAGCGGCTCGGGTGGGAGCCCGCCACGACGATAGACGACGCGCTGCGCAGCACGCTCGACTTCTACCTCATCGAGCAGCGGGAAAAGATCGAGCACCTGCTGTAAGGGTGGCTGCATGGCGTCAATGGAGTCCATGTAGGCCGGGATAAGCCGCCAGGCGTTCCCGGCGGTCCACAAAGACGAGGTCGCGCGGCAACGAATGCCGGAAACGCTACCGCTTATTCCGGCCTACAAGGGCACGTTTTCGCCCAGGAAAGCACACGATGCACCAATTCACTGTAGCTCTGAAAGTCGACGTCGACACCTACGCCGGAACCCGCGACGGCGTGCCGCGCCTCCTGGAGATCATGGAAAAGGCGGGGGTGAAGGCGACGTACTACTTCTCCATGGGACCGGACAACTCCGGAAAGGCGCTGCGCCGCGTCTTCACGCGGAAGGGGTTCCTGCAGAAGATGCTTCGCACCGGCGCTCCCGGCGCCTACGGTGTGCGCACCATGCTGTACGGGACGCTCCTCCCCGCCCCCCGGATCGCCTCCTCCTTCCCCCACATCCTGAAGGAGACCTCCGCACAGGGGCACGAGACCGGCGTGCACTGCTGGGATCACGTGGACTGGCACGACTACCTGCCGCGCTACGACGAAAAAAAGGTGGCCGCCACACTTGGACGCGCCACCGAACTTTTCAGGGAGATCGTGGGGGAACCGGTGAAAAGCGTCGCCGCCCCCGGCTGGACCGTCTCGGCCCGCTCCCTCGCCTTCCAGGACTCCCTCGCCCTCGACTACTGCAGCGACAGCAGGGGGCACTCCCCCTTCTACCCCCTCTTTGAGGGGCGCCGCTACAACACGCTGCAGATCCCGACGACCTGGCCGACCCTCGACGAGATCCTCGGCACCGGCGGAATCACCGCCGAAAACGTGAACGACTTCTACCTCTCCCGCCTCCTCCCCGGACTGAACGTCCACACCATCCACGCCGAGATGGAAGGTGGGGTCCTCTCCGCCTCCTTTGTCGATCTCCTCAAAAAGCTGCAGGAGAGGGGAGTGCGCTTCGCGACCCTTCGCGAAGTTGCCGCAGAGCACCGTGCAACTGCCCCTGAGGCGCCCCTCTCCATGGGTGAGATACCGGGGCGCGCGGGGCTCGTTGCGGTTCAGGGGTAGCCGACCACCCGGTTCTTCCCGCCGTGTTTTGCCTTGTACAGCCCCTGGTCGGCATACTCCAGGATCGCCGCAGGGTCGTCGCCGTCCTCCGGGAAGCAGGCGACGCCGAGGCTTATGGTGACCCGCCCCAGCGGCTGCGTCGCCCCCCCTGCAAAGTCGTGCGCCTCCACCCTCTGCCGCAGCATCTCGGCGATCTTCAGCGCCGCCTCCTTCGCCGTCTCGGGGAGCATCACCACGAACTCTTCCCCCCCATAGCGCGCCGCCAGATCGGTGCACCTCAGCTGCGAAGTCAGTATCTCCGCCAGCGTGCGCAGGAGCCGGTCCCCCTGCGGGTGCCCGTGGGTGTCGTTGTAGATCTTGAAGTTGTCCACATCGAGGAAGATGACGGAGCACTGGCTCTGGTACCTCTTCGCCCGCGCCACCTCCGCCGCCAGCGCCTCCTGGAAGTGCCGGTGGTTGTGCAGCGCGGTCAGTCCGTCCCGCACCGCGATCTCCTTCAGCACGTCGTTTGCCGCCTGCAGCTCCTCGTTCGCCTTTTTAAGCTGGGCCAGGAGATCCCTGTTCTGCGCCACCAGCCGCGCCTTCTCCGCCGCCCTCCCCGCCACCGCCGAAATGAGGTCGAGACTCTCGAACGGCTTTATGAGGTAGTCGTAGGCGCCGGCTCTCAGACAGGTTATGGCGCTGTCGAGGGAGGCGTGGCTCGTCATGATCACCACCTGGGTGTCCGGGCTCTGCTCCTTGATCTCGGTAAGGAGCTGGATCCCGCTGATCCCCCCCATCCTGATGTCGGTTATCACCAGGGGGTGGGCCTGCTCCCGGAAGGCCTCGAGCGCCTCCTCTCCGCTGGCGGCCTCCGCCACCTTGAAGCCGTCCGCGCTCAGCACCTGCGACACAACGCTTCGTAAGGTTTCCTCATCGTCCACAACCAAAAGGTCCATATCGCCTCCTTTGCTTACGCCACGGCGGCCGCTTCCTCACCCGCTGGGAGTGTGATTACGAAGACCGTTCCGCCTTCTGCGCCGTTCTCGATCCGTATCTCGCCGCCGTGATCCTTCACGATGCCGTAACTTACCGAAAGCCCGAGCCCCGTCCCCTTCCCCGCCGGCTTCGTGGTGAAGAACGGCTCGAAAACCCTCGCCTTCACCTCCTCGGGGATGCCGGGGCCGTTGTCGCACACCGTCAGCTCCACGGTCCCCTCCTCCCCCCTGCGGGCGCACACCCGCACCTTCCCTGCGTTCCCGTCCATTGCCTGCTGGGCATTGATCATCAGGTTCATCAGCACCTGCTGCAGCTGGTTTGCGTTGCCGCGACAGGGAGGGAGCCCCTCCTCCAGATCCTTCTCCACCGTCACGTTGTTTATGCCGAGCTGATGGTCCACGATCGCCAGGGCGTCCGCCACGACCTGGGTGACGTCCACCGGGGTGAATTCCACCTGCTCCTGGCGGGCGAACTTCAGCAGGTTCTCGATGATCGTCTTGCACCGCTTCGTCTCCTTCTCGATGATGAGGAGGTTCTTCTTCAGCGGGTGCCCCTCGTCCACCCCCCGCAGGGAGAGCTGGGTGATCCCCAGTATCCCCGCCAGCGGGTTCTTCACCTCATGCGCGATCCCGGCACCGAGCGCCCCGAAGGCAGCCATCTTCTCCGACTGGATCAGCTGCCCGTACAGCTCCTTCAGCGACTTCTCCCTGCTCATGAGCTCTTTCGCCATGGTGTTGAAGGAAGAGGCGAGGGCCCCTATCTCGTCGCCTGATGAATTTACCAGCTCCACCTGGAAATTCCCCTGCGCCACCACCCGCGTGGCGTCGGAAAGCTCCTCGATGGGGCGGGTGAGCTTGCGGGACCAGACCATGCTCAGAAGCGCCGCGCCGGCAAGAAGAAGGAGCGAGAGAGTCAGCAGGTCGCCGAGGATCTCCCGGGAGGTAAGGTAGGCTGCACTCTTCGGGATCTGTACCACCGCGGTTATCCCCCCGACGCGCACCGGCGCGAACCCTCCGACCATCCCCTTGCCGCGCTCCTCGTACTCCATGGTCATCCCGGGACTCTGGATCTTCTTCAGCCGCTCCCGCCACAGGGGGGGGAGATGCCCGGCGATCTTTCGGGGGTCACTGTGCGCCATGAGGGTACCGGTCCTGTCCAGGAGGAAGGTCTCGAAGACCCGGGAGCGGTGCGCCAGCCGTTGCAGCTTCGCCAGCCGAATGACGGCGGAGACGGTCACCGGGCGCCCCTCCTCCCCATCGAGGACCGTCACGGTAAGGGTCGGGAGCTTCGGCGTCAGGGTGGAGTTTTCCAGGTACGGCTCCCCGGCGCTCAGCCGCGCGGGGAGCGGGTGGGCGGCGCGGTACTTCTGGAGGTCCTCTTTGGTGAGTCCGTATTCGGAGAGAGTGCCGGAGTTGTACACCGTTTCCTCCGCGCCGGAGCCTCTCCGGCTCACCATGATGAATTCCGGGAACTCCTCGAAGAGGGTCCTCAGAACCCGCTCCCGTTCCTCTCCCCCCTCCTGCGCCATGACCCGGGCAAAGAGGCGCACCCTCTCCCGGTACCCCACGAGAAGCGAGTTCGCCTCCTCCGAGATGTGCACAGCCATCGTGGAGGTCAGGTCGTGGATGTAGGCGGTCTTGTCCGTATGGAAGAGCTTCGCCATGGTGAAGGTGATGAGGCTTAGCACCACGGTCACCACCAGGAGCTGGGCCACCAGAATCTTGAACCTGAGCGGAAACTTGAGCTTCTCTCGCATGACAGCTCCCCCTCCTGAAAATCGTCAGGGCTCACGTTCCCCCTCCCTTGACGGGAGGGGGGCAGGGGGTGGGTGAAGCTGCCACCTTCTGAACTTGTGGCACCTGCACCCCCACCCTGCCCCTCCCCCGCAAGGGGGGAGGGGCAGGGTCTCGCGAACCTCACGAAATCTTCCTTGATACTTTAGAACTTCCCGTACACGACCCGCGAGGCGTAGCTGGCGTTCCCGGCCTCGTCGACCGCCTCCACCCGCATGAGGTTGACGCCGCGCTTCAGCGCCACCGTGGCGCTAAAGCTCCCGTCACCGCTCGTCTCGGCTTCGGTGCCGTTCACGTAGATGCGGATCCCCGGGTCAGTGGACCCCGTGACGGTGCACGATTCCGTCTCCATCTGCTTCGGCGGGAACTCGACCTTCAGCGTGGGGCGCGCCGTGCGCTCCTGCAGCTCGATCCGCCCGGTCCGGCCAAAGGGGCCTTCCGCCCCCTGCTCCACCCGGCTCACCCGCCAGAAGTAGACACCCTGCTCCATGAAGCCGACGGTGCACCGGGGATCGTCCACCCGCAGGTCCTTCACGAGCCGCTGGAAGCGCTCGTCCTTCGCGAGCTGGAAATGGTATTCCCCCTTGGCGCCGGTCCAGCTGAATTCGAGCTTGGGGGGAAGCTCGCGGAAGCGGTACAGCGTCCGCCCCGGCCCGGTGGGGAGAGGAGCCCCGGGGATCTGGAAGGTGGTGACACCCCGGCTCCCCGGGGTGAGGAGGACGCCGTGATTCGGGGTCACCCGCACCCCCCCTCGTGCTCCGACGACCTCCGCCTCGCCGGCATATACGGTGAGGGTGGCAGAGCGGCTCGTCTTGTGGGTGATGCGAAAGTCGGCACCCTTCCCCCCGATGCGGGCAACGCGCCCTGCGGCGGACAATTCGAGCGTCACTTTCCCGCTCCCGGAGATCCTTCCCCGCACGTCGCCGCTCACCGCCACCCGGACGGTGCGCGCCCCCTGCTCTTCCGCGTCCCACCCCCCGTTTACCAGGACGAGCGAATTGCTCCCGAGAGTGAGCTGGTCCCTGGAGTTGAAGAGGATGCAGGCCTCGGAGCGGTCGAAGGTCTGCACGGCGTCCTGGGTGAAGAGGGGCATGCCGGTGCGCGCCGCTCCCCACGCCACCGAGTTTCCCCTTCTGCACCGCACGTCCCGCAAGAGAGAAGCAAGGGTCGCCTGCGGCTTCTTTTCCTCCGGGCCAGGTCGCGAAGCACCGGACCCTTCGTCCTCGATGAATTCGCGCAGCGGCGTTCCGGTTGGGAAGAAGTGGTAGAGGATCGCCATGAAGAGGCCGAAGGAGGCAAGGACCATGAAAAGGGAGGCCACCGCCTCGGCGGCGAGCGCCGCCCCCTTTTTCCACCCCCGCAGCCGCGTCATGGCGCGAGCCGGCTCTCCAGCGCCGGAGCCTTCGCGCTGCTGCGCACACGCACGTTGTTGAGGCGCGAGCAGCCGCTGTCGTTTCTGAGGATGAGCCCGAAGACGTTCTCTCCACCCTTCAGCGGGAGGTGCACGGAGAACGATCCGTCAGGGGCTACCGCCACCCCCTCGCCATCCACCTCCACCCTGTTCCCAGGATTGGTGACGCCGGTGAGGATGCAGCTCGCCACCCCAGTCGAATCGACGGAGTAGCCGGCGGTGCTCCCTCCGTACTGCACCTCCGTCTCCCCTGCCGGCGCCCTCAGCGCGAGCGCCGGAACCGGGAGACGCGTCTTCAGTACTCTCCCCTGCGAATCCCCCATCTCCACCTTCAGGAGCGGGAGGTCGGCGGGTACCGCCGTGGCGAAGCGCCCCTGCTCGTCCACATCGAGGCGGCGGTCGTTGATGATGGCGTACGGCTTCGTGCGGTACCGGTCATCCGGCTCCCTCGCCGCCCGCCACGGGAAGTTCGCCTTGATGGCGACACGGCGGTTTTCGCTCCTCCCCTCCTCCGTCTCGTTCGTGGCGATCGGATAGCGCTCGCCGCGCGGATCGCGCTTCAGGCGGCGCGCCGGAATGTTCTCCACCTCCTGCAGGTAGTCTGCAGCTGCATCGCACCTTCTCCAGGAAAGGGCCATGTTGTACCTCTCTGTGCCGATGCTGTCGGTGTGCCCCTCGACGATGACCTTCTCTTTCGGGTGCGCCTTGATATCGACCGCCACCTGGCTCAGGAGCTTCTTCGCTTTCGGGGTCAGCTTGCTGGAGTCGAAGGCGAAGGCGCCCCCCGCCACAGAGAGGACGATGACACTGTCGGTGCCGACGCCGAAGAGATAGCGGGCGCTGGCAAAGGTGGAGCCGTCGGGGTGCTCGAGCTCGATCTGGTACTGGTAGATCTGCCCCGACACCAGTGTGCCGCTCTCCACCTCCCCTTCCCACTTCAAGCTCGCAGGAGGGGCGCCCCCCCCCGCCATCGTGCGCACCGCCTTTCCGGCATCGTCGCTGATGGTGAAGCGCCAGCGCGCGACATTTTGCGCCCCGTCGAGGGATATCCCGAATTCGACCGGGTTCTCCAGCTTCTTTGTCCCCTTCTTCATGTTCACCGACCCCGCGAGCTTTCTCCTCTCCAGTTTGATGGCGCTGGTGGAGAGCCGCGCCGGATCGCCATTGACGAGGAGCGTGAAGAGCTCGGCGCTTCCGGAGAGCTGCAGCGGCTCGTCTTCTCCGGCCGCAGCGAGGTAGAGGACGGGGACGGCTTTTGGCGCCGGAGCCGGTGGGGGCGCCGCGACCGGTGCGGCTGCGGGCGTGGCTGCCGGTGCCGCTGCCGGCGCTGCGGGGGGAGGGGGGGCAGGGAGCGGGACCGCCTGGACGCGGCGCTCACCCGACTGGAAGATCTGCTCGTCGAACTTCACCTTCACCCCCACGAACGGACCCTGGGACTGGAAACTTTCCCCGGTGAGGTCGCGGTCGTCGATGCGGGAGTAGTTGTAGCCGGCAAGGAGGACGACGTCCGGGAGGATGCGGAACCCCGCGCTGCCGACCGCGCCGATGCCGTGGTAACCGGTGTCGTACTGGTTTGTCAGCTTCAGGTAGAGGGAGAGCTCCCACCGCTCGTCGAGGTCGTACGCGCCGCCGGCGAGGAAGAGGTCGGTGTAGGCCTGGAACTCCTCACCGGCGATCCTCTGCCAGCTCACCTTCCCGGCGTACTTCCCCTGGGCGCTCCACCTCCTGTTGATGCGGTAGGTGGGCTCCGAGGAGAGGACGAGGCTTCGCACCCGCTCGCCGCCGGGGACGCTCCCCTTGTCGTCGATCCTGAAGCGGGCGAGGGTCAGGAGCTGCCAGGGATTGTCGTACAGCGGCCGGAAGGAGCCGCCAAGGTAGCTGTCGAGGAGCCGGTCGTGGCCGGCGGAGGCGTCGCGGTCCCAGAAGGTCGCCTTCCCCAGGAGCGTCCAGGAGGGGGTCGCTTTCCAGGCGATCCCCGCCCCGTAGAGGGAATTGGTCTCCCCCGAGCCGTCCTTGATCTCGTAGCGCCCGGTCACTTTGTGCCCTTCCTCCCGCAGGTATTCCCCCGCCACCGTAAAGGCGGTTCCGGTCCCACCCTCCCCGTACACAGTCTCCACCCGCTCGAAAGTGGAGTTTAGAAAGGTCCCTTTGCGGATCTCGTAGCGGCCGCTCAGCCCCAGGATCGCCTGCCCCCTCTCCTCGGACAGGGCGTTTTCCAGCTGGTACCCGGTGCGCGAATTGAGGGTGAATGCCCCCTCCCGGTACAAGGTCGAGTTGACGTCGACGTTGGCGTGGTCGCTCGGCCCCGTGTCGCCGCGCTGCAGCTGGTAGCCGGTGGTAAGGCGCACCCGGTCGGAGAGCCGCGTCTCCATCCCGAAGAGTGTCGACTGGCGCAGGTCGGGAGCCCCCTCCTGGTACTCCTCGGTGAGGAAGGCGTGGGTCCACGCGGAGAGGCGATAGTCGAGCTTCAACTGGCTCTTTGTCTGGTACTCGTGGATCGGGCTGGAGGAGAGGAGCTGCTCGCGCCTCACCGTGGCGTCGAGGGACGGGGTAAGCGCCGTGTGGAACCCTGCGAAGAGAATGTCGGAATGCCCCTTCACCCCCTCCTTCTCCTCCTCGATCCTCTTGAAACCACCTTCGGTGTCGAAGCTGCCGAAGCGCCGCTGCACGCTGATCTCGTTACCAAAGAGGGAGGTGCCGAAAGGATCCTTCTGCACAAAGCTCTCCCCCTTCAGGCGGCTCGCCCCGACTTGCCAGTTGGCCAGCCCGCCGTACTTCTCGGTGCCGATCTCGCTGCCGGTCATGGAGCTGTTGAAGAAGGAGTCGTCGACCTTCCGGTAGTAGGCGCCGAGCTCGAGGGCGTCGAACGGGTTGGCGAGGAGGTCGATCTTCCAGGCGGTGCCGCGCCCGCGCTCGAGACTGTCGCTCTGCGCACCCTCCCCTCGCAGGGAAATCCGCTCCCCGATCTTCAGGGCGCCGTCCACCCCGAAGAGGGTGCTGTTCTTGATATCGGCCTCCTCCACAACCGCCGTCCCGCCGAAAACCGACTCCCACGGCCCCTTCAGGACGCCGCGGCCGCCGTAGACGTAGCGCTCCGTTCCGCCGTTCGCCCCCTGGTAGGTCACCACGATGTACACCGGGTTCAGGTCGCGGTCGAGGGAGGGGATCGGTTCCTTGAAGAGGATCGCGCCGGTGTTGTAGTCGATGGTGTAGTCGCCGAAGCGCAGCTTTTGCGCCGTGGAGAGGACCTGCTCGGAGTGGTAGCGGTCCCGCACCTCGACCCGCACCCGCTCGCTGTTTTCCAGGACCGGCTTCACCGTGAGGAAGAAGTACCCCGAGGTGCCGTTGCCGCGAAACTCCTCCCTGCTGTTTCCCTCGGAGGTCTTGCTCTCAAAGCCGGTCACGCTCGCGTACCTGCCCTTTAGCTCCACCTTGACGCCGTTTAGCGCGCGGTCGTAGCGGGAGAACTCGTTTTCGGAGAGATCGGTGCGGTAGTCCCCCACCAAGGCAGAAGAGCGCCCCGCCTCCAGCTTCACGAAGAAGCGGCTGTTGGACTGCGCCTCGTACCCTATGTCGCTGGCGTCGCCGTACACCGGGTAGTACTTCTCCGGATCGATCTGCTGGAATATGCCGTCCGGGCGGACCTTGTCCGAGTCGTAGGCGGCGGTGAGGAGGTATTTCCCGAGGATCTTCCCTTTGGAAAAGAAGGCGAGCCTTTCATCGTGGTAGATCCCCCTGTCCGGGGGCTCGTCCGGCTCGAGATGGCCGCTCAGCGAGTTCCACCCCGCGTTGAAGGTGCCAAGGCCGACGACGATCCAGTCGCGCAGCTCCGAGGTGAAGTAGAGGTCGACCCGCCCCCGCAGGCGCTCGAGGGCGATCACCATCTCGTCCTGCCCCGATAGCGCGGTGGAGCGCACGTGGAAGAGTGCGGAGCCGTCCCGTGCCAGCACCTGGTACCCCGGAAGCTCGGGAGCCGCGTCACCCTCGATGATCGCCCCCTTGGCAAGGGTCACCGTCACCAGCCGCTCGCCGGCAACCCTCTTCCCGTCGCGGGTGAGGATCTCGACGTGGAAGGGGACGGTGCTCCTGCTGTCGGCCGGGATGTCTACCCTGTCCGGCGTCACCACCAGCCGCGCGGGGGGCCCCACCGCCACCTCGCGCTGTGCAGCCACTCTCTCTTCCTCTTTCGGCAGCAGAGCTCCCCTCCCCGGCGCACCTCCGGCAGGGGGGGCGGCCGGCGCAAGGGGAGGATTTGCCGAGGGGGGCAGCGGCGGGAAGGGGGGCTGAAGGGTAAAGGGATCCATCGGCACCGCGAGGGAAGGTGGCGGAGGCACCAGCGGCGCTACCGGAATCTCCCGCTCGGCGAGGGCGAAGTCGCCGCGGACCGGGCCGCCGAACGGCGGATTGACGAACTGCGACCAGCCGATCCCTGCAAACGCGGTGTTGTAGGGGACCGGGACGTAGACCCCGGGGAGGGTGGTGGAATCGATCTTCACCACGTGGAGCCCCGCAGAGACTCCGGTGAAGGAGTACTGCCCTGCCTCGTCGGTGAAGACGAAGGAGCCGTCTTCGAGATAGATGCGGACTCCCGCGACCCCACCCTCACCCGCGTCCGGGACGCCGTTCCCGTTGCGGTCCGCAAAGACGCGCCCGAGGATGACCACCTTGTCCCCGAGGATGCTGGAGCGGATCTTCACAGTCGCGCTCGCCGGGGTGGCGGTGGCTGTCGATCCGGCGGGCATCGTGCCGCTGCCGCGGACCCAGTTCGTCCCATACCCTGTAGGGGCATCGACGGAGATTACCGTTCGGTAGGAGAGGAGGCGCACCTCGCCGGGCCCCACGCTCCCGATGTCCCAGATGAGCTCGCGCCCGGAGATCTGCGGATCGGGGAGGCTGGCGCCGTTTAAGGTGCTGGAGCCCTTCAGGTAACGGAAACCGCTCGGGAGGACGTCGGAGATCGTTACGTGGGAGACCGGGGCGACGCCGACATTTTCCACCCGCACCGTGTAGGAGACGATGTCCCCGGCCTCGGCAGCCGCAGCGGTGGAGGTCTTGGTGATACGCAGGATTTCCGAGGTCACCGGGTTCTCCACCCGGTTCGAGGGGACCTGCTGGTCGGAGAGCTCGCTTCCCATGAATGCACTGTTGGCGATCGTGTAGCCGGCGGTGTCGCCGCTCACCCGCGCCTGGAAGGTGACGCTCCCCTCGTACCCCGCCGGCACCGCCGGGATCTGGAAGGTGACGGTGCGGGAGGCGCCGTCGAAGGAGGCGGTCCCCCCGAGGCCGGCCGGGAACGCAGCGGAGTTCGCCACGTATGCGAGGTGCGGGTCGAGAGTATCGGTGATGACCACCGAGTTCACCGGCGAGGTGTTGTGGTTGGCAAAGGAGACCGTGTAGGTAAGGAGCGCGCCGGGAAGGACCGTTCCGGTGGGGGAGACCGATTTCACCGGCGGATCCCAGGCCCCTGCCTGGAGGACCGTGAGCTGGTCCCGCACGGTGGAACTTGCCGAAGAGAGCTGCAGCGACACGGCGGTGACGGTAAAGGACTCCACCACCCCTTCGCTCCCTGCCGCCGGGGTGACCCTCAGCACCACGTCGAGGGAGCCACCCGGCGCCACGAACGCGGTTTCCGGGTACCCGTCGCCATCGCCGTCCACCAGTGCGGTCTTCCGGTCGGCGGAGTAGAAGGCGGTCCTGCAGGGGGGGACGCCGGTAGCCGCCTGCGCGCGCTGGCTCGCCACCTTCAGCAGGAAGCGGTCCGGGAAGTTTGCACGGTTCGTTATGGTGTGCAGGAAGTCGATCGGGACCCCTGTGGGAGAGGCGGCGCTGCGTGGCGGGACTATGGTGGGGTCGGAGAGCCCCTTCACCGTGACGACGCTCGCGTTGGAGAGGGCCGTTTGCGCAGGGGAGGTGTAACTGCCGCGAAAAGAGTGGTAAATCAGCGTTCCCGCAGGGGTGAGGGGGGAAGCGGACGGTGGAAAGGAGAGGAGGAGGAGCAGGCCCCACCACACTCTCCTGCCGAGGCTCGATAACCTGTGCGCCCCACGCAGCATACCGTCGTCCCTCCATGATCACATAACGGAAGGGCCCGACGCCCCTCCGACCCTCCTCTTCCGGTCACCGTCACTGCAGTATCAGAGAACCTGCACACGGAAGTACACATACAGCGTCTTCCCCACCGGCAGGGTACCTCCCGACCCCGCCGTGGCCCCTTCCCCGAGGAAGGCGGCGATCGTGCCGGACGATTCCGCCGCCTCCCCGCAGGCCGGAGAGCAGCCGCCAATCGCGCTGGAGGGGGCGTTGCTGACCAGAAGGGAGCCGCTGAGAAATTTGGTGTTCGCAGGTACATCGCTTCTCACCACCACGTCGGTGGCGTCGAAGCTGCCGCTGCTGGTTACCGCGAGCCGGTACTCCAGGGTGTCCCCCGGAGCCGCCTCCGCCGTCGTGCCGTACACGCCACCGCGGGTGAGGTTGCGCACGGTGTCGGCGAGAGAGAGGGCCGGGGCGATCGCCGCGGTGGTGACCCGGTCCGACACGCTCGCTCCGGTGCCGCTGACGGTGAGGATGTGCTCGCTGTAGGTGCTGTTCACCGCATCGGCCGGGATGGTAACGGCCAGGAAGAGGCGGTAGCTCCCCCCCGGCTCCAGCACCCCGGTGGAGAGCGCAAGGCTCCCCTCCCCCGGCTGCCGCGTGCCGTCCCCGGCCACCCCGCCGCCGGCGCCGTCGTCGGCGTAAAGGGTCCCCTGCCACCTGCCGGCGGCGTTCAGGGTGAAAGAGTTCGCGCTGTTACCGGTGTTGGTAACGGTATAGGGGTAGACGACGACAGTACCTGGGCGAGAGGTCTGGTCCGGCGGGGAGCTTACCACCACCGCGGCAACATTCCCGGTGGAGCAGGTGGCGCTCTTCACAGTGTCCGCCTTCGTGGCGTCGGCGACGGAGAGGGCGCGGACCGGCACCTCGAAGTTGAGGGCCAGCGGCTGGGCCGACGGCGTGACCTTGAGGGTAAGGTAGGTGCTGCCGCCGGCGGGAAGGGGCGCGGTGGTCATCCCTGCGCCGATCTCGGCGCTGCGGTCCGCGCCGCTTTCATCGAGATACTGCACCGTATAGCCGCTGCTGCTCCCGGCGCCGGTGATCCTGAAGGTGTCCTCCGCATCTCCGGCATTTCTGATCTTTATCCGGTACTGCGCCGCCACACCCTGTGCCGCTCCCTGGGACTTTACCTGGACGACGGCGACGTTGTGCTCGTACACTCCCTCGTCCAGATAGGTGGAGTCCGGCTCCGTCGCGATTTTAATGGAAAGGTCCGGCTGAAAGGCGGCGAGCGCCGCATCGACGCCTCCGAAACAGACGGTGCAAAAGCCCGCCAGCGCCGCCGTCACGGGCGCAACCCTCCGAAAAATAGAGACAAATAGTTTATTAATTATATCTAATGGCATACCACAAAAGATATCAGATCGCCCTCTCCAGGCAACGCGTCAAAGAAAAATTGTCTTTTCACCTGCCAAGTGGTATCAAGAAATCTGGGGCGGCTTGAGGCCGCCGTCAGGGAGGATATGATGGAGTGCTGCAGCAGGTTGTACCGGGTCGCACCGAAGGATCTGGTCTATCTGAAGTTCATACTGGAAGGGTACGAGGGGATGTGCACCATGAGCACGGTCGACCCGAAGGGAGCGATCGTGCGGGTGGAGACACCCGTTCCGTTTGCCGGGGACGTCGCGGCACTGATAGGCGCCATTTCCGGGGAGATAGCGGTCAGCGAGGTGACCGAGGGAGGTCAGTAGTGCTGGATAGATTCGACATCGAGCGGATCCTGCGCCGGGCCCTCTCCGCAGGGGGGGACTTCGCCGACATCTACTTCGAGGACTCCTCCTACAACGCGGTCCTGTGCGACGACGGGAAGGTGGAGCGTGTTCTCTCCGCCGCTGACCGGGGGATCGGCATCAGGGTCGTCAGCGACCTCTCCACCGCGTACGCCTACACGAACCAGCTCACCGAGGAGGCGCTCCTCGCCCTGGCCGACACCCTCAGCAGAGGGGTGCGGGGCGGGGCCTTCGGCGGCTCCATCGATCTCACCGAGAAAAGGGTCAGCGCCGGCTTCCCCGTGGAGATCGCGCCGGACGGTATCCCCCTCCAGGAGAAGGTGGCGCTGGTAACCCGCGCCGACCGCGCGGCCCGCGGCTACGACCGCCGGGTGCGGCAGGTCATGGCGATGTACCGCGACAACCGGGTGCGGACGCAGTGCGCCAATTCGCTCGGCGAGTTCAGCGAGGACCACGCCACCTCCACCCTCTTCACGGTGCAGGTCGTGGCGCAGGACGGCGAGATCGTGCAGACCGGGTACGAGCCTCTCGGGGCGCTGCGCGGCTTCGAGCTCTTCAATGGCGCCTCCCCTGAGGAGCAGGCGCTGAAGGCGGCGGCACGCGGCGTCATGATGCTGGGCGCCCGCAAGTCCCCCGGCGGCACCTTCCCGGTCGTCCTCTCCTCCGAGGCGGGGGGGACGATGGTGCACGAGGCGATCGGGCACGGACTGGAAGCGGATCTCGTGCAGGCGGGGACATCCGTGTACGCGGGGAGGATCGGAGAAGAGGTGGCGAGCCCCCTTGTCACCGTCGTCGACGACGCCACCATCGCCAACGCGCGCGGCTCCTTCTTCTTCGACAGCGAAGGGACGGCGGGGCAGCGCACCATCCTCGTGGAAAACGGCATCCTGAAGGGGTACATGTACGACCGGCTCTCCGCCATGAAGGACGGCTGCGCCTCCACCGGGAACGGGAGGAGAGAGTCGTACCGCATGAGGCCGATCGTGAGGATGAGCAACACCCTCATCGCCCCCGGAAGCTCCGCACCGGACGAGATCGTGAAAACGGTGCAGCAGGGGCTTTTCGTGCGGCGCATGGGGGGGGGCCAGGTGAACACCACCAACGGCAACTTCGTCTTCGAGGTCTCCGAAGGGTACCTCATCGAAAACGGGATCATAGGTGAACCGGTGCGCGGGGCGACCCTTACGGGGAACGGTCCGGAGGTGCTGAAGGCGATCACCATGGTGGGGAGCGACCTCGGCTTTGGCATAGGAACCTGCGGCAAGGACGGGCAAGGGGTGCCGGTCGCGGACGCCCAGCCAACGCTCCTTATCTCCGGGATCACCGTCGGCGGCGCCGCCTGATCCTCAGCAGGCGGCCCCACAGGAGACGCCATGGCGAAGAAGAGCGCGGGGCTTCTGATGTTCCGGTACGGGGCGTCCGGTATCGAGCTCTTTCTGGTGCACCCCGGAGGGCCCTTCTGGAGAGGGAAGGATCTCGGAGCGTGGACGATACCGAAGGGGGAGTGCCTCGAGGGGGAAGAGTCGCTGCAGGCCGCAAAGCGGGAATTTGAAGAGGAAACCGGTGTGCAGCCGCGGGAGCCGTACCGCAAGCTCACACCGCTGAAGCAGCCGGGGGGGAAGACGATCAGCGCCTGGGCGTTCGAGGGTGACTGCGACCCCGCGAAGGCGCACAGCAACACATTTACCATGGAGTGGCCGCCAAAATCGGGTCTGCAGTCGGAGTTTCCCGAGGTGGACAAGGCAGATTGGTTTCCGCTTCAGTTGGCCCGGGAGAAGATAATCAAGGGGCAGGCAGGTTTCATAGACGAGTTGTGTGCACTCCTCGACGCGCCGTAGCGGCCGGTGGAAAGCAGGCTTTCACGTGCAGATCAAGACACCGTACGGTGTCCTTTTTATAAGAAGGAGCGCTAGTGTCATCCCAGAGCTTGATGTGGATTATTTTTGTAGCCGTTGTTTCCGTTATGTTTGTGATCGATCTCTGGGTCAACCGCCATAGCCACGAAATAAAGTTTCGTGAGGCGCTTTTGTGGACCACCGTCTGGGTATCCCTGGCCCTTCTCTTCAACGGCGCCGTCTGGTATTTCCTCGGCAAGGTGAAGGCGCTGGAGTTTTTCACCGGCTACGTCATCGAGGAATCTCTCTCCGTAGACAACCTCTTTGTCTTCATCATGATCTTCTCCTACTTCAAGGTAAGCCGCGCCCACCAGCCGAAGATCCTCAAGTGGGGCATCCTCGGCGCTCTCGTGATGAGGGCGGTCTTCATCGTCATGGGGATCGGGCTCATGGAGAAGTTTCACTGGATGGTCTACCTTTTCGGCGGGATCCTTGTGGTGACGGGGATCAAGATGTGCTTCGGCGGAGACGACGAGATTGAGCCGGAGAAAAATCTCCTCGTGCGACTGGTGCGCACCCGCTTCCCGGTGACGAAGAGGCAGCATGGCGACCGCTTCTTCGTCCGAAGAAATGGAGTCACCGCGGTAACCCCTCTATTCCTGACACTTCTGGTGGTCGAGTCGAGCGACGTCATCTTCGCGGTCGATTCGATCCCGGCGGTCCTTGCGGTCACACGAGATCCCTTCATCGTGTACAGCTCCAACGTCTTCGCCATCATGGGACTGCGCTCCCTGTACTACCTCCTCGCCCATGTGGTGGACATGTTCAGGTACCTGAAGCTCGGGGTCTCCTTCATCCTCGCTTTTGTCGGGGTGAAGATGATCGTGAGCGACCTGTACCCCATCGCGCTGCACGTCTCCCTCGGCGTGATCATCGGGACGCTCGTTCTTTCGATCGTTGTGTCACTCGTGGCGGACAAGATGCATGGCAAGCACGGGCACGCCCCGAAGGGGAAGTGAGAAGGGAGGAGCCATGAAGATCGGGGTGATATCCGACACGCACAAGGTGATGCGCCCCGCCGCGCTGGAGGCGTTGCGCGGCAGCGACCTCATCGTGCACGGAGGGGACGTCTGTTCCCAGGCCGTGCTGGAGGCGCTGCGGGAAATGGCGCCACTTGTGGCCATACGGGGTAACTGCGACAAGGGAGCCTGGTCGGAGAAACTGAAGGATGTAGAGGAGTTTGAGGCGGGAGGAGCACGCTTCCTGGTGATACACAACGTGCACGATCTGGAGGCGCTGCCGGAGGGGGTCCGGTGCGTCATCAGCGGGCACTCCCACAAGGCGGCTGTCACCAGGAAGGAGGGGGTGCTCTACCTGAACCCCGGCAGCGCCGGCCCCCGAAGGTTCCACCTCCCCGTCACCGTCGCGCGGGTGGAGGTGGTCGACGGAAAGGTCGACGCGGAGATTGTGCGGATCGAGGAGTAGGCTCGCACGTCCCCTCCCCCCTTGCGGGGGAGGGACAGGGTGGGGGGGAAGGCGCCACCATTTCAGCAGATGGCAGCTTCACCCACCCCCTGTCCCCCTCCCGTCAAGGGAGGGGGATCTTGCGGTCCGACCTGTCCGACTCACCCCGCAACCACCTGTGCCATCAGCCTCTCGCGTATGGCGCACGCCTCGCGGGCGCTCTGCCCGGAGACGCTCCCTTCACCCATGTCGGCGCGCTTTATCTCGTCACTGTAGGAGATGAAGCCCAGCAGCTCGTGCTCCGGGAGCGCCGCCTCTATAAACTCCCTGTCCTTCTCGTTCTGGACCTTGCTCCCCACCACGAACACTTTCCTGATCCCGATGTCGGAGGCAAGGCGGGTGATCTGCTGAGCGGTCTGTACGCTGCGCTGCCCAGGTTCGACTACGACGATGACGCCGTCCACCGACTCGGCCGTTCCACGCCCGAGATGCTCGATACCCGCCTCCATGTCCATGATGACGACGTCGTCACGCTCCAGAAGAAGATGCTTCATCAACCGCTTCACCAGGGTGTGTTCCGGGCAGACGCACCCCGTCCCCCCCTGCTCCACCGTCCCCATCTGCAAGAGGCGGACTCCGTCGTGCTCGACGCTGAAGGTGTCGGGGAGATCGTTCACCTGCGGGTTCAGCTTGAAAAAGGACCCGTACCCTTCCTGGGCGCCGGTGCGCTCCTTCGCGAGATCCTTCATCCGCGAGATCGGCTGCACCTCGGTAAGAGCGGCTGCGGAGATCCCGAGCGCAGTGGCGAGATTGGCGTCGGGATCGGCGTCCACCGCCAGCACCCGCCCGCCGTGATCGGCAAAGGAGCGCGCCAAAAGCGCCGCAAGCGTCGTTTTCCCCACCCCGCCCTTCCCGGTGATCGCTATCTTTACCCCTTTCCCGGAGGAGCTGCAGCTCTCCTCGTGGTGATGGTGATGATGGTGCTCATGATCGTGATCGTGCCCTTGACACATCGTGCTTGTTCTCCCTGGGGATTGCCCCCATCCCCACCCTGTCCCTCCCCTTGAAGGGGAGGGAACGTGAGGCCGGTTGTTGCTGATTCCTGCGTCCTTCAGGGTGTTTCCTAAATCCTGTTCCTAGATCCCCAGCGCCTTGCGCCGCCCCTGGATCACCTGCAGCAGCTTGTCGGCGGCTGCCTCCGGATCGAGCTCGACGAGGAAGTACCCGCCGAAAAGATCCTTCGCGGTCGCGGTGAGGAGCTCGGTTACCACCGGGGAGCCGGTTACCTGCGGCATGGTCCCGAGGTGAGTCGGGATGCCGAGCGCCACGCTCCAGGTGCCGATCGCCACTGCCTTCTCGCTCATCGCCTCGGAGGCGGATGCCACCAGCGGCAGGGCGTCGAGATCGACCCCCAGCTTGTTGGCGACGGCGACCGCAACCTCGACCGCACGGCTGTTGTCTACGCAGGAGCCCATGTGCAGCACCAGCGGCAGAGGGCCGTTCAGGCCGGCGGCGTTGCCGACGGCGGTAAGGACCGCTTTCAGCCCTTCACCGGCAAACTTCTCCGTCGCCTCCTGGTTCATCAGGCCGTGCTTGGCAAGCGCCCCCGCGCCGCACCCGGTGGCGAGGAGAAGGACGTTGTTCGCCGCGAGCTTCTTCGCGATGGTGACGAAGGCGCTGTCCTGCGGCACCTGCGGGTTGTTGCAACCTGCGAAGAGGGCGACCCCCTGGATGTTGCCGTTCACGATGTTGTCGATGAGGGGCTTCAGCGGGTCCTCCGCGTTGACAAGGCTCAGCGCACCGACAATCGCCTCCGTGCTGAAGCCGGCAACGGCGGTTGTCTTCGTGTCCGGAATGTGCACCCTTGCCGGGTTGCGCCGCTTGAACGCCTGGATCGCCGTGTCCACGATCTGCCGGGCGCTCTCCGTCGCGGTCTCGGTGCGCAGCGGAATGTGCGTCGCGCCCGGCATCTTGTTCTCATCCAGCGTGGTGATGACCTGGGTGTGGAAGCAGGAGGCAATTCCCGCCACCGACGGCATGATGCACTGCACGTCTACGACCATGGCATCGACCGCGCCGGTCACCAGCGCAAGCTCCTGGGAGAGGTAGTTGGCGGCCAGCGGGACGCCGTGGCGCACCATCACCTCGTTTCCGGTGCAGCAGATCCCCACGATGTTGATCCCCCCCGGGGCCCCCGCCTTGATCGCCTCGTCGTTCATGAGGGCGGCGACGTCACAGACGACTTCGCTCAGGAGCGGGTTGTGGCCGTGCACCGCGATGTTCACCGCGTCCTCACGGAGCACGCCGAGGTTCGCTGTGGTGACCACCGGCTGCGGCGTCCCGAAAAGGGCGTCGGAGAGCTCGGTGGCGAGGCACATGCCATCGTAGTCGGCGAGCGCCCCTTTCACCCCCCCGAGGATCAGGTTTGCCGGATCCGCATCGCAGCCGACCAGGGTCCGTCCCATGATGTTGGTGATGGTAGCGTCGATGTTGTGCGGCAGTACGTGCAGCGCGCCGAGTTTTTCCAGGCGCTTTTCCGTGAGGGTGGAGGAGAGCCAGGTAAGGCACTGGTCGTGGTCCTGGTTCTGGAAGTCAAAGAGGGTCACGAGCGCGATTTCCTTCGCGATCTCGGCTATCTCCTTCCCTTCCGTCTCGATCTTCAGCTTCGCAGCGATGGAGCGCAGCTTCGCCTCGTCGCGGATCTGGTAGGCGGGGAGCTTACCCTCGGCGACTCCGAGGAGGGCGATCGTTATGTGCCGGCCGTGCTCCGAGTGTCCCGCGGCACCGGCGGCGATCATGCGGATCACGTTGCGCGCCACGATGGTGTCGGCATCGGCGCCGCAGATCCCGCGCTGCGGGCCGTCGCCGAAGGGGTCGACCCTGCAGGGGCCTTTCCAGCAGATGCGGCAGCAGACGCCAAGCTGGCCGTAGCCGCATTGCGGCTGCATCGCCTTGTAGCGGTCCCACACCGTTTCGATCCCCTGTTTTTTCGCCAGGGGGAGAAGCTCGGCTGCGGACGGATCGGTCGATTTGTTGAGGCTCATAGCGTTTCCTTCCTTTTCTTGAGGTATTTATGAGATTGAGCGAGCTCCGCCACCCTGGCCTCGCGCAGTGTCTGGCGGTATTCCTCGAGATCGATGAGGCTGAGCGCCTTCCTGGGGCACCCCTCCACGCAGGCGGGGGTTTCCCTGCCGGTGCCGGCGCACAGGTCACATTTGTGGGCGACACCGCGGTTGGTGCGGGTGCGGGCAGGACCACCGTCGCCGCTCCCCTTCACGCTGATGGCGCCGAAGGGACAGACCATGACGCACGCCTTGCACCCCATGCACGTCTGCTGCTGGATGGTGACCAGCCCTTCTTCCTGCCGGATCGACCCGCTGGGGCAGGCGAAGGCGCACGGCGCGTCCTCGCATTGCCGGCACTGTACCGGCATCATGATGTCGGCGACTGCGACGACCTTCGTGCGGGGGCGCAGCGTCATCCCCAAGAGCGCCGAGGTGTGCAGATCCTTGCCACCGTGGGCGACCGCGCATGCCAGCTCACAGCTGTGGCATCCGAGGCACTTCTCCGCATCGCAGAAAACGATGGCATTTTCCCGCTGCTGAATTTTCTGGTTCATTGACCTCTCCTTTGCAATTTCACTGCTCCCTTTTCTGTCTCCGCTCCGGATGACTCGCCCGCGGTGCCATCGGCGCTCACGCTGCCGAGAGAGCTTCCAGCCTGTCAAGCCTCAGCTCCCTTCCGGTCAGGAGCTCCGTATCGCCGCTGCCGCACACCGGGCAGCGGAAGTCGTACCTCTCCACCCGGTAGATCTTCGTGCACTCCCGGCAGGAGCAACTCACCGGCACCTCTTCGATGACGAGATCCGCCCCCTGTGCCGCCGTCCCCTCCGAGAGCGCCTCGAAGCAGGCGCGCAGCGTCATCGGCTCCACCGCGGCCATTCTCCCCGCCTTCAGAAAGACCCGTCCCACGCGCTGTACGTCGTGGCGTTGCACGGTGTCTTCGATCAGCTCCATCAGGCTTGCCACCAGCGACATCTCGTGCATGCGCCCTCCGTCAGCGGTCCGTGCAGGAGATGCACGGATCGATGCTGTTAACGATGAGAGGGATATCGGCGAGCCGCTCCCCCCTGAGCATGAAACCGAGGGCATCCCAGTTCATGAAGCTCGGCACCCGCCACTTCAGGCGCACCGGGAGCTGGGAGCCGTCCGTCACGAGGTAGTACAGAAGCTCCCCGCGCGGCGCCTCCGATTTCGCGATCGCCTCCCCTGCCGGGACCTCCGGCAGAACCTCCGGCGCTACCGGGCCGCCCGGCATCCTCTCCACGCACCGCTCGATGATCCCCACCGACTCCCGCGCTTCCCGCAGCCTCACCAGGGCCCGGGCCCGCACATCCCCCCCCTCCTCCACAACGACCTCGAAGGGGAGATCGGGGTAGGCGAAGTAGGGGCTCTTGCGCCGCGTGTCGTACCCGATGCCGCAGGCGCGCGCCACCGGCCCCACCACGCCGCACGCCTTCGCCTGCTCCGGGGAGAGGACCCCCACCCCTTCCATCCGGGCGCGCAGCCCGGCGTCCGAGCCGAAGAGGGAGAGAAGCGTTTCCAGCGGCTGCTTCATCTTTTCCATCTGCCCCTTCAGGTAGGAGAGGGCTTCGGGGGAGGGATCGTAGCGCACGCCGCCGAGGCAGTTCGCCGCGAGGTCCATGCGGTTGCCGTAGATCGCCTCCTTGGTGTCCTGCATGATCTCGCGCAGCTCCATGATCTCCTTGAAGAGGGCGTCGCGCCCCGCGATGTGGGCAAGGAGTGCGCAGTTGAAGAGGTGCGAGGCGATCCGCTTGATCTCGTCGGCGATGACGCGCAGGTACTCCGCTCGCTCGGGGATCGCGATACCCGCGATCTCCTCCAGGGCCATGCAGAAGGTGGAGGGGTGGCTGTTGGAGCAGAGCGAGCAGAGGCGCTCAAGGAGCGTGATGTTCTGGTAGAAGTTGCGCTTGAGGACGAGCGTCTCCAGTCCGCGGTGGCTCTGCCCCGCCACCACGTCCACCGTGGCGACCCTGTCACCGTCCATCTCGAGGTTGAAGTACATCGGCTCTTCGAGCTGGAGCTGGCGGGAGTCGAGGGTAATGATGGAAGCCGTCATCGTGCCCCCTCCTTTCCCTGATCGAGGAGGACCTTCTCAAAGAGGGTCTTCGGGCTCGCCGCATTGATAAAGGAGGAGTAGGGGATCAGCCGCTCCAGCGCGGCAGGCTCCAGCGACTCGTCCAAAAAGAGGCGGCGCGGGTCGGGGTGACCTGCGACCTCGACCTCGTAGAGCTCCATGAGCTCCCGCTCGTTCCAGTCGGCGCTGCGAAAGATCGGGGTGAGGGATGGAACGGTGGCACCGTGCAGCGGCAGGGGGACAGTGACGGTGAGGGTGGCGCCGTCGAGGTCGAAGTGGTAGGCGAGTTGGCGGGCACCCTCGTCAGCTTTTCCCGCGCAGAGATACCCGGTGATTGCGGAGAGCCTGCCGTCGAGCTCCTGCACCCCCTGAGCGACGGGGAAGAGATCTGCGGCGGCGACCGTGCACCAGCCGGTCTGCACTCCTTTGCCGGAGGCGCGCCAGGAAATCTCCACCTCCTTGCCGGCGCTCGACCGAAGCCGCGCCGCTACCTTTTCCTGAAATTCGTTCATCGTCTGACTCCTAGAAGCGTCTCCGCCTGTCGGCACTCGGGGCAGAGGTTCTGCAGGCGGACCAGGTCCCGGTTCACGCCGCGGAAGGCGAGCCGGATCAGGTCAGTCGGCACCGGGAGGATCGGCTCACCGCAAACCGCGCAGGGGCGGTACGGGATGGAGGCGCTCTCCACGAAATCCGCCTTCTCCTCCCGGGAGTGCGCCGTGTGCCAGTTTCCGGTCTGCTTCAGCGCGCCGGTCTTGCAGTAGTGCGTGCACAAGCCGCAAAAGGCGCAGGCATTGTGCTGCAGGGAAAAGTGCACGCCGTCGCCGTCCTCGGTGAAGGTGATCGCCCCTCCGGCGCAGACGTGCTCGCACATGCGGCACGCGGCACAGGCGGCTGGGTCGTAGGAGAGCTTGCCGCGAACGGCGACGCCGGGCCCCTCCGGCGCAGGCGCTGCGGGGGCGTCCTCGGCGGCAGCGGGGGAGAAGGAGGGGAGACCTGTTTTCTGGCGCCAGAGCGCGGCCGCTCCCTGCATCCCCTCCATGATCGCCTGGGGGCGCGGAGGGCAGCCCGGCACATTGACCTCGACGGGGAGGTAGCGCTCGACGGGGCCCGCGATCGCGTAGCTGTCGCGGAAGACGCCCCCTGAAGCGGGGCAGACGCCGACGGCGACGGTGACGTGCGGCTCCGGGACCTCGGCATAAAGCTGAAGAACCTGTTCCTTCACCCGGACAGTCAGCGGACCGGTAATGAGGACGATCTGGGCCTCGGCGGGATCTTCGGTGAGGACGAAGCCTGCGCGTTCGAAGGAAAAACGGGAGAGGCAGGCGGTGGCGGTGAGTTCGACGTCACAGCCGTTGCACGAGCCTGCGTTTATGCGCAGCAGCCTCAGAGGGTGGTTTGCTTCCTGTCGCTCCGCTGTCATGGAGACTCCAATGTGCAACTAATTGCGTGAAGCAGCGTAGTGTGGGGTGTGGGATGCAGGACGACTATAGGAGAAAAGAGGAGGGAAGATCTGTCAGGTCACCGACAGTTTCGCAAAAAAGACGGTGACTTAGTGTTTACATTAAAACAGGACAAGCTGGTTTTCGCCATTGGTCCCGGGAGCGGAAGCGGGGAGAGGAATCTTTTCCGATAGAGAAAAAAGCAGCCTGGGGGAGCGTGGGTACATTGCCACGAAGCACTGCAGGAGAACTAACGTTCCCCCCTTTGCGAAGGGGGGGACGCGAGGCCCCCTGCGGCCCTTCATTGGAACATGTTACGGCTTCCCCGGAACTCTCGGATGAGCCTTTGCGAGCGTCCTTTTGCTACTTCTCGGAATCCTTCCACGTCCTCAGCGCCTCGAGGTCGCGGATGATGAGGGTGCGACGGTCCTTCTTTTCGATGATGCCGCGCTTGATGAGTCCGTTCAGGAAGGTGGAGATCGTCTGCCTCGTCGATCCGACGAGAAGCGCGATGTCTTCGGTGGAGAGGCCGAGTTCCACCAGGATCCCACCCTCGACCGCCTGGCCGCGCTGCACGGCGGACTCCACCAGGAAGTCCACCAGACGCAGGTGCACGTCCTTGAAGGCGAGCCCCTCTATGATGGAGATGGAACTGCGGAAGAGGGATCCGAGAATCCTCATCATCCCGAGGGAAATGGCGGGAATTTCTGTGGCTTTCTGCTGGAAGCGCGCAGTGCTCACCTCGAGGATCTCGGTATCCTCCAGCGACTGCACAAAAGCCCGCGTGTGCGTGCTGAAGAAATCGCCGGGCTCCAGGAAGGCGAGGGTGAATTCCTTGTCCTCAAAGGCGAGGTACACCCGCAGCCGCCCCTTCTTCACCATGAAGACGACGTCTATTTCGTCGGTGGGAGAGAAGATGATCGTCTTGCGGGGGAGGCGCCTCGGCTTGAACTCCTTGGTGAACTCGGCGAGGTCCGGCGACTGGTGCATCTTTCCGTGCATGAGCTTCCCTTTGCCTGGTGCTGCGCTACGCCCTTAGCGGGCCGAGGCGATGCTGAAGCGGCCGATCTCCTCACGCAGCATGTCGATCTGGCCGGCGAGGTTCCCCAGGCTGTCCACGAGGACGATGACGCCGTCCAGGTTGCTTTCCGTGGCGGTGGTGATGTTCTCCACCGCGGGGAGAATCATGTCGCTGCCGCGGCTCTGCTCGTCGCACGCCTGCTTGATCGCCTGAATCATCTCGGTGATGTTCTCGGTCGATTTGGCGATGAAGTGGCCGGTGTGACTCTGCTCCCGCGTCGAATTCTTCAGCTGCATCGTGAGGGTATTCATCTTCTCCACCTCGGCCATGATGAAGGCGCTCCCCTTCCCCTGCTCGCTGGTGGCCGACGCTATCTGCCGCACCATCTCCGCGACCTGCGCCATCGCCTCGCGAATCATCTGGCTCCCCTTCGCCTGCTCCATGGTAGCCCGTGCGATGCTTTCCACCTGGGCCGTCGCCATCTGCACGCCGGAGACGATCTTTACCAGCGCCTCCCCCGATTTCTGCGAGAGCGACTCCCCTTCGTTGATGCTGCGCTCCGCCTGCCCTATCGCCTGCACCGCGCGGCGCGTCTCCTCCTGAACCCCCTTGATGACCTCGGCGATCTCCCTGGTGGAGCGGCTGGTGCGCTCGGCGAGCTGCTTTATCTCGTCGGCGACGACCGCGAATCCCTTGCCGTGCTCGCCGGCCTGCGCCGCGATGATCGCCGCGTTGAGGGCGAGAAGGTTCGTCTGCCCCGCCACGTCATCGATGACGGAGAGCATCGCGCCGATGTCGCCGGTGCGCTGGGAAAGGTTGCTGATGACCTCAGCGGTGATGTGGGAGGCGCTCTTGATCGCCTGCATACCGGCGATTGCCGCGTCGACCGCCTCTTTCCCCATTTCCGCGTCGCCGCGCACCGCCTCGGAGATGGCGGCCGTCTCGCGGGCGTTTCTTTCCACCTGCTTGATGGAGCTGTCCATCTCCATGATGGAGGAGGAGGTCACGTTGGCGGTGTCCATGAGGCTGGAGGCGCTGTCTTTCACCTGCTTGATGGAGGCGGTCATCTCGCCGACGGAAGAGCTCACCTCCTCCACCGACTGGGCGAGGCTCTCCGCGTTCAGCGCCACTTCCTCCACGCTGGCGGCGAGCTCGAGGATCGAGGAGGTGCTTTCCGCCGCGGACTGGGAGAGCCCGTCGACGCCGCGGGTGACCTCTTCGATCGATTCCCTGATCTGGCCGATGGCGGTGGAGGTCTCGGTGACGGCACCGGCCTGCCGTTCGGCGGCCCCGGCTACCTGTCCGGAGACCCCCTGGATGGTGGAGCAGACCCCGCTCAGCTCCTGGCTGGAGGCGTTGATCTTTCCGACCATGGCGGCGAGCTTCTCCGTCATGACGTTGAATTCCCGCGCCAGCTCCCCTATCTCGTCGTTTGTGTCTATCTCCAGTCGACGGCTGAGGTCCCAGGTGGAGGTGACGCCGGCGATGTGTTCCCTCAGCGACTCCAGGAGCAGGATTCTTTTGCGCAGGGAGAGGTAGAGGAAACCGATGGCGGCGGTGAGCATGACGGAGAGGATCAGGATGTCGGCACTGAGGGTGCGCCAGCGTTCCAGGCCGCTGCTTTTCCAGATGAAGGCGAGAACACCGAGGAGGACGATACTGAAACCGCCGAGGGAAATGATGGTGGCGGTGATCTTCTGACGGATGGTGGTAACTTTGCGCATTAAACCTCTCTCCTGAGAAATCTGCTGCCGTCCTGCCGAAAGATCCGCGTTGATCTGTTGCAATGGTCACCGAAGCGAAAGGGACAATTGCAGACGGTACCGGGATCTTTAGGTGTATGCACAATAGATAAAAGAAGGGGCAAAAGTCAATAAAATCATTGTGAAAGGCGGAGAAAAAGGGTGCAGCGGAAGGAGTGAAGGAGGGGCGCGACCCGGCGGGGTGGAGTCTTCGGTCGGGGGGCGCTGTAGCGGGCGCTGCCGGGTGATAGTGGAGGGAGCGCGACACCGGCGACGGGGGGAATAGCGGTAGCGTTTTCGAGGTGCACGTTTATGAGGTGCGACTCAGGGGACGCCGAGATGCCGGGAACGCCTGCGGCTTATCCCGGCCTACATGGAGATGCGTGCATACGGTGAAGTCGCCCCCTCCCGTGACGGGAGGGGGGTCGATCGCCTCGACTGAAGATTTACTGCGGCCCCACCAGCACCTCGGGGAGGAAGACGCCGGGGCGGCTGGGGTCCTGGAAAAGGATGCTCGGGCCGTCCTGGATGGCGATGTCCAGCCGCAGATCCCGGTTGAAATCACCGAGCGCCACGTACTCGGGGGTGAAACCGTCCGGGTAGCTCGCGGAGAAGAAGAAATTTCCCGGTGCTGCGCCGTTTTGCAGGAAGACGGAGACGGTCCCGGCATTGGTCGACAAGATGACGGTGGAGGCGGCGGCTATGTCGGGGAAGGTGTCGCCGTTCAGATCCCCCAGCGCGACGTTTCTGGTGCCCCCCGGCGCTGCAATGTTGCGCGCGGCAAGGAAATTGCCGACAACGTCGGGGTCCTGCAGGAGAACCGAGACGGTGGAGTTTGACCCGTCGGCGGGAGATCCTATGTTCGCCACGACGATGTCGTCGAGCCCGTCAAGGTCCATGTCCGCCACCGCTATGCCGTTTGGTTCCACCCCTGCGACAAAGGAGGCAGGAGCCCTGAAGGCACCTGGCGTGGTGGGGCTCTGGAAGAATACGACCACCGAGGTGGTGCCGGAGCAGGCGATATCGGTGAGGCCGTCGCCGTCGAGATCGCCCGTCGCTACAGAGAAGGCGCCCCCGGCCAGAGCAAGTGTCGTCGGGGAGAGGAACTGCCCCCGGGCGTTCGGATTTTGCAGCAGGACGTCGACGCCGTCCGCCACGGCGACGACAAGATCGGGGAGAGTGTCGCGGTTCACGTCCGCAACCGCCACGGCAAGGGGCTGCGGTCCGCAGGGGTAGCCGGCGGCCTGGAGAAAGGCGCCCGGCCGCCCCGGCTGGTTCAAGAGGACGGAGACGGAGTCGGACGTTTCATTGGCGGTGACGAGGTCGGGGAGGCCGTCGCCGTTCAGATCAGCACTCGCGACATGGGCAGGATCGAGGCCGACCGGATAGGTCTGTGCCGCCGCGTAGACGCCGGGGGTGGCTGTCTGCAGGAAAACATCCACCTCCCCCGGGAACGATTCCTGATCGGTGAAAAAGGAGGTGCTCACCGCGAGGTCGAGGAAGCCGTCGCGGTTGAAATCCGCCACCGTCACTGCACTCTGCCGCACCGACGGCTCCGGCGGCGGTGCCGCCTGGTTGCTGTGATCGTCGCCGCCCCCGCAGCCGTAAAGAGCCGCTATCGCCACGACTATGAGCAGTGCGAGCGCGAGAAACCGCCCCCTCCCCTTCGAACCCGCAGATCGAGCCGGGACGGCGGCTTTTTCTTCATCCGGGTCGAAACATTCTCTCTTCATGACAACCTCCACCTGTTGGCTTGAGAATGGCTTCTTCTAAGACTCCTCATCACTACCCCGTCGCCGCCTTCAATCACTCTCTTCATCCCCGCGCCCCTCGCGCCACCAGGAGGGGCGCGCACTGCGCTTGTGCAAATGCGGCTTTGCCGAGACCTCCGGCCCGACCGGCGGCCACAGGGTCCTCCCCCACCACTTTGGCGCGCCGCTCAGGTAGAGGGAGGGAGGGAGCGAGCGTCCCCGCGTCCCGTACCACAACACCTTTTTGTGCACGCTGTCCCAGTTGGCATGACGGAACGCGGACGATTTCACCACCGGATCGGCCATGTTGTAGATGGCGCTGTCGCACTTTCCCTTCTCCCTTTCGAAGCGCTCCTCGTCTCCCGGTGCGCCGAGGATGTTCCCCACCACGTTGTACTGCTGCTGGTTGGCGTGGAGGTTCACCGCCCATGCCTGGCAGGTGTAGCTGCTCTCGTTGATGATGCGGTTGCGGAAGATGGTGTTGGTGCTGGAAGAGCCCCAGTAGTTGTCGGCGACGATAGCCCCTTCGCTGTAATTCCCCTCGATGAGGTTCATCATCGGGTGCGCGCCGTGAAAGGAGATGGCGGCTCCCGCATTGGCCGTGTTGAGGTGATAGAGGTCGTGGATGTAGTTGTAGGAAAAGACGTTGCCGGAGGCTGTGCCGTTGGCGGTGATCGCCAGTGCGAGGTGGTAGAACTCGTTGTGTTCGATGAGGCACGCCGATGCGCCCGGATTGATCCAGATGCCGTAACCGCGGCTCGGGCCGAATGCGGTTCCGGAGGTGGCGGTCACCGGGATCCCTTCGTGGAAGGTGCAGCCGCGGACCGTGATGCGGTACCCGTTCCAGATCCTCATGAGCTCCTTGCTGGAGCCTATCATCTCCACCCGGTGCACCCAGCTGTTGCTGACGTTGTTCATCTGCAGGGCGGCCTCCCGCGCGCCGCTGTCGCCGTTATCGAGCGTCAGATCCTCCAGCCCGAACCCTTCCACCTGCCCCGTCACTTTCACAAGCTCGGGCATGAGTGACTTCTTGAAGCTCCAGTAGAGAGGAATCTCCAGCTCCACGGTGGTAGAGTCCGGTGTCGATTTCACCATCACCAGCTGGCCGAGGGGGCGGGCACCGTTTTCCCTGCCGCACCAGGTGCACACTCCGCCGTCCCCCTTGCTGTCCACCGCCGGAATGCCGTCCGGATCCTTCATCTGGTCGATCAGGATCACGTCCCCCTCGCGCAGGCGATGCTCGGAAATGGTGGTAATGGTGGTGGAACCCTTCCGGTACCCGCTTTCCAGCGAGACTGCAGGGGGGCGGGAGAGGTTGTACGACCAGCTTCGCGGCTCCACCAGCATGAGCTGGTCTCCTTTGAAGTCGGAGGTCCCCTTGATGACGGTCTTCTTCGCCCCCGCGCCGCGGATCACGATGCCGCTTTTTACCGACAGGAGGCGCGAGATCTTGAACGTCCCTCCCTTCAGTTCCAGCACCTGCCCGGGAGTGCACCTGTTTATCTCCCCCTGCAGTTGCAGCGTATCGTCGGCGCCGGAGGGGGAAAGGGTGGAAAAGACCTTATTCTTCACCGGTATATCGCCGAGGACGCCGACATTCCCCTGCCACTTCACGATACGGTCCGGGGGAAGGGGCGTATCGCGCGCAGCGGCACTACCTCCGGTCATCAGCAACAGCAGGAGTGCCACCAAAGTCTGATAGAGACCCTCCACCTGCCGGGAATGAATCTGCCGGTAAATCGCACTCATGCACGTCCCTCCTTCTCTTGCCGCGCCCTGCGCCGTCGACACAAATTAAACATTCAAAATGTATCTTAGCAGCGGGGCAAGTCAAAGAAGGAACTCCACTCCCTACCGTGCCTGCCGGAGGGTACGCATCTGTTACACTTTCCGCGAAAGGCTCACTACTTACTGCACACCGAGAGGAAACATGGCATGAGAGATGTAAATGACGATGAAATAAAGCGCGTACTATGCCTGGCATGAGAAAGGCGGTGACAACGATGTTGTCCCGCCGCAGCGAGTTGTGTCATAGGGCGTTCACGTGCACGCGGGGGTTAATGGAGCCATAATGCTTGGGGGCTCCGCCATATCGCTGGAACGACCGTTTGCGCGGGCTATTTTTACTGCTGCAAGGCAAGAAGTTACGGGAGGTTACGAGGCAGGACCTCTGTGGCATGCTAGTTGAAATGCGGGGCCAGAAGGCAGTGTGAAGGAGGGAACGATGTTCAGGGATTCCGAAAAAGGAAGAGAGAAGCAGGAAAGGGTCATGTGCGAGATGGAAGAGCACGCGGAATCGCTGGCATCGGCAGGTGAGGTTGCAGCACCCCCCGGCACCGCGGGGGCGAAGGTCATAAACTTCAAGGAGCGTGCCAGCGAGATGCGCATCAAGAGCACCTTCAGCGGCGCGGTACACGCCTCCGATGCGGCCGCTGCAGCGGCTCTCGGCGAGATGTTTCTGAACGGCGAGGGGGTAACGCCCGACCCTGTCAAGGCTGCCCGTTTCCTGGCCATTGCCGCGAAAGGGGAGATCGCCCAGTCGATGCATCAGCTGGCGCTCCTGCATCTGGACGGTGTTCACGTCGCATACGACGCGGAGTATGCCATCGCCCTCCTCCAGGGGGCCCGCGCCCAGGAGCACCTGCCGAGCATCACCTCACTCGCGGAGCTCTATATCTTCGCCCAGCACTGCGAAAGGGACATCGAGCAGGCACTCGAGCTCCTGTACGCGGTTGTCTTCGAGAACGACCCCTCCGTCTTTTACTACCTCGCCTACATCTACGACAAGTTTCCGATGCACCGCGACCCGCACGAGGCCGCCTACTGGTACCGCCGAGCCGCCGAGTTCGGGCACTACAAGTCGCAGATCAGGCTCGCCGCTCTTTACGCCACCGGTCTCGGCGTCCCCCGCTGCCAGGAGACGGCGGAGGCTTTCCTCGAGGTCGCACTGGAGTCGGGAACTCCGCAGGACCCGAAGCTCCTGTATTGGCAGGGGGAGCGGATGGCCCTTCAGCCGGAAACCCGCTTCATCGCGCGGGCCCTCATGAAGGCCGCCGCCGAGATGCACTTCGCCCCGGCACAGCGGATGCTCCTGCAGCAGGGGTGGAGGTAGAGGCTAGATCACCTGCTGCGATCGATGTAGGGAAAGCTGTCTCCTTTGAGTTTGGTTTTCCGGCTGCTTTGGCTATAATGCCCGGATGTCCAACCTCGCATTCACCCTGATCGTTATTTCAGCCGTCATGCACGCCAGCTGGAACCTTCTCGTCAAAAAGAGCCGGCACAAGACGGTCTTCATCTGGTGGATGTTCGCCATCTCCAGCGCCCTCTTCACCGCCGTCCTCCCCATAGTGCCGGAAGAATTCCACTGGCCCGGGCACGAAACGCTCTTTCTGGCCGTCGGGGGGGCGTTTTGCTTTGTCATTTACCACCTCCTGAACGGCCGGGCCTACCAGCACGGCGACCTCTCCGTCATTTACCCTCTCTCCCAGACCTCCATGGTGTACGTCCCTATCTGGGGGGCGCTCCTCCTTGGCGAACGCTTCTCGCTGCGGGGACTGTGCGGCATCCTCATGGTGATATTCGGGACCTTCTGCCTCCAGATGCAGCGCGTCTCTTTCGCCGAGCTGGCACGTCCCTTCCGCGACCTGAAGAGCGCACCTGTGCAGGCGGCACTGTGGGCGGGATTTGTCTACTCCATCGGAGCGATCACCGAAAAGACCGGCGTGCGTCACTACCCGCCGGTGTACTTCACCTACTTCATGGTCGTCTCCATGCTCCTGCTGATGACACTGAACCTGGCGCGTCCGAAGTACTGGCCGCAGGTAGCAGAAGAGCTGCGCGTCAACTGGCGCCGCATCCTCGCCAGCGGCCCCGTCGTCATGACCTCGTTTCTTACCTATCGCTACGGCCTCAACATGGCGCCGGTAGGGTACGCCGTGCCGGTGCGGCAGGTGAGCATCGTGGTCGGTGTGCTGATCGGGATCCTCTTTTTGCGCGAATCGTTCGGGAGGATCAGGCTGGGAGCCGCCCTTGTCATCCTTGCGGGAACGGTACTTATCCGGCTGGGGTAGATCCACTCCGCAGCAGCGGATAGCCAACTAAGCGTCAACAAAAAGCAAATCCCCCCTGTCCCCCCTTCGCAAAGGGGGGAACGTGATGGCATGCTCCACCCCAAGGTCCACCTCGATGCTCCTCCCCAAGGTCACCTCGATGCTCCTCCCCAAGGTCACCTCGATGCTCCTCCCCAAGGTCCACCTCCACGCTCGTTCCCAAGGTCCACCTTGGGAACGGGATTGGGAGCAAAGCTCCAGCTTTGCATCCGCGGGAGCGGGCATGCGTGGCCTAAGCGGCGCCGAGCCTCCCCGAGTTCACTCTAACGCAATACACAAAAGAAAAGCCCGCCGGTTCCATCGTGGCGGGCCTTTCTGCTGTGTACTATCCGGGGACAGGTCACGATGCGGCTACCGCTCTACGCGGCGCCGCATGGGGATCACCAATGCCGCCTCCTGTGGGCGACCGCATCGGCGAAATCGATCACATTGTCGGCGAGCTTTCGCATCGCCAGATCACTCTTTCTCCCTACCGTCCTACTGAAACGGGCAATGTCCTTGCGGCTCTTCTGGCCGGATTGCGGCGCAAAGAGCAGAGCCAGTCCGGCCCCGAGCACGCCCCCCCCGAGGAGGATCAGGGCATCGACCATGGTCTCGTTCGTTTTGCGATCCATGATAGCGTCTCCATTCAGCGTTCCGAGGTAAATCCTTCGGCTGTCTTCATTCTATCCCAGCACCTTCCGACAAATCTATGCAGAAGTACTACGGGGTAGAGGGCCATCACGCCCGGCCGCGAGTGCGGATTTCCATGCGGAACAATACGATACGGCGCCGGCAATAGGAGTATCCTGAAAGGAGAGCCGATGCGAGTAGTGGCCGCTGCCAATGGGCGGGGAAAGAAGTTCATTAATTGACAGAGCCGCTTTTGGTGTAAGAATAGTACCCGTCGATTTCGAAGGAGCGCAGCGCCATTGACACTCGCATTCATAAAGGAGGGCTGGACATGACCGCATCGCTGGAGCCGTTGACCAAAGTGAGCAGTGAGTTGCAAGACATGCTGAACCGGGCCATCGCCAGGGAGATCCAGGTGAGCATCCAGTACATGTGGCAACATGTCCAGGTGCGCGGGGCTCTCGGCATCGCCGTGCGAGACAAGTTCAAGGAGACTTCCATCGTCGAGATGAAGCACGCGGAAAAGATCGCCGAAAGGCTCTGGTATCTCGGCGGGACTCCGACCACAAAGCCCTCCCCCATTGAGGTCGGCCTGAACCTGAGGGAGTTCCTCGAGCTGGACGTCGTGGCAGAGGTCGAGGCGGTGGAGATGTACAAGCAGATCGTGGAGATGGCGCAGAGAGAAGGGGACGTGACGACTGCGCACATGTTCAGGGAGATCCTGGAAGAGGAAGAGGAGCACCACGACCTCTTCACCACCATGCTCGAAGAGCTGTAAAAAAGCACCCTCGGGGGCGGCGCCCAGTCGCCCCCTTCTGGACTCCTCGCAAAGAAGGGACAGGCCACTTTTTCCGATTCCGCCGGAAAAGTTGCCTGTCCCTTTTCTTCTTCCGGGGGAACCGTGCCGTCACCTCCATTGACATCGCGCGCCGGATATATTAAGAGATGTCCCTGGTTTATCCTGAACAACTTCTTAACTCCCACCGTGCTAGACTTTTCTATGGGCTCACCTTCGGCCGGAGGAACAGATGCCGCACCGCCGCATATACCTGGATTACAATGCCACCACCCCCATTCATCCGGAAGTTCTCGAGGAGATGCTCCCGTACTACACCGAATACTTCGGCAACCCCTCCAGCATCCACTGGGCCGGGCGACGCGCGAAAGAAGCGGTGGAGCGCGCCCGCGCGCAGGTCGCGCTCCTCCTGAACTGCCACGAGGAGGAGGTGATCTTCACCTCCTGCGCCACGGAGTCGAACAACTGGGCGATAAAGGGGGTGGCTGCGGCGCTGCGCAACAAGGGGAATCACATCATCACCACCCAGGTGGAGCACCCCTCTGTCCTCTCGCCGGCGCTGTACCTCGAGAAGTTCGGGTACCAGGTGACCACCATCCCCGTGGACAGCGAGGGTATGCTCGACCTGCAGCAGCTGGAAGAGGCGATAACGGAGAGGACGATTCTCATCTCCACCATGCTCGCCAACAACGAGACCGGCACCATCTTCCCCATCGACACGATCGGTGAGATCGCGGCGCGCCACAACGTGCTCCTGCACACCGATGCGGTGCAGGGGGTCGGAAAGATCCCCATCGACTGGAAGGAGCTCCAGGTGAACCTCCTTTCCCTCTCGGGACACAAGCTGTACGCGCCGAAGGGTGTGGGCGCCATGATCATGCGCAAGGGGAAGATTTACTCATACTTCCACGGCGGGCGCCAGGAACGGAACAGGCGTGCGGGGACGGAGAACGTCGCCGGCATCGTCGCCCTCGGGAAAGCGTGCGAGATCGCCCAGGATACCATGGAGAGCGAGGGGAGGAGACTGGCCCGCCTGCGCGACAGGCTTGAGGCGGGGATCGTGCAACTTGGCCAGGTGAGGCGAAACGGACATCCGGAGCTGCGGCTCTCCCACACCTCCAACGTCACCTTTCTGGACATGGAACCGGGGCCTCTCCTTTTCCTCCTCGACCAGGAGGGGATCGCCGTCTCCTCCGGCTCGGCCTGCTGCTCCGGCGCGCTGCACGCCGCTTCACCGGAAGAGGGTTGCGGACCTGTCACCCATGTGCGCTTCTCCCTCGGAAGGCTCACCACCGACGAGGATATCGACCGCGTGCTGGAGGTCCTGCCACGAGCGGTACAGGAAGTACGTGACGCGCAGAAGGGAAAAGCTGCGGTCGCCGCGGGAGCCGAGTTCGCCCCGGACTGCGAATGACAAACTCCCCGGCCTGAGGAGAAAGAATGGACAAGAAGATAGTCGTAAGCATGGTTATCGCCCTGGTTATTGCGGCGATGGCGGCCTTTATCATACTCCTCTCCCTTCCGCTGGCCGAGCCGCTGCTCTGGGCCATGCTCATCGGGATCTCCACGTACCCGCACTACGAGCGGCTGGCGCGGAGGAACCCGGACCGCCCGGGGAGGGCGGCGGCGATCATGGTTGTAATCGTCACCCTCTGCATCATCCTCCCCATCGCCTGGCTCCTTTTCGCCATCGCCCAGAACGCCACGACTCTCTACCACCAGAGCCAGGAGTTCATCCAGCAGGCGGGCACTTCCGGGACCGCGGCGCTCAGCAAGATTCCGTACGTCGACCGCCTGATGCAGATGGCGGACCGCTACGGCGTCGACATCACCGGGCACGCCTCCCAGATCGCCACCCGAGCCTCGCACTTTCTCCTCGCCGCAACGAGCGGAGCGGTGAAGAACGTGGCACATTTTGCCCTTACCCTCGGAATGGCGATCTTCATCCTGTACTTCGTCTACCGGGACGGCGAGTACATCGTGGAAGCCAGCGTCAGGCGCTTTGCGAGCAATGTGGCGACCGGCCGCCGCTATGTCACCCAGATAAGGGAGGCAACAACCGCGGTCATGATCGGCACGGTGCTCACCGCCCTCGCGCAAGGGTTTCTTGCCGGCCTCGGGTACTTTGTGGCAGACCTCCCCGCCTACATTCTCTTTGGCAGCCTCACCGCTGTGGGGGCCCTCGTCCCCGTGGTGGGGGCCGCGCTCGTGTGGGTTCCGCTCGCGGCCTACCTGGCGATCACCGGCGCGTATCTGAAGGCGGGGCTTTTGACCGGCTGGTGCGCGATCTTTGTCGGCCTCGCGGACAATGCCATCCGCCCCCTCGCCATCGGCTCCAAGAGCGACATTCCGGTCATGGCCATAGTCTTTGGCGCGGTCGGCGGAGCGCAGATGTTCGGGCTCGTGGGCCTTATCGCGGGACCGATCATCTTCGCAGTTGTGGTCATCATCTGGCGTGATCTGACAGGACAAAGCGCGGAGGCCGCTCCCTGAAGCCGGATACGGCGCGCCGATCCTTCGCCACCTAATGGTCTGAACCGAAAAGCCCCTCCGCATGTGCGGCGGGGCTTTTTATTTGTACAGATATAACTGAGCGCAGTGCAGGGCAAGTTCGCGGGCACGACCCGGCGCTGCTATTACATAGGCACAATTATTACACTATCCACATAATTCAACCGCCTGTTTTCGTAAATCGTATACTAAATTTATTTATATTTTGCATAAGCCCGTAAACAAGAAGACAAAACAAGGAAGGGACTCTATTTCAATACCATACCCAAAAGACACATTTTTATAAAATTGTTCAATTAATTTGTATACCATCAAGGGTCAAAATTAGAGCTTTGAAAGAGTCTGCTAATTTGATAAAAGCCTATCGAAATGCTGTTGACCCCTCCGGGACTGGATGCTAATTTGATAAAACTTTATCGGATGGCACCCGCCGTCCAATCCTCTCGGAGAAGGAGAACAGGTACCGTTGAAAATGGACAAGTTACCAACCATCAGACGACTGCCAACCTACCTGCACCTGGTGCGCGAACTCATGCAAGAGGGGAGCGAGTTCGTGTCGTCGAGCCACCTCGGGGGGATCATGGGGGTTGACGCCATCCTCGTCCGCAAGGACCTGGAGATCACCGGCATCAGCGGGACCCCCCGGCTCGGGTACCGTACGGGCGAACTGAAGCGCGCCATCGAGGACTTCCTCGGCTGGAGCGACTCCTGGGACGCGTTCCTCGTCGGCGTGGGGAACCTGGGCTCGGCGCTCCTCGGATACCAGGGGCTCGACAACTACGGCATCAATGTCGTCGCGGCCTTCGACAGCAATCCGGACAAGGTCGGCAGATCGGTCCGGGGGATCCCGATCTACGGACTGGAGCGGCTCCCGGGGCTCGTCGCGGACCGGAAGGTCCGTCTGGCGATCCTCACCATCCCTCCGCAGCATGCCCAGGAGGTGACGGATCTTCTGGTCAGAAACGGCATAACGGGGATCTGGAACTTCACCACGGCCCACCTGGAGGTCCCGCCGGGGATCATCACCCACAAGGAGGATATCTTTTCCGGACTGGCCGTCCTCTCGGCAAAAATGGCACGCACCGTTGCCGCACTACCAAAGGAGGGGAGTCATGAAAGCTAGAATCCGGATCTGTATGGGAAGCTCCTGTTTCCGTCGTGGCAACAGGCAAAACCTGGAGTACATCGAAAGCTACCTCGAGGAAAACGGCTATCACGCCGAAGTGGATCTGGTGGGGAGCAGGTGCGAGGAGGAGTGTCGCAAGGGCCCCAACCTGCAGATAAACGGCCAGATTTTCCACGAGGTGAACCAGGAAATGCTGCGCGAGCTGCTGCAGCGTTACGTTGCCGGGACGGAGGAGGAGTAGCATGGAAGAAAGAAAGCCGGTCTATACCGAGAAAACCGAGTGCCAGGACTGTTACAAATGCGTGCGCAAATGTCCGGTGAAGGCGATTGAAATAGAAGAGGGGCGTGCGTCCATCGCCTCGGAGCTGTGCATCTTTTGCGGCCACTGCGTCGACGTCTGCTCCGTGAAGGCAAAGAAGGTGCGCGACGACCTGCGCCGCGCGAAGATGCTCCTGAAGGAAAAGAAGCAGGTCATCGCGGCGATCGCACCCTCCTACGTAGGGGAGTTCGCGGACCTGCCGACGCAGCACCTCATTGCCGCGCTGAAGAGGCTCGGCTTCTGGGCCGCCAGCGAGACCGCACTCGGCGCACAGCAGGTGTCGGCTCGTGTGGCCCAGGAACTGGAGCACGGCGACGCCAAGCTCACCATCTCCTCGGCCTGCCCCGCGGCAGTCGATTTCGTACAGAAGTACCTGCCGGAGCAGGCGGACTACATCACCCCGGTGCTCTCCCCCCTGCTCTCCCACTGCCGCCTCCTGAGAAAGACCTTTGGCGACGACATAGGGATCGTCTTCATCGGCCCGTGTGCCGCGAAGAAGCGGGAGGCTGACCGTCACCCCGACCTTCTCGACGTAGCCCTCACCTTCCAGGACCTGCACCGCTGGTTCGACGAGGCGGGGATCGATCCGACCTGGGTGACCCCCCGCGAGGGTGACTGCTTCGTCCCCGAAGTATCGAACGAAGGGGCGCTCTACCCGGTGGAAGGGGGGATGAACCAGACCATCAACCTCTACGGCGACTTCGAGGACGTCCGCTTCATGACGCTGGCCGGCGTGTACAGCATCAACAGGGCGCTTTCGGGGGTGAAGACGGAGGACCTCAACACCCGCGTCTTCGTGGAGATCCTCGCCTGCCAGGGGAGCTGCGTGCACGGCCCGTGCACCAGCAAGAAGAGGCCGTACCTCCTGGACGAGCTGGAGGTGTACTCCCGCGCTCGGATCCCCGACGGCCGCATCGAGCGAAATGTCCTCGTGGAGATAGACGGCCTGCACCGCGAGGCGCCGCTGCCGGTACCGCACCACAGCGAGGAGCAGATCAGGAAGGCGCTGCAGCAGGTGGGGAGCCTGAAGGAGGAGGACGAGCTCAACTGCGGCGGCTGCGGCTACGACACCTGCCGCACCCTGGCCGCGGCGCTTCTCACCGGGCGCGCGGAGCCGTCGATGTGCCTGTCGCACTTAAGAAAACTCGCCCAGAAGAAGGCGAACGCGCTATTGCGCTGCATCCCCATGAGCGTGGTGATCGTCGGCGCAGACCTTCGGGTCATCGAGTGCAACGACAACTTCATCGGCATGTTCGACGAGGAAGGGATTTTCGCCGGCGACGACGCGCCGGGGCTGGAGGGTGCGTGCCTGGAGAAGCTCGTCCCCTTCGCGGACCTCTTCGAGCGGGTGCTGGACGACGGCAACGACATCCAGTGCGACGCGCTGCACATAGACAACAAGATCTACAACGTGACGATCTTCACCATCGAGACGAATCTCGTCGTCGGCGGGGTCATCCTCGACGTCACCGACACCGAGATGCACCGCGAACAGATCGCCCAGCGCGCAAAGCAGGTTATCAGGAAGAACCTGGAGACCGTGCAGGAGATCGCCTTCAGGCTCGGGGAGAACATGGCGGACACCGAGATCCTGCTCCGTTCCCTTGCCTACGGCTTCTCATCGAAGGAGGCGAAGGTACGGGAGAAGGAGGAGCCTCATGTTTCCTAGACGAGGGGCACTGGCATACTCCGAGCCGGCACCGGAACCGCAGCGCGACGATATCTTCATCGAGATAGAGTTCTGCCAGAAGAACAAGCACGGCCAGGACATCTGCGGCGACTTCTTCCGCACCGAGAAGTTCCTGGACCAGGACCGGCTCATCTCCGTCCTCTCCGACGGGCTGGGGCACGGGCTGAAGGCGAACATCCTTTCCACCATGACGGCGACGATGGCGCTGAAGTTCACCGCCAGCGACGCGGACCTCCTCAGCTCCGCGGAGACGATCATGAACGCGCTCCCGGTCTGCCGGGTGAGGAACATAAGCTACGCGACGTACACCATCGTCGATATCAGGAAGCAGACCGACATCTCCATCGTGGAGATGGACAACCCCCCCTTCCTCCTGATCCGCAATGGCGAGGCGCTCACCGTCCCCTTCCAGGTGGTGGAATCCCCCGCGCTGGACGGCAGGAGGATGAAGACCTACACCCTGGAGGCGTGCCCGGAGGACCGGCTGGTGGTGATCTCCGACGGGATCTCCCAGTCCGGGATCGGCTCTCCCGAGATGAAGCTCGGCTGGCGCGTCGAGGGGTGCAAGCGCTTCGTGCTGGAGCAGGTGGCGGCGGACCGGACCATTTCGGCGCGGGCCCTGGCCGCCAACATCCTCGAGGAGGCGCTGAAGAAGGAAGTGGACCGCAGGGCATACGACGACATGACGGTGGGGGTCTTCTACTTCCGCCAGCCGCGCCGCATGCTCGTCCTCACCGGCCCTCCCTTCCACGAGAGCCGCGACAGCCACTTTGTCAATGTCTTTGAGAACTTCAAGGGGCGCAAGGTAGTGTGCGGCGGTACGACCTCGAAGATCGTGGCGCGCGAGCTGAAGCGAAACATCGTCGACCACCTGGAGACGACCGACGGGGATATCCCGCCGATTGCCACCATGCCGGGAGCGGACATGGTGACCGAGGGGCTCCTTACCCTCACCCGCGTGGCCCAGCTCCTGGAGAGGGGGGAGAAGTCGCCGCGGCGAAACGCCGCCACCATGCTTCTCGATCTCCTGCTGGAGAGCGACTCCATCATGTTTCTGGTGGGGACGAAGATCAACGAGGCGCACCAGGACCCGACGCACCCGATGGACCTGGAGATCCGGCGTAACCTCATAAAGAGGATCGCCGACTCCCTGGAGCGCAAGCACCTGAAGGACGTGCTCGTCCGCTACGTCTGACGATCCACCCGCACAAATCCCCCCTCCCACGCGGAGGGGGGTGAAGATCGGAGGGGGACTGGCTCCGCAGGTGCCTGTCCCCTTGGGCCGGTAAAAGAGGCGCCCCTTCCTCCACCAGGGGAAAAGGACGCCCGGCGGACCCGCAGCGACGCCCGCTGCGGACCGTTTGCAGCGCCCCTCGCGACCTCTCTCTTGAGGGGAAGAAGCCGGGGATTCCCTCTGCTTTTCAGGCAGTGGTGCGCCCGCGCGTTCCTTCCTTCCAGGGGGGAGGCGCGTCCGCGCCCCGCCTGGCGCCACAAGGGCGAAAGCGGTTGTCATAACAGATAGTTACACATGAGCACCACCGCGGCGTATACAAAACGCTCGCGCCAAATACAGAGAAAGGGGGGGAATTTATGGCGGTTTGCATGTGTAGCGGCGAATATGTCGACTCGCCCCAGGATGTTCGACTGCGGGAAGTTTTGGACCATTACCGGGGGTACGAGGGGGCGCTCATACCGGTACTTCAGGAGGCTCAGGGGATCTACGGCTATCTCCCGTCGGGCGTCCTGGAGAAGATCGCCCAGGAGCTGGAGATCCCCTTCAGCGAGGTCTTCGGCGTCGTCACCTTCTACGCCCAGTTCCACCTGAAGCAGCGCGGCCGCAACATCATCCGCGTCTGCCTCGGCACCGCCTGCCACGTGCAGGGGGGCGCGAAGATCTTCGACGCGCTGAAGGACACTCTCGGGGTCGAGAACGGCGGCACGACCGACGATCTGCGCTACACGCTGGAGTCCGTGGCGTGCATCGGCGCCTGCGGCCTCGCGCCGTGCATCATGATCAACGACGACACCCACGGCCGCTTGAAGCCGGAGGACCTGAAAAACATCCTGGAACAGTACGCCTAAAAGGGGGTGACCAAGCATGAGCAATCTCGAGGCAGCGCGCTCCGAGGCGAGCGCGCGCTATGAACAGAAGCTGAACCGCCCCCGCATCGTGGTGGGGCTCGGCACCTGCGGCGTCGCCGCAGGGGGCGAAAAGGTCATGACGGCGCTGAAAAAGGAAGTGGAGAGCCGCGGGCTGGACGTCGATCTCGACTTTACCAGCTGTATCGGCATGTGCTTCGCGGAGCCGACCGTGGAGGTCGCCCTCCCGGGGGCCCCGAGCGTCGTGTACCGCGACATCTACCCTGACAAGGTGGCACGTCTCATCGACACCCACGTGGTGGGGCAGGCCCCGGTGGTGGAGTACGCCGCCATGCAGATCCCGGGGGAGGCGACGCCGTACGACGGGATCAACATCATGGAGGAGGCCCCCTACTACGCGAAGCAGCGCCGCATGGTGACTGCGCGGCTCGGGCGCACCAATCCGGAGAGCATCGACGACTACCTCGCCACCGGCGGCTACCTCGGGCTGGAGAAGGCCCTCTCCATGGACCGGCTCGCGGTCATCGAGGAGATGAAGAAGTCCGGCCTGCGCGGGCGCGGCGGCGGCGGTTTCAGCACCGGGATGAAGTGGCAGTTCGTGCACGACGCCGCCGGCGACAAGAAGTACATCGTGTGCAATGCCGACGAAGGGGACCCGGGTGCCTTCATGGACCGCTCCGTGCTGGAGGGTGACCCGCACGCAGTCATGGAAGGGATGATGATCGCGGCGTACGCCATCGGCGCCGACGAGGGGGTCATCTACTGCCGTGCCGAGTACCCCCTGGCGATCCGCCGGCTGAATCTCGCCATCAAGGTGGCCGAGGAGCTGGGGATCATGGGGCAGAACATCATGGGGACCGGCTTCAACTTCAAGATGCGCATCAAGGCGGGGGCGGGGGCTTTTGTCTGCGGCGAGGAGACGGCGCTCATCAACTCCATCGAAGGGAAGCGCGGCATGCCGCGGGTGCGCCCCCCCTTCCCGGCGCACAAGGGGCTCTGGCAGAAGCCGACCTGCCTGAACAATGTGGAGACCTTTGCAAACGTCCCGCACATCATCAGAAACGGCGGCGACTGGTACGCCTCCATGGGGACCGAGAAGAGCAAAGGGAGCAAGGTCTTCTGCCTCACCGGCAAGATCAACAAGACGGGCCTTGCCGAGGTGCCGATGGGGATCACCCTGCGCGAGATCGTCTTTGACATCGCGGGGGGGATCGCCAACGGGAAGAAATTCAAGGCGGTGCAAAGCGGTGGCCCTTCCGGGGGGTGCCTCCCCACGGAGCAGCTCGACCTCCCCATCGACTACGATTCGCTCATCGGAGCTGGGGCCATGATGGGCTCCGGCGGCCTCGTCGTCATGGACGAGACGACGTGCATGGTGGACGTCGCCCGCTTCTTTTTGAACTTCACCCAGCTCGAGTCGTGCGGCAAATGCACCCCCTGCCGGGAAGGGACGAAGCGCCTCCTGGAGATCCTCACCCGTATCTGCGACGGCAAAGGGGAGCTCGAGGATATCGACACGCTGCAGCGCCTCGGCAAGGTCATCAAGGCGACCGCGCTCTGTGGGCTCGGGCAGACCGCTCCGAATCCTGTCCTCACCACGCTGCGCTACTTCAGGAACGAGTACGAGGCGCACATCGTGGACAAGCGCTGCCCGGCGGGGCTCTGTCCGCGGCTCCTGACCTACGAGATCGAGCCGACAAGGTGCGTCGGCTGCGGCCTTTGCCTGAAGACGTGCCCGGTAGGCGCCATCACCGGGGAGAAGAAGGCACCGCACGTCATCGATCCGAAAAAGTGCGTGAAGTGCGGCGCGTGCGAGCCGAAATGCAAGTTCGAGGCGATCGCCAAGGCGTGAGGTAGTCTCGCGAAACCGAAAGTCTTTGATGCGAACATAAAATTTACGGTCCCTTCAGGGGCCAGAAGGAGGTAAGCCATTGTCTAAGGTCACCCTTACCATAAACGGTCAGGAGATCACGGTCCCGGCTGGCACGACATTGCTCGATGCCGCCACGGGAGCGGGCTTCTTCATTCCCACCTTTTGCCACAACCCAGCCGATCCCGGCTTCGGCGCCTGCCGCATCTGCATCGTCGAGGTGAAGGGGGCACGCACGCTGCTCGCTTCCTGCGTGACGGCGGCCGCCAACGGGATGGTCGTGGAGACGGACTCCCCCGCAGTCATGGAGGCACGCCGCACCATCCTCGAGCTCATGCTCGCCAACCACCCGGCGGACTGCCTCACCTGCGACAAAAATGGAGAATGCAAGCTGCAGGATTACGCATTCCGCTACGACGTGAAGACCTCCAGCTTCTCCGGAGACAAGCACTCCTACCCGCTCGACGAGTCGAACCCCTACATCGTGCGCGACATGAACAAGTGCATCCTCTGCGGCAAGTGCGTGCGCACCTGCGCCGAGGTGGAGGAGAGGGCGGTCATCAACTTCGCCTACCGCGGCTTCAGGACGAAGGTGGCCCCCGCGCTCGACACCCCACTTGCCGAGTCCGATTGCGCCTCCTGCTCCCGCTGCGTTGCGCTATGCCCCGTCGGCGCCCTGAACTACAAGTCTATGATCGGCAAAGGGAGGACCTGGGAGCTCCAGAAGGAAGAAACGAGCTGCACCTTCTGCGACGCGGGGTGCCATTTTGACCTCGTGAAGAAGGAAGGGAAGGTCGTAGGGGTGGCAGCAAAGGCCCCGGCAGAGGGGAGGCCGCTCTGCCTGAAGGGAAGGCTCGGCCTCGAGCTGCGCCACAACCCCGCCCCCCCTCCCCCGATGCTGAAGAAAGGGAAGGAGTTCGTGGAAGTCCCCTGGGGCGAGGCGCTCGGGCTGGAAGATATCGTCGACAAGCTGAAATAGAACCGGACCACATACAAATTCAATGAAAGGAGTGGCCATAACAATGAGCCTAGCCAAACTCACCATCGACGGCATCAGGGTCGAAGTCCCCCCCGGGACGCCGCTCATCGATGCCGCCAAGGAAGCAGGGATCACCATCCCTACCTTGTGCTACCTCGATCTGCACAAGGCGATCAGCGGGCAAAACGCCTCCTGCCGTATCTGCATGGTTGAAGTGGAAGGAAGGCGCAACCTTGCTCCCGCCTGCACCACCCCGGTAACCGAGGGGATGATCGTGCACACCGACACGGAGAGGATCCGCACATCCCGCAAGGTCATGCTCGATCTTATCCTCTCGGACCACCCGTCGGACTGCATGACGTGCAGCAAGGCGGGGGGGTGCAAGCTGCAGGACCTCTGCTACGCCAACGACGTGGAGAAGACGACCTACGACGGTCTCACCACGACCGCCCCGATCGACGAGAGCAACGAGTTCTACGTCCGCGACATGAACAAGTGCGTAAAGTGCCGCCGCTGCGTCAACGCCTGCAGCACGTTCCAGGGGACCGAGGCGATCGACTTTGCAGGGCGCGGGTTCTTCAACAGGGTCGCGGTCCCCTTCGACCTCACCATGAAGGATTCCGGCTGCGTCTCCTGCGGCAACTGCGTCTCGGTCTGCCCGGTCGGGGCGCTCATGCCGAAGACGAAGGAAAAGTTCCGCTACTGGGAAGTGCAGGAGGTAAAGACCACCTGTTCCTACTGCGGGGTCGGCTGCGAGCTGAAGCTGCAGGTGAAGGGCGGCAAGGTCGTGGGGGCGCAGCCGTCCGACGGAGCCGCCAACAACGGGATCCTCTGCGTGAAGGGGAAATTTGCCTACAACTTCATAAACCACCCGGACCGCCTGAAAAAGCCCCTCGTGCGCAAGGACGGCGAGCTGGTGGAGTCGAGCTGGGAAGAGGCGTACGGCATCATCGCCTCCAAGGTGAAGCAGGTGAAGGAGGAGTTCGGCCCGCAGGCGCTCGGCGGCCTCTCCTCGGCAAGGACCACCAACGAAGAGAACTACCTCTTCCAGAAAATGGTGCGCGCGGGGTTCGGCAGCAACAATGTCGATCACTGCGCCCGACTTTGACACGCTACAACGGTTGCCGGTCTGGCAACCACGCTTGGCAGTGGCGCAATGACGAACAGCATCAACGAGGTGCTCGGCAGTGACGTGATCTTCATCACCGGGTCGAACACCACGGAGGGGCACCCGGTCATCGGGGCGAAGATAAAGCAGGCAAAGGCGAAGGGGGCGAAGATCATCGTGGCGGAGCCGCGCAGGATCGAGCTCGCCGACTACGCCGAGGTCTTCCTGCAGATCACCCCCGGCACGAACGTGGCGCTGTACAACGGCCTCATGCACGTGATCCTCGAGGAAGGGCTGCAGGACGACCCCTTCATCGCGGAGCGCACCGAAAAGATCGAGGATCTCAAAGAGGTGGTGAAGGAGTACACCCCTGAGAAGGTCGCGGCGATCTGCGGCATCGACGCGGAAGACATCCGGAAGGCGGCGCGCCTGTACGGCAGCGCGGGGAAAGCGTCGATCTTCTACTCCATGGGTGTTACCCAGCATTCCACCGGGACCGACGGCGTCATGTCCCTCTCCAACCTCGCGCTTCTTACCGGCAACATCGGGAAGGAATCGGCAGGGGTGAACCCCTTGAGGGGGCAGAACAACGTGCAGGGTGCCTGCGACATGGGGGCCCTGCCGAACGTGTACACCGGGTACCAGCAGGTGGCGAACCCGGATGTGCGCAAGAAGTTCGAGAGCGCCTGGGGGGTCCCCCTCCCCGAGGCGCCGGGGCTCACGCTGTGCGAGATCGTGCACGGCGCCGGGCACGGCGACATCAAGGTCCTCTACATCATGGGTGAGAACCCCATGGTCTCCGACCCCGATCTCGGGCACGTGGAAGAGGCGCTCAAAAAGGTCGATTTCCTGGTCGTCCAGGACATCTTCCTCACCGAGACGGCGCTCCTTGCCGACGTCGTTCTGCCGGCAGCCTCCTTTGCCGAGAAGGACGGCACATTCTCCAACACGGAAAGGCGCGTGCAACGGGTGCGCAAGGCGATCGAGCCGGTCGGCGGGTCGAAGCCGGACTGGGTCATCCTCATGGAACTCCTGAACCGGCTCGGGCTAGAGAAGAAGTACTCCCACCCCTCCGAGATCATGGAGGAGATCGCGAGCCTCACACCGTCGTACGCCGGGATCGACTACCAGCGACTGGATCAGGGTGGGCTGCAGTGGCCCTGCCCCACGAAGGACCACCCGGGCACACCGGTCCTGCACAAGGCGGGGGTCGCCAGGGGGAAAGGGCTCTTCAAGCCGGCGCACTACAAGCCGGCGGCGGAGCTCCCGGACAAGGAGTACCCGTACCTCCTCACCACCGGGCGCATCCTCTTCCACTACCACACCCGCACCATGACCGGCAGGAACGAGGGTATCAACAAGCTCTTCCCCGAGTCGTACATCGAGATCAGCCCGGTCACCGCAGCCGCGCTCGACGTCGCACACGGCGAGAAGCTGGAAGTCGCCTCGCGGCGCGGCACGATCGTCACCACCGCAAAGGTATCGGAGAGGATCAAGGACAACGTGGTCTTCATGCCGTTCCACTTTGCGGAAGGGGCGGCGAACGCCCTCACCAACTCCGCCCTCGACCCGGTAGCGAAGGAGCCGGAATACAAGGTCTGTGCAGTAAGGATCAGCAGCAAGAAGTTGGAGGAGAGAATAAGCGACTACCAGTGACACCAGGAGCAGGATGCACACGAGCCCCCCGCCTCGAGCGGGGCGGAGGGCTCACCCTGATCCTGTAGCAGCTGCAGATTTGCAAAGGCACCATCAACGAAGGCCATTTCAACTAAAGGAGGTTATCAGCATGACCACGTCTCAGAAGCTTCCAAACCGCTGGCTTGTCGCAATTATGGGGACCCTGCTGCAGTTGGCCCTGGGCACCGTGTACGCCTGGAGCTACTTCCAGAAACCGATGATGGCGAAATATGGCTGGAGCAACACCCAGGCCGCCTGGGTATTCAGCCTCGCCATCCTCTTCCTGAGCTTCGCCGCCACCTGGGGGGGGATCAACCTGCCGAAGTTCGGCCCGCGCAAGCTCGCGGTCACCGGCGGTCTTCTCTTCAGTGCCGGCTACTTCATCGGGGCCTACGCCCTCTCCATCGCGAACCTTCCGCTCCTCTACCTGGGGTACGGCGTGATCGGCGGGATCGGCCTCGGCCTCGGCTACGTCACCCCCGTGGCGACGGCCGCAAAATGGTTCCCGGACAAGAAGGGTCTGGTAACCGGCATGGTGGTCATGGGTTTCGGCTTCGGAGCGCTCATCATGAGCAAGGTGCTCGGACCGCAGTTCATGAAGATGACCAACGACAACCTGGTGCTGGTCTTCATGTACAGCGGCGTCATCCTCCTCGTCGTCACACAGATCGCCGCGGCCTTCCTGACTAATCCCCCCGCGGGGTACGTGCCTGAAGGGTACACTCCCCCGGCAGTATCGAAGTCCGATGCCGGCGCGCAGGACAGCATGACCGCCTCGCAGTGCCTCCTCTCCGGCAAGTTTGCCATGATGTGGACGATCTTCTTCTTCAACATCATCGCCGGGATCATGTTCATCTCCTTCCAGTCCCCGCTCCTGCAGGACCTGATCAAGGCCGGCATGCCCGCCTCCACGAACTTCACTGACCCGGCGGTTGTGAAGGCGCTCGCCGCCTCCGGCGCCACCCTCATCGCCATCAGCTCCATCTTCAACGGACTCGGGCGTATGTTCTGGGGTGGGCTCGCCGACAAGATCGGGCGCATCCAGGCCTTCCGTCTCATCATCGGGAGCCAGGTCGTGGTCTTCGTCGCGCTCCTCTTCGTGAAGAGCCCGCTGATCTTCAGCGTCCTCGTGTGCTACGTCCTCCTTTGCTACGGCGGCGGCTTCGGCTCCATGCCCGGCTACATCGCGGACGTCTTCGGTCCTAAGCTCATGGCGACCGTGTACGGCACCGTCCTCACCGCATGGGGCTTCGGCGGCGTCGTCGGTCCGCAGATCGTGGCCTACTTCAAGGACAACTACCCGCAGCAGGCGGCGCAGTACACCTTCAGCGTGGCGGCAGGGATCCTCTTCGTCGGCCTCCTCATCTCGCTGGCACTGAACAACAAGAAGTTCATCCCGGCCGGGGCTGAAGAGAAGGTCCTCGCGACCGCGAAGTAACTGGCACAGGCAGGGTCCCCCGGGACCACCTCTCCTCTCGGGGACCCCAGGATGGCGGAGCGGAACCTTCGCTCCGCCATCCTCTTTCACAATGCCGACACCTCCGGAGGCGTCACCATGTCAGAGAGATCCGCAGGGAAAAAAGGGGCGGGCGAGGTATTCCGCTACGATGGTGGAAAGCTCGTCCCCTTCCAGCACGAGCCGGTACAGGAATACCCTCTGAAGCTCATCGTGAACGGCCGGGAACTCGCCACGCTCATCACCTCGCCCCACGACCTGCGCTTCCTGGTCGCCGGATTCCTCCGCCTGCAGGGATTCGTGCACTCCGCTGACGATTTCCATCTGCTGAGCGTCTGCGACGACTACGGCGTCGCCAACGTGAAGCTGAAGGGTGAACTTCCCGGGGGGCTGAAACCGGTCGTCACCTCCGGGTGCGGCGGCGGAATCACCTTCAACCTCGACGAGGAGCTCGCCCCCTCACCGTCCAGCACCGGGGGAAAGGACGTCTACCCCGACGACATCTTCGATCTCATGGAGCAGCTCGCCAGGCTCGCGGGGGCATACCGCACCTCCGGCGGCATCCATTCCGCCGCTGTAGCGGACGGCCGCACCATCATCCTCTACAGCGAGGATATCGGCAGGCACAATACGCTCGATCGCATCGCCGGTGAGGCGCTTCTGAAGGGGATCGACCTCGCGGGGAAGGTCCTCTTGACCTCCGGGCGCGTGTCGGCGGAAATGGTGGCGAAGGCGATTCGCCTCGGCATCACCCTGATCGCCTCGCGGACCTCTCCGACCGACCTCGCGGTGCGACTCGCTCGCGACGCGGGGATCACCGTTGTCGGCTACCTGCGCGGCGGCAAGTTCAACGTCTACTCCCACCCGGAGCGCCTGAGCCTCGCGCAGCGAAGGGATGTGCTGCCGCTGGTCACCGGAGTTATCCTTGCGGGGGGAAAGTCGAGCCGGATGGAGAGCAACAAGGCCCTCCTGCCGATCAAGGGGGAGCGTTTCATCGAGCGCCTCTATCGCCAGCTTTCGGAAGTTTGTGCGGAAGTTCTCGTGGTGACCAACACACCGGAGGTCTATCACTTTCTCCCCTGCCGAAAGGTACCGGATCACTTCCCCGGTGCCGGCTCTCTCGCCGGGATCCACGCCGGCCTCAGGCACTCGGCCACACCGTTCATCTTTGCGGTCGCCTGCGATATGCCGTACCTGAACACCGAACTGGTGCGCCACTTAGCCGTTGCGGCGCCGGGACACGAGGTGGTGCTGCCCCGGAGCGCCCACGGCTACGAACCGCTGCACGCGATTTACGCAAGGAGCTGCGCCGAGCGGATGGAAGAAGCACTAGCCGCCGGAGAGAGAAAGATCATAAAGGCTTTCGACTGGTCGAGGGTGCAGGTAGTGGGGGAAGAAGAGATACGGGAGATCGACCCGCATTTCCAGTCCTTCCGCAATGTGAACACCCCCGAGGAGTACCACTCCCTGCGCCGCGACGAGCGCGAGGCGTCCGTGACGGAGAGGGAGGAGCGCCAGGTGACACACAGATAGGGACGCGAGGGTGCGTCTTAACGGTTGACCTCGCCCCGCGTTAGGGCTTAAATGTCCCGATGGAAAAGAGAGCACCCGTTTCTTCTGGAACCGCCACCTTCTGGCTTATCGTCACCACCTTCCTGTGGGGTGGCAGCTTCGTCTTCAACAAGATCGGCTTCCGTGATATCCCCCCTGTCACCTTCCTCTTCCTTCGTTTCGCCCTCGCCACCCTCTTCATGGCCCTCTTCAGCCTGAAGCGTCTCCGGGGGCTCGACCCCCGCATCATCCGGAAGGGGGTCCTGGTCGGCTGCGCCCTCGCCTCCGCCAACCTCTCCTTTGTCATGGGAGTGAGCGGCACCTCCGTGACCAGGGCGGGGTTTCTGAACAACCTCTTTGTCCTCATCGTCCCCCTTCTCTGCTACCTCCTGTGGCGCGACAAGGTCGACAGGCTCACCGGGGTCGGGATCTGCCTCGCCACAGGAGGGCTCGCACTCCTCGCCGGGGGTACCGGCTTCTCCCGCGGCGACCTCTTCTCCACAGTCTGTGCCCTCTTCATCGCTATCCACATCATCACGGTCTCCAAGGTGCTGAAGAACGAGGACGTGTACCTGGTATCGCTGGTGCAGTTTGCCACCGTCACCGTCATCGGCGCTGTGCTGACCGCTCTCCTGCCGCACCGGCCGATCACGGTGGGGACCGCAGCGGCGGGAGCGCTCCTCTACTGCGCCATCTTCCCCACCGTCATCTGTTTCACGCTTCAAAACACCTACCAGCGCTACACCACCCCCACCCGCGCCTGCCTCATCTACACCCTCGACCCGGTGTGGAGCATGCTCGGGGGGTATGTCATCCTCGGGGAGCGTCTGAACATGTGGGAGGGGCTCGGCTGCCTTCTCATCTTCGCCGCGGTGGCGGTCCCGCTCGCCATCAGGGTGGTGCTGGAGCGCAGGGGGCACAAGAAATACGATGTGGAAGAGGGGATGGAGAAGAGGCTGGAGGAGGGCGCTCCGGCAGGGCAGGAAGGTCTCGGAGCGCCTCCGGGGTAGGTTTGGGGAAAAGGAGCAGAAGTGCCGGCAACTGCCGGGAACGCCTTTGGCTTATCCCGGCCTACAGTACACCCCACGGCCACCCTTCAGCGCACCCGGCAGCTGCCGTGGATTGCGTCGCACGCTTCGCCGAAGAGCTTCTCCAGCCAGTCCTCCCTTCTTGTTTCCGCGGTCATCGGCATGCCGCAGGCGGGACAGGTATTCAGCCGCGCGCTGCGGCGGATCATCCGCTGGATCGTAGAGATGAAGGTGGCATGGCTCCAGGTGAGAGGTGACACGGAGAGGGGGGCGCCTGTTGCGGGGTGGAGTTGCTCCGGGAGGACCCCGGAGGGAAGCGCGTGCTGCACCACCCACTCGATGATCTCGTGCACCTCTCCCATTTCCCCTTCGCTCGCCGCCCTCGCCACGAGATAATCTGCGTACCACAGGGTCGCCACGAACCACGGATTTCCCGGCACGCTGCTGTCGACGCTATAGAAGGAGTCCCCTTCGTAGCGGGCCATCCCCCCTATCGTCTCCACCAAGAGCCGCTCCCGCACGACGGCATAGGTCGCGACGACCTTCGGGTCTGAAGCCTCGAACATGCCGAAGGCAAAAAGCCCCCAGAGGCTCGCGTCACAGCTGTCGTCCACCACCAGCTCCCCATCCCCGGCGCACGACAACATCCTGCAGAAGCGCCCAAGCTCCGGCCGCCAGAGGTGCGTAGACGCGGCGTCACGAATCTCTGCCGCCGCCTTCCGGTAGCGCTCGGCCCGCTCCGTCTCGCCAAAGACGGTGCAAAAGAGGGAGGCCGCGGTGAGCCCGCCGAAGACCGCCCCGACGGTGAAGGTGAGGATGCCGCGCCGCTCCTCCCAGAGATCGTACGAGGGGGCCGGCAGGCCGGTCCCTTTGTCGCGGAAGCCGGCCATGAAGTCGGCAGCGTTCTTGATGAGAGGCTTGTAGAGCGGCTTGATGAACTCGATGTCGCGGGAGAGCACGAAATGCTGCCACAGCCCCCACACCACCAAGGCGGTCTCGTCCTCCTGGATCGGCAGCTGGTGCTCTCCGTTGCTGAACCAGGGGTGCCACGAGGAGGCGGGGGTGCCGTCGGGGTTGTACTTGTGCAGCAGGTATCCCCCCGGCTCCACGATCCGTGCTATGAAGCGGTAGAAGTCGCGTACGACGCCGGGGTAGCCGGCGAGGTCGAGGGCATAGGCGGTGAGGGCGCCATCCCGGGGCCAGATGTAGGAGTAGGTGTCGCGGTTGTACTGGATGACGTCCGAATCATTCGCGGCAAGAATCCCGCCACCCGCATCGATCTGCGTCTGCAGGACCAGGAGGCTGCGCCGGTAGAGTTCCGCCACCCGGTCCGACACCCCCTCGAGCGCCGGGGTCTCCTTGCGCACCCAGAGGCTCCAGTAGTCGCCAGTGCGGGTAATGAGCGTCTGCGCACCTTTCTGCTTCACCCGGCCATCGAGGCGGCGCACCTCCTGCCAACTCTTCCCCGCCGCGATCCAGTAATGGCACACACTGCGCGATACCCCCCCCACGACAAGGGCGAGGGAGATGACGGAATCGACCGACCCCTGGGAGATGGAGTTGCAGGAGAGGATGCCGTCCTCGGCGTCGCGGAACGCTCCCTCCAAGGACCCCTTCTCCTTTTGCCCCACCGCATATTGAAAGAGAGGAGCGCCCTCCGCTGTGAGGGCGTTGGCCAGAAAGTAGCGCGCCCCTTTGTAGTGCACGACCCCGCCGCTCTCCGGGTCGAAGGCGGCAGTGTCGCCGACGCTGTTCCCGGAGATGGAAAAATCCTGGCAAAAAAAGAGCCGCACCTCTCTCAGGCGCGGCTGCATGTTTTCTATGGCTATCTCGCGAAGGTAGATATTTTCGTGGAAATCGACCGCATCGCGGCAAATCAGCAGGATCTCCATCTCGCGGTTATACAGCGTGACACTCGTGACCAGCGTGTCCTTCTCGTAGCGCAGCTCCTTCTCCCACCCCGCCCCGATCCAGCTGAAGACCCCGTCCACCCAGATGCCGAAGCGGGCGCGGCGCCCTCCGATATGATCCTCCTGCCCCACATGCGGGTAGTAGAGGTCCCGGATGTGGTAGTCACTGTCGAAGCAGACAAGCAGCGTCCCGTTTCCTACCGGCAGATCACGCGGCATCACGTCCTCCCCTTCCGGCCTGTGAATTAGGCCGGATCACATCGAGGATTGTACCGCGAACGCCCCCTTCTTTCTAATCGATCCTTCTTTTGTGCACGAAAGAGTAGTGGCGCAGCTTCCCGGGCATGTGACTGCCGACCACGCCGAAGATCACCACGAGGAAAAGAACGGGCACAGCAACGGTTTTGCTGAGGTGCACCAGCGCAAGGAGAGCCACATGGCACTCCGCCATGACGCCGTTCCCCTGGTAGAGCCAGTGGCGGCTCTTGTACATGCCGTGGGCGACGAGACAGGCGCCGGAAACGATGGTGAGGACATGCCACACGACGAGGCCGGCGAAAGGGACGCCCCAGAACATGCCCCCGAAAAGTACGCCCATGACGGCGATATGCCAGCAGCGCAACATGATGTCGATAGCCTTCAGGTAACTGGAACCCGGCTGCTTTTCCTTCGGGATTCTTCGAGTTGCTTCACTCTCCATCGCACTCCTCACTTCTCGAACTCGGCAAAGCCGGTCCCTGCTCCGTTTCATGAGCAAAGAGAGAGTAGTGTACCGGTCCCACGAAGTCAAAGGATAATGACGCCTTTTGACTCCCGTCAAGGCATGGTCGCGTATACAGCCCTATAAGAGAGCACAAGGAATGTCCGCCCCTGGAAGGAGGTCTGTCATGACCATTGTCGTCGCCGCTGTTGCACTCTCCTGGTGCCTTTTCGCCGCCCTCGCCCTCTGCCCCGTCAGGGCGTATGCCCGCGAGCGGGACGAGGAGTAAGCTGTATATGTTGTACTGTAGGTACTGTAGGCCGGGATAAGCCGCAGGCGTTCCCGGCATTTGCAGGAACCTCCCCTCGGATGAGCGGGAGCCCGAGCGTCCCCTCCCTTTCAAGGGGAGGGACAGAACCAAATCCCCCCTGCCCCCCCTTCGCAAAGGGGGGAACGTTAGGCCTTCTGCAGTGCTTCGTGGCAATGTCCCCCCGCTTCCCCGGAATTCCCGGATCAACGTTCGCAAAGGGGGGAACGCGGAGGGCCTCGCGTGGCGCTTCATCGAAACACACTTCTGCTTCCCCGGAATTGGAGGATAAAAAAAGGCGCCCCCGTCACCAGGAGCGCCTCTTTTCTTGCCATTGTCTTGCAGACTACATCTTGTTCAGCAGCGGAACGATGAGAAGCGAGACGATGTTGATGATCTTGATCATCGGGTTGACCGCCGGGCCGGCGGTGTCCTTGTACGGGTCGCCGACGGTGTCGCCGGTAACTGCTGCCTTGTGGGCATCGCTACCTTTGCCGCCGTGGAAGCCGTCCTCGATGTACTTCTTCGCGTTGTCCCATGCGCCGCCGCCGGTGGTCATGGAGATAGCGACGAAGATACCGGTGACGATGGAGCCGACGATGACGCCGCCCAGAGCCTTCGGCCCGAGCGCGAAGCCGACGACGATCGGTGCGAGAATCGGGATGAGCCCCGGGATGACCATCTCTTTCAGAGCGGTCTTCGTCACGATGTCGACGCACGCTGCGTAGTCCGGCTTGCCGGTGCCTTCCATGATCCCCTTGATGGTGCGGAACTGGCGACGGACCTCGTCAACGACGGAGCCGCCCGCCTTGCCGACAGCTTCCATGCACAGCGCTGCGAAGTAGTACGGAAGGAGACCGCCCAGGAAGAGACCGACGATGATGTACGGATCGGAGAGGGAGAAGGTCTTGTCCGCGATCGTCAGCTCCTGCACGTAGGAGGTGAAGAGGATGATCGCTGCAAGCCCTGCGGAACCGATGGCGTACCCTTTGGTAACTGCCTTCGTGGTGTTGCCGACTGCGTCGAGCGGGTCGGTTACCGCGCGGACGGACTCGTCAAGCTCTGCCATCTCAGCGATACCGCCGGCGTTGTCGGTGATCGGACCGTATGCGTCCATGGCGACGACGATGCCGGTGAGGGAGAGCATGGAGACCGCGGCGATGGCGATGCCGTACACGCCGGCGCACTGGAATGCCACGATGATGCCTGCGGCGATGACGATGACCGGAGCCGCGGTCGATTTCATGGAGACGCCGAGACCGGCGATGATGTTCGTCGCGTGGCCGGTTTTGGATGCTTCAGCAATGTGCTTCACCGGTGCGTACTCGGTCGCGGTGTAGTACTCGGTGATCCAGAAGATCGCACCGGTTACCACGAGGCCGACGATGGCTGAGATGAAGAGGTTGTTCGGGGAGATCACCGCACCGGCGGCGTCCTGGAGACCCTGCGGGAACATCTGGACGGTCACTGCATAGAATGCGATGCAGGCCAGGACGCCGGAAGCGATGAGACCCTTGTAGAGTGCGCCCATGATCTTGCCGCTGCCGCCGAGCTTCACGAAGAAGGTACCGATGATGGAGGCGATGATGGAGATGCCGCCGAGGATCAGCGGGTAGCTGACCGCGGCGTTGCTGCTGAAGGAGATCGCGCCGAGGAGCATTGCTGCGATGAGGGTAACGGCGTACGTCTCGAAGAGGTCGGCAGCCATGCCGGCGCAGTCGCCGACGTTGTCACCGACGTTGTCGGCGATAACTGCGGGGTTGCGCGGGTCGTCTTCCGGAATCCCTGCCTCAACCTTGCCGACCAGGTCGGCGCCGACGTCAGCACCTTTGGTGAAGATACCGCCGCCCAGACGGGCGAAGATGGAGATGAGGGACCCGCCGAAGCCGAGGCCTACCAGCTGGCTCACCACGTCTTTTACCGGAGCCTCCGGCATGAGCTTCTGCAGCACGAGGTAGTAGCCGGCCACGCCGAGGAGTCCGAGACCGACGACCAGCATGCCGGTGATGGCGCCCCCTCTGAACGCGACGTTCAGGGCCTTGTGGATGCCGGACTTCGCAGCTTCGGTCGTCCTCACGTTGGCGCGCACCGAGACGAACATCCCGATGAAGCCGGTGAGGCCGGAGAAGATCGCGCCGACTGCGAAGCCGACCGCGGTCTTCGCGCCGAGGAAAGCAAAGAGTGCCACGAACATCACTGCCCCAACGCCGGCGATGATGGTGTACTGACGCTTCATGTAGGCGCCTGCGCCCTCCTGAATCGCCGCGGAGATCTGGCGCATCCGCTCGTTACCCTGGGGCAGCCCCAGAATCCACTGGGCCGACACGAGGCCGTAGACCACTGCCGCCGCAGCACAAGCCAAGGCGAAGACTACTGCATACTGTTCCATTAAAATCATCCTCCTATTGTTTATGCCTCACGAAAGGCTTCCTATATAACAGGGGCAGACAAATTAACGCTCATTGAAACGGGTGATTGTTATAGGAAAGGTGCGTTTTTGTCAACCTCTTTTGCTCCCTTCTGAGGGCTCGATCCTGTATTCGGTGTAAATGGTTGCGCATCGCCGGGCGAAAATGTATCATGAGGGCCACGGTACAGAGTAGCTCATACTTTTCCGACCAACGGATCAAGAGACGCCCCGGCAGGGAGGCCACACGCCCCGCGGAGGCGTCTCTACTGCTTTCTGGGCCACAATATAGTATACGGAGTCACACCTTGTGCTGGGAAGGGGTTTTCACCCCCGGCCCCAATGAAGGAAGGATTAATCGATGCTCGACCGCCAGATCCTGGAAAAGATAAAAGCCATCGTCGGTGATGACAATGTTGCCACCTCCACGCAAGACCTCATCTGCTACGGGTACGACGCAACGCAGATGGAGTTTCTCCCCGATGCGGTGGTGCACCCCGGCTGTAGCGACGAGGTGGCGAGCCTTGTGAAGCTGGCGAACCAGGAAGGCTTTCCCGTCTTCCCGCGCGGCGCCGGCAGCGGTTTCACCGGCGGGGCGCTTCCCAAGGGTGGCGGCATCGTGCTGGTGACGACCAGGATGAACAAGGTAGTAAGGATTGATACCGACAACCTGATCGCGGAAGTAGAGCCGGGAGTCGTGACGGAAACCTTCCAGATCGAGGTGGAGAAGCTCGGCCTCTTCTACCCGCCAGATCCGGCATCTCTTAAATTCTCCACCCTCGGCGGCAACGTGGCGGAGTGCGCCGGAGGACCGCGGGCGGTGAAGTACGGCGTGACGAAAGACTTCGTGATGGGGCTGGAGGTAGTTCTCCCCACCGGCGAGATCATCCGCACCGGAGGAGAGACGGTAAAGGGAGTCGTCGGCTACGACCTCACAAAGCTCATGTGCGGCTCCGAAGGGACGCTGGGGATCATCACCTCCATCATCCTGCGGCTCCTTCCCTACCCCGACGCGAAGAAGACGATGCTCGCGGTCTTTGACTCCATAGACGGCGCGGCTCGGGCGGTCTCCACCATCATCAAGGGAAAGATCATCCCGACCACCCTCGAATTTCTGGACCACGCGACGCTGGTGTGCGTCGAGCGGCGCTTCAAGCTCGGCCTTCCGGAAGAGGGGCGGGCGGTGCTCCTTATCGAGGTTGACGGGGACCGCGACCTCATCGAGAAGCAGGCGGGGCAGATCCGGGAGCTCATCGAGCCGCTCGGCGTCGTGCAGTTCAGGGTGGCGCAGACGGCGGCGGAAAGCGACGAGCTGTGGCGGGTACGCAGGCTGGTATCCCCTTCGCTGCGGGACGTGAATCCGGACAAGTTCAACGAAGACATCGTCGTGCCGCGCAGCAAGGTACCGGACGTGATCAGGAAGATCGAGGCGATACAGAACCGCTACGACATCCCGATCGTCAACTTCGGCCATGCCGGCGACGGTAACATCCACGTGAACATAATGGTGGACCGCTCGAAAGAAGGTCAGGAGGAAAAGGCGCACCTGGCGATCAAAGAGGTGTTCCAGGCAGCGCTCGATCTCGGCGGCACCATGTCCGGCGAGCACGGCGTAGGGCTTTCCAAGCAGCCCTTCCTCCCGCTGGAGCTGAACACCGCCCAGATCGCGGCGATGCGCGCCATCAAGCGCGCCCTCGACCCGAAGAACATCATGAACCCCGGAAAGATGCTGCCGCTGGAGTAGCCTTTCCACGAGATCCGCAACGACCACCAGGTCCACCTGGTCCACATAAAAGAGAGCACCATGAGCACCACCCAAAAGCAGGACGCGATGAAGCGGATCGAAGCCGAGCTGAAGAAGTGCGTAAAGTGCGGCGCATGCCGGGCGCACTGCCCCGCCTTCACCGCCTTTCAAAGAGAGCCCGCCGTCGCCCGCGGCAAGGTCGCGCTGGCGCAGCACATCCTCAAGGGAAACATCACCCTCGACAACGAGACGTACTCCGCGATGTCCAAGTGCCTCCTGTGCGGCAGTTGCGTGGACAAGTGCCCGAACGACGTCCCCACCGACGAGATCGTCATCGCCGCCCGTGAGGCACTTGCGAAGCAGCGAGGGCTCACGACCTTTCACAAGGCCGTCGGGCAGGTCATCAAAAACCGCAAGGTGATGAATATGGGAGCGTTCGCAGGCGCCATCCTCGGCCCTCTTTTCTTCAGGAAGGTCCCCGCCACCTCCGGGCTCAGGGCCCGGTTCCCCCTCCCCTTCGTGGGGGCGGCGAGGCATTTTCCGCAGATCGCGAAGAAGCCGTTCATGGACCGTCACCCCGAGATCATCCACGGGGAGCCGGGGAAGCCGCGGGTACTTTTCTTTGTCGGCTGCATGACCAATTTTGTGTACACCGAGATCGGCGAGGCCGCGCTGGCGCTCTTTCGTCACCTCGGGTGCACCGTCATCATCCCGAAGGGGCAGCAGTGCTGCGGTCTGCCGGCAATGAGCGGTGGGGACCTCGACACCGTGCGGCAGCTCGCCGAGGAAAACCTGAAGGCGCTCGAAGCGCACGAGGCCGACTACATCATGACCGGCTGCGCCACCTGCGGCGGCGCATTGCACAAGCTCTATCCGCAAGTGGTGGGGAAGAGAAACCCGGAGCTGGCGGCACGGCTAAAGGCAGTGGCGGATAAGACCGTCGACGCCGCCGTGCTGCTGCAGAAGCTCGGGCTGAAGCCTGAGGAGACCGGTGCAGCAGATCCGCTGAAGGTAACGTACCACGATCCGTGTCACCACAGGACGGCGGGGATAGCGAAGCAGCCGCGCGCGCTTCTGAAGGGCACGTCGGGAGTGGAATTGGTGGAGATGGAAGGAGCCGACAAGTGCTGTGGGCTGGGAGGCACCTTCAACGTGTACCACTACGAAAGCTCCATGAAGATCAATGCAGGAAAGAGCGCGGCGATCCGTGCGACCGGTGCCGACGCGGTGGTGACGGGATGCCCGGGATGCATCATGCAACTCTCCGACGGCCTCAAGCAGGCAGGCGACGCCACAAAGGTGCTGCACACCCTGCAGATACTGGCTAGAAAGATCGCGAAGGAGAAGTAGCGACTTAGGTGGCGTGCGGTGCATCAACCGCACGCCCAGCCCCCCAGCCACACCGAGCCCCCTGCCCCGCTCCGCCGCACCCAGTCCGCACCCAGTCCGCACCCAGTCCGCACCCAGTCCGCCCCAGTCCGCCCCAGTCCGCCCCAGTCCGCCCCAGTCCACCACGTCCACCACGTCCACCACGTCCACCACCGCCTGTATACTGCATGCACCACCCGCCTCCCCTCCATCGCCCCCAACCCACCGCATTTCCGTCGCATCCGCGTCGTGCGCCGCCCCCTCCGCCCCCGTCCCTTCATGATTTCTGTTGACATTTTTAGAACAATTGTTTACAGGAATTACCCTAATTAGAGCCAGCAGCTCTTTCGTTTCGTGCGGCCGGAGAGCCGCGATTCCCCTCCCATAATCCCTGCGACCGCGATCGCGCCCTTTGAAAATAGAAGAGCCTTCTGCCCCCCGGAAAGCTGCCACGCCTGAAACCCATCCAGGGGCACGTCGGCCATCAATGACCACTCGGCCGTATCATCAATACAAGGTGACCCACTATGTCCAGCACCCCGATCAGACCATCGCTCAAGAACCCCTTCGACAAGGCGGAGAAGGTGGAGTTCAACATTCCGGGCGAGATCTCCCGCGCCACAGGCGGCTACGAGGAGGCGATGAAGGCAGGCTACGACCTGATCCAGCGCCCCACCAGATCCGTCAGCATCGAACAGATCGAGAAACAGCACTTCAAGAAACGGATGACGGTCTGGGAGAGGATCAAGGTCCTCACCGAGGCGGAGCCTAACATCCTGTACCAGAACTGGGGAAAGAACCTGGACGGCGCCTCCCTCGTCACCGGGATCCTCAACATCCACGGGCGCGACATCGCGGTGTACGGACACGACTTCACCGTGCGGGCCGGCTCCATGGACGCCACCAACGGCCGGAAGCTCGCAAACCTCTTCCAGCTCGCCGGAGAGAAGGGGATCCCCCTCATCGGCATGAACGACTCCGCCGGCGCCTTCGTCCCGGCCGGTGTCGGCGGGCTTGACGGCTACGCCGAGGCGTTCACCGCGCTTCGCAAGATCAGCGGGGTGGTGCCGAGCATCATGCTCATGTTCGGCTTCAACGCCGGAGGGGGTAGCTATCTCCCGCGCCAGGGGAGCTTCGTGATCCAGCCGAAAAATACCTTCTTCGGCCTCACCGGCCCCGGCGTGGTCAAGTCGGTGCTCGGCGAGGACGTCTCCCCCGACGACCTCGGCGGACCGAAGGTGCACGGACAGAGCGGCGTGGCGGACCTCACCACCGAGGACGAGGTGATGGCGCTGAGGACCGCGATCCAGCTTCTCAACTACCTGCCGGACAACAACTCCGTCATGGCCCGCCACCAGAAGACGAGCGACCCGCTGGACCGCAAGACGTGGGAGATCAACACGCTCCTCAAGAAGGCGTTCAACTCCCCCACCGGCTTCAACACCCCCTTCGACGTCTCCATCATCATCCAGCAGATCTGCGACCACGGCGACTACTTCGAGATGCAGCGCGACCGGGCCCGCAACGCCATCACCGCCTTCGGGCGCCTCGGCGGCAACGTCGTCGGCTTCGTGGCCAACAACTCGGCGGTCGACTCCGGCCAGATCGACTGCGACGCCGCCTACAAGATCGCCCGCTTCAACCGCTTCTGCAATATCTACAACATCCCCATGATCTTCATGGAGGACACCACCGGCTTCCTCCCCGGCCGCGAGCAGGAAGCCCGCGGCATCGTCCAGGCGGGCCGCGCCCTCCTCGACTCTATCGTGGACATCCGCACCCCGCGCATCCTCCTCATCCTCAGGAACGCCTACGGCGGCGCCTACGCCTCCTACAACAACTACCCCACCGGCGCCGACCTCGTCCTCGCGCTCCCCACCACCCGCCTCGCGGTCATGGGACCCGCCGGGAAGGAGTTCGTGTACAAGGACGAGCTGAGAAAGATCAAGGCCGCCGCCGCGGACCGCATCAAGCGCGGCACCGCGGAGCGGATCGAGGCGGGAGTGAAGGAGGACCTGGCAAAGCTCGATGCGGAGAAGGAAGTCGCGGAGTGGCTGAAGATCCAGGACCAGGAGCTCAGCCTGCGCTACGAGCGGGAGCTCATGAACCCGAAGGAGGCGCTCAGCCTCGGCTCCATCTCCTCGCTGGTCATGCCGACCGACCTGAGGAAGGTGCTGGGGGAAAACCTCAACTTCTTCCTGCGCCACTACAAGCCCGGGCCGATGCAGTCGGTACAGAGGGAGTTCCACTAGTTCCTTTTCCTCGCGGCGCGCCCCGAGGGGCCAGACTCCCAGGTCGTCACCCCTCCGTCAGCCGCCTTTACTGGAGAAAGCCACCATGGCCAAGTACTCTGACAACTACATGCACAACCCCCTGATCCACCGGGACCGCCGGCTCGCCAGGTCGACCTCTCCGTGGGTGCGGTCCTTCTCCTGCGAGGACCTCAAACCGCTCATCGTGTGCCGCGGCCCGATCCGCAAGGAGGCTATGGACGTCTACGAGGAGATGGGGATGCGCCACTACGGCATACTCCTCTCCGAGAAGGACTCCATCGTCTACCCGATGGCGCTCGCCCCGGAGCTGCGCCAGCTCACCGACCCGAAGCGGGTGCACCGGGTGCCTGATTACACCGGCGCCTCCAAGGAGGAGCGCACCGAGCGGATCCACCAGATCATCGGGATCGCGCTGGACAACGGCTACAACGCCATCTTCGCAGGCTACGGCTTCATGGCGGAGGACGCGGACTTCGTCTCCGCCATAGAGGAGGCGGGACTGAGCTTCATCGGCCCCTGCTCCGCCACCCAGCTTGGCGCGGGCAAGAAGGACGAGGCGAAGCGCACCGCCCTCTCGGTGGATGTGAGCGTCACCCCCGGTATCGACAACGTCACGGCGCGGACACTGGTGAAGAAGCACCCCACCCGCGAGAGCCTGCACGCCCTGGTGGAATCGTTCGGGCTCGACTGCGACGAGAAGAAGTGCCTCTCCGCCGATGCGCCGCTGGAGGAGCTCGCCGACCACATCCTCAACGCCTCCTATGCGAAGGGGATCGACCTCATCTCCATCGAGGAGCTCTGCGCCCAGGTGCAGCTCGAGGTCGCGGGGATGCTGCGCAGGTACCCGAAGAGCCGCGTCCGCCTGAAGGCAATCGGCGGCGGCGGCGGAAAGGGGCAGCGCCTTCTCGGCGCGGAGCTTCTCACTGCCCCCGCGGCAGACGACGCCCTCATCGCGCGCGTCGCCGCCGAGGCCCCGACGCTCGTGCGGGAGATCCTCGGCGAGGTGAAGGCAAACGGCGTGGGGGACAACAAGAACGTCCTCATCGAGCTCAACATAGAGCAGACCCGCCACAACGAGATCCAGCTCCTCGGCAACGGCCAGTGGTGCATCGCCCTCGGCGGGCGCGACTGCTCGCTGCAGATGCACGAGCAGAAGCTCCTGGAAGTCTCCGTCACCCAGGAAGGGCTCGCCGCAGCGATCGCCAAGGCAGAGGCTGCCGGGCGCAGCGCGGAGGTAAAGGCGCTGAAGAGCGACCTCGCGGTGCTCGTCCGCATGGAGGAGCAGGCGGAGCGCTTCGGCCTCGCCGTCGGCCTCGACTCCGCCTCCACCTTCGAGTGCATCGTGGACCGCGACCGGCACTACTTCATGGAGGTGAACACGAGGATTCAGGTGGAGCACCGGGTAACCGAGCTCTGCTACACCCTGAAGTTCGTCAATCCGGAGGACCCGGAGGATTTCTTCATCGTGGAGAGCCTGGTGGAGGCGATGGCGCTTCTCGCCCGCCACAAGGAGCGCCTCCCGAAGCCGCAGCGCGTGGTGCGCTTCAACGCAGCGGTGGAGGCGCGCCTCAACGCCACCGACGCATCGCTGTCGCCGCACGCAGGGGGCATGATCCGCTATTGGTCGAAGCCGATCGACGGCGAGATAAGGGACGACCAGGGGATCTGCCTCCTGAACCCCGACACCGGCGTCTTCATGAAATACCGCCTCACCGGTGCCTACGACTCGAACATCGCGCTCCTCCTCACCAAGGGGGAGGACCGGCTCGACTCCTTCCGGAGAATGTCCGACGTCATCTGCGCCACCACGCTTAACGGCAATGACCTCGCCACCAACCTCGATTTCCACTATGGCCTGGTGAACTGGTTCATCGGGAACAACGTCATGGCGAAGCCGACGACCCGCTTCGTGGTCCCCTACCTCACCCTCGTCGGAACCCTGAAGGAGGTGGCGAACAAGATCGACCCGGTGTACGCCTTCCTGCAGATGAAGAAGAGTTACGCGCAGCGCATGGCGCGGGAGTTCCCGGGAGACGCGCAGGTGGCAAAGGAGATGAGCAGCGTCCTCGACAGGAAAGGGACGCTCGTCACCCGCCCCATCGAGAGGCTCCTCGGTGACCCGCACCTACTCTCCGGCTGGCTCTCCATCAACCGGAGGAACTTCCGCTTCGACAACGGGAAGGTGGTGTGGCTCAGGAACCCGCTCGGGGTGCTGAAGGAGACGTACGAGTACCTGCACATGAACCTGCGCCCCCACAAGCCGGCGGCGGAGATCATCTGGGGGCACGACAACGAGCTCCTGCAGCAGTCTCTCCGCTTCTACAAGGCGCTGCGTGAGCACTTCGGGCTCGCCAAGGAGGAGTACTTCACGCTGTGCGAGATCCTTTCCCACGAGGAGCCGCAGGGTGGGCTCGACGCGAAGACCTGGTCGCAGGTCCGCTCCTCCCACTTCGGCTACGAGGCAGGGGTGGAGCTTCTGGGAATGCTCTTCCTGATCGGGGAGAACACCCGTTTCTGGGACCTGCGCGTGGAGGAGGACCTGGAGATCACGATCCCTGACTACCTGCACGACCCGGAACTGCAGGCCCGCATGAAGAAGGTCCTCGTCCCCCCCCCTGCCACGAAGGCGGACGAGATCGTCGCCGTCTGCGGCGGCATGTACTACGGACAGGAGGCGCCGGGGATGCCGGTCTTCGCCGAGGAAGGGATGCACTTCGAGGTGGGGCAGCCCCTCTACATCATCGAGGTGATGAAGATGTTCAACAAGGTCTGCGCCACCTTCTCCGGCACGATCGACAAGATCCTCATCAGCTCCGGCGACGGCACCATCGTCTCTAAGGGACAGCCCCTCTTCAAGGTCACCCCGGACGAGCGCTTCGTGGAGGTGGACGAAGAGGCGGTAGAGCGCGAGCGTCGTGCGGTGACGAGCGAGTATCTGCGAGCGGTGCTGGAGACGAGACCGGTCCGCTCCTCGCACAGCGTACCGGCAGCGCAGGCGGTCCCCGCCTGATCACCACTGTCTGAGTGGCGTGATGAAATTCAATGAAGGTAATGAAGGGAGATATGCGATGAGCATTAGCGATAAGAAACGCGCCTGGGAGGAAGGGGCGGTCCAGAAGAGCCTTGCGAAGGCACCGGAGAGACGGGAGACCTTCAGCACCGGCTCCGCGATCGAAGTTCAGCGCTGCGCCACCCCCGACTACGACTACCCGGACTTCCAGGAGAAGCTCGGCTTCCCGGGGGAGTTCCCCTTCACCCGTGGCGTGCAGCCCACCATGTATCGCGGCAGGTTCTGGACCATGCGCCAGTATGCCGGCTTCGGCAACGCCGCCGAGTCGAACGAGCGCTACAAGTACCTCCTCTCCCAGGGGCAGACCGGGCTTTCCATCGCTTTCGACCTCCCCACCCAGATGGGGTACGACTCAGACGCCGCCATGAGCCGCGGCGAGGTCGGCAAGGTCGGGGTAGCCATCGACACCCTCGCCGACATGGAGACCCTCTTCGACGGCATCCCGCTGGACAAGGTCTCCACCTCCATGACCATCAACTCCACCGCGGCTATTCTCCTCGCCATGTACATCGCGGTGGCGGAAAAGCAGGGGGTCGACGCCACCCGCATCTCCGGGACGATCCAGAACGACATCCTGAAGGAGTACATGGCGCGCGGCACCTACATCTACCCGCCGCGCGAGTCGATGCGCCTCATCACCGACATCTTCGCCTACTGCAAGGACCAGGTGCCGAAGTGGAACACCATCAGCATCTCCGGATACCACATCCGCGAGGCCGGCTCCAGCGCCGTCCAGGAAGTCGCCTTCACCCTCGCCGACGGCATCGCCTACGTGGAGGCGGCGATCAAGGCGGGGCTCGACGTGGACGAGTTCGCGCCGCGACTCGCCTTCTTCTTCAATTCCCACAACAACCTCCTGGAGGAGGTGGCCAAATTCCGGGCGGCCCGCCGCATGTGGGCCCGCATCATGCGCGACCGCTTTAAGGCCCGCGACCCGCGCTCCCAGATGCTGCGCTTCCACACCCAGACGGCAGGCTCTACCCTCACGGCACAGCAGCCGGACAACAACATCATGCGCGTCACCCTGCAGGCGCTCGCCGCCGTTCTCGGCGGGACCCAGTCGCTGCACACCAATTCCCGCGATGAGGCGCTGGCGCTCCCGACGGAGGAGTCGGTGCGCATAGCGCTGAGGACCCAGCAGGTCATCGCGCACGAGTCCGGCGTCGCCGACACTGTCGATCCCCTGGCGGGAAGCTTCTTCGTGGAGGAGCTGACGGACAGCATCGAGCGGGAGGCATTGGCCTATATAGAGAAGATCGACTCTCTCGGGGGCGCCGTCGAGGCGATTTCCATGGGATTCCAGCAGAAGGAGATCCAGGATTCGGCCTATGCCTACCAGCGCGCGGTGGAGAAAAACGACGCCATCATCGTCGGGGTGAACCGCTTTACGGTGGAGGAGGCTCCGCCGCAGGGGCTTTTGAAGGTAAAGGAAGAGGTGGAGCTAAGTCAGAAGGCGGGGCTCGCCAGGGTGCGCGCGGCCCGCGACGGCGCCGCGGTGGAGACGAAGCTCAAAGCGCTGGAGGAGGCGGCGAGAGGAACGGAAAACCTGATGCCTTTCATTCTCGACGCCGTAAAGAGCTACGCCACCCTCGGGGAAATTTCCGACGTCCTGCGTGGGGTGTTCGGCGTGCACCGCGAGACGGTCGTCCTGTAGATTCCGTCACCTGTAACCATCCCGTAACAGGCACGTAACATCGTGCTGCTACTGTGCAGCCATTCCTCCTCCCGCAAGAGGCGGGGGGGCGAGAGACCGCGAGGTTCAGATGCTCAGCAAGATCGCCCATATCGGTGTCGCCGTCCACTCCATCGAGGAGTCGCTCCCTTTCTACCGTGACGCGCTTCAGATGACCTGCTCCGGTTGCGAGGAGGTGGCATCACAGAAGGTGAAGGTCGCCTTCCTGGAAATAGGAGGCTCCCGGATCGAGCTCCTGGAGCCGACTTCTCCGGAAAGCCCGGTCGCCAAGTTCCTGGAAAAGAACGGCCCGGGGATGCACCACGTGGCGTACGAGGTGGCGGATCTGGCAGGGGCGCTGGCGCAGCTGAAGGCGGCGGGGACCAGGCTCATCGACGAGACCCCCCGCGAGGGCGCTCACGGCAGCAGGATCGCCTTCATTCACCCGAAAAGCTCCGGGGGAGTCCTTACCGAACTGTGCCAGTACCCGGGAGGGGGAAAGCACAGTTAGATTTTTAATATTGACTTTTCATCGGAAATACATATAGTAACGCCTGCTTTATATCCGAGCCTACATAACGCGTCGCTGGATCTATTTCACCGGCAGACGGAAAATACTGTATACGAGGGGCAGATAAGCGGGCATAAAGGTTAAATTTTCTTGACTAGAATTAGTCACTGATGCAGTATTTCTCGTCGAAACTTTCACCTGACACAATCATGCATTTTTTTTGAATCGGGTAGTACAACCATTAACAGGAGGGAAACCAATGAGCTTTAAAAAGCAGATACTCGCGATCGCCGCAGTAGGCGCGCTGAGTGCCGCAACCGCAGTGCCCGCCATGGCGCTGGAAAACGAGTTCCACGGTATGTACCGCGCCTTCGGCTTCATGTCCAACGCATACAACGGCACTTCCGCCATCACCCTGGCTCCGGGTGCCCACACCAACGCCTTCGCAGAGCAGCGTGCCCGTATCCAGTATATTGCCAAAGCCAACGACAACCTTAAATTGATCACCCACTTCGAGCTCGACAGCCGCTTCGGTGGCGCGAGCTACGGCACCTCCGGCAAGTACGCCGGGTCTGGCGATGCCGGCCAGCTCGATGCCGACTCCGTCTCCCTCGAGACCAAAAACGTCTTCCTCGATTTCAACGAGCCGTTCTCCGGCACGAACTTCAAGGTCGGTGTGCAGCCGTGGGCTGACGCCTACGGCTCCACCTTCGCCCTCTTCGACGGCGCTGGTATCCAGGTCAGCAGGAAGTTTGGGGCATTCACCCCGACCTTCGGCTGGTTCCGCGTCAACGACACCTCCCTGAACGGCGGCAGCGCGTTCGGTGGCCAGTCCGCCGGCGTGGTTGGCAAGAAGACCACCGACATCGTCGTCGTGGACGGCAAATTTGCCGTCAACAAGGACCTGACCGTCGGCGCGTCCTACTACGGCGTGTACAACGACGCATTCACAGGCACGACCTTCGACTCGGCAACCGCCTCCGCAGCCGTCAACTTCCGCGAGCTGCACATGATCGGCGCCAACGCGTCGGCCAAGTTCGGTCCGGCAGCAGTGAACGTCTTCGGTGCGTACCAGGTCGGCGAGCAGACTCCAGGCCGCAACATCAGCGCATTCGGCGCCGGTGCTACCGGCAAGGTGAAGGTCGGTCCGGGCAACGCGAACCTCGCGTTCCTCTACCTCTCCGGCGACAAGGATGCCACTACCGGCGACAACGAGCAGAGCGGCTGGCAGTCCCTCTCCGCCAACACCACCTACTTCGCACCGGCGAACATGTGGCTGATGATCCGCTCCCCGCAGAGCATCAACTCCAGCGAAGGGCTCGGCGGCAACTTCCTGAACAAGGGTGGCCGCGGCTTCATGGGCTTCTTCGGCGGGTATGAGTACGCTGCAGGGAAATTCTTCGCCAACGCCAACGCCGGCGCAGGCTTCGTCCCCAACCCCGGCAAGACTGGCGGCGTGGAGCAGGACGACTACCTCGGCACCGAGGCGAACATCCAGATCGGTTACAAGGTCTATGACAGCCTCAGCGTCAGCCTGATCGGCGCCTACCTCTTCCTCGGCGATGCCGTCAACAGCCCGACGGACGCGAAGCGACTCTCCGGCACCGGCGCCTCCAACTTCACTGCCTACGCCGACGATCCGTACCTGACCGCAGTACAGTTCAACTACGTTTTCTAGGAACCTCCAGTATCACGAGCGCTCTGACAAGGGCAGGGCGTTCGTGATATGCTAAAGTAGTTAGTAATGGATTTACTAACTACAGGAGGTGCACCATGAAGAGGCTCGTCGTACTGATTTTCTCCGCAATCATGATGACAGCAGCGGTTCCGGTTCTTGCCCAAGAGACGGCACAGCAAAAAGACGAATGCCTGCTTACATCGAAGAAATGCGCGAACCAGGTAGACACGATTCAGCAAAAGATCCGGAAGTTGAACAAAGAAATTTCCAAAGGTACCAAGGTGTACACTCCGGAGGAGCTGAAGAAACTGCAGGCGAAGCTGGACGAGACGAACATGATGCTGGACGACCTCCTCCAGCCGTAAACCCGGTACTACCGTTGCAGAATGAGGGGGGCGAGTCGAAACGGCTCGCCCCCTTTTTTGTTTGTAATTCCGCCGAGGCAGCACGCAGGCGATTTCCAGGAAGGCTTTGAGGTACGCAATGAAACACTTTTTTTTGGCCGTGGTTGTTGCCTTTTCTCTGCTTGTGCCGGGGTTTGCGGCAGCAGAGGGGGCAAAGGTATTTGTGGAGCCCTTCTCGGTTGCCGGAGGGGGTGATCCCTCCCTCGCCGGCGCCCTGCAAAATCTCCTCGCCAGCCGTCTCAGCGGGAAGGATCTCCAGGTACAGCAGAGCCCGGCAGGGGCGCAGCTCCTGGTGAAAGGAAGCCTCACCCAGTTCGGCAAGAGCTTCAGCATCGATGTGGCGGCGATGGAGCCGGCCGGCACCGTAGTGACCCGTGCCTACGAGCAGGGTGAAGGACAGGAAGGAATACTCCCTGCGCTGAACAAGTTGGCTGAAAAGCTCTCCTCCCAGATGAGCACCGCACTCGCTCGCCGTCCTGCGGCCGCTCCTCTGCCGGAGCCGGCGGCGGTTGCCGCACCCGCACCGGTTGTGCGACCCGTCCCCGTCGAACAGGGCGCAGTGGTGCGTCCCGCCCCTGTCGAGCAAGGGCAGGTCCTGCGCTCAGCGAAGCCCCTCACCCAGCATCAGCGCATCGAAGGCGTGTTCATTGCCATGGCTCCGATCAGGAACCTCCCGGAGGGGAATCGCGAGGTTTACCTCGCCCGCCAGGAGAGCCTCTACTATTACCGCGTCGGGAAGAAGGTAGAGAAAGTCGCGGAGGCAACACTGTCGACCGGGAATAAGATCATCGCTCTCGACAGCGCCGATCTCGATGGCGACGGCACCCCTGAGGCGTATGTCACGGTGCTGCAGTCAGGGGAGCTGGCATCGCAGGTCTGGACGATCAAGGAGGGGAAACTGACGAAGGTCGTTGAAAACCTCCCCTACTTCTTCCGCTCACTCTCCGGTCCGGGGCAGGGCGGCAAGATCTTCGCACAGCAGATGGGGCGTACCACGGACTTCTATGGCCCTGTCTTCGAAGTAAAAAGGACCGGCAGCAAGATCGAGCTGAAGAATCCGGTGACCCTCCCCGACAACGGCAACATCTACAACTTCACCAGCTTCACCGACATCAACGGGACGTGCTACACCGTCATCCTCAACGAGGACGGGATCCTTGTCGTCTACTCCGCAGACGGAAGCGAGCTCTGGCGCAGCAACGACAAGTACGGCGGGGTCGATGTGTACATCAGCAGGGACGACCAGCAGAACCAGCCGATCACCGGCAGCGCAGTGAGAAAGGTCTTCCTGCAGCCGCGCATGGAGGTGAGCAAAACCGGCGAAATAGTGGTGGCACAGAATACCGGGACCTTCGTGGTCGGCAACAACCGCGCCTACTCCAAGCACTCCATCTACTCCTTCGCCTGGAACGGAGCAAGCATGGAAGAGCGCTGGCACACACGTCCGGTCGACACCTACCTCCCGGACTTCCGATTCGATGAAGCCCGCGGCGAGCTTCTCCTTCTTGAAGTTGTGAAAAAGGAAGGAATCATCAACAAGGGCGCCTCCACGGTGACAGTAAAACAGGTGAACTAGAGGTTCATTTGACGCGCGGCAAAAAGAGGGGGCGCTCCTTGAGGGGGGCGCCCTTTTTGCGTATTCCCCTTTTGCGAAGAGGCGCCGAAAAGTAGGCCGGGATAAGCCGAAGGCGTTCCCGGCAGTCCACCTTCACGTCCGCCGCGACGGTTACCTTGACACCGCACCCGCAGCCGCCGGAAACGCTTCGCTTATTCCGGCCTACATGGCCCACCCCTGCCGGCCGGAGCCCGCCCCGAAATCACCACACCCTCCCCACTTCTCTGCGCAACACCTTTCCCAGAGCGGGTTTAATCGTTGACATCACCGGTGGGTACTGCTAGGATTTCAGGCTTGCATGCCGCCCGCCCTCGGGCCCTCACAGAACTCTCTCTTACCATGGAAAAGCCTTGACCAATCCTCTTTGCATAGAAGCGCCCCTCCCCAAGGGAGTAACAGATTTTCTTCCAGAGCAGGCAGACAAGATCGCCCACATCGAAGGGAAGATCAGCAAGGTCTTCGAACTCTGGGGCTTCAGACGTATCATCACCCCCCTTCTCGAATTCCAGGACGTCATGAGCCGCGGCATGGGCGAAGCGCTGAAGGAAAAAGCCTTCCGCTTCGACGACCGTCAGACCGGGAAGCTCCTCGCCATCCCCCCCGACATCACGCCGCAGATCGCCCGCATCGTGGCGACGCGCATGCACGCCTACCCGCTGCCGCACCGCATCTACTACAACGGCCGCGTCCTGCGTCATGCCGAGCAGCAGTCCGGCCGCAGCAGGGAGGTTTTCCAGTCCGGTGTCGAGCTCATAGGTCTCAGCTCCCCCGAGGCGGATGCCGAGATGGTGGCGATGGCGGTCGAGGCGCTGCGCGCGCTCGGTTTCGACAATTTCAAGATCGACCTGGGCCAGGTCGATTTCTTCCGCGGCATCATGCTCTCCTCCGGGCTCCCCGCTGCCACGCAGAACCTCCTTTCCATCGCCATCGCGAAGAAGGACGTTTCGGCAGTGCGCGAGATCCTGGAAAAGGAAGAGGCTTCCGACGCGGTGAAGGAGAGTATCGCAGCACTGCCGCGCCTCTACGGCGGGCGCGAGGTGCTCGAGACGGCGCGGCGGGTGGCCAACAACGAGCGCTCCCTGAAGGCCCTGGACAACATCGCCCAAGTCCTGGAGATTCTCGACATCCACGGCGTCTCCGACTATCTCACCATAGACCTCGGCGAGATCCGCGGGCTCGACTACCACTCGGGGCTCACCTTTGAGGGGTTCGTGGCGGGGCTTGGCGAGGCGGTCTGCGGCGGGGGACGCTACGACGACCTCACCGGCAAGTACGGTTTCCCGGCGCCTGCCACCGGTTTTGCCTTCAACATCCTGGCGCTTCTCAACGCCCTGGGACACCGCCCGGAGGTTGAGGCGAGCAAGACGCGGGACTTCCTCCTCTTCAACCAGAAGGAGGACCGTCGCGAGGTGCTGCAGATCGCGCAGACACTGCGCCGGAAAGGGTACACCACCGCCCGCGACATCATCCGTCGCGATCTGGAAAACTCCCTTGCCTACGCAAAGAGGATGCATTTCAAGCAGATGCTGGTACTGGGCGGCGAGCAGTGCGGCGAAGACGAAGTATTTATTGTGCGGGTCGCTGACCGGCGCGGGGTAGCGGTAAAGAAGGAAGCACTCTTCAGGGATGACTTTTCCCCGAAATTTGAGCCGTAAGGAGACGGGTAATGGCTAACGTCGTCATCATCGGCGCCCAGTGGGGCGACGAGGGTAAAGGTAAGGTAGTTGACATCTATACGCAGTTCGCGGACGACGTCGTTCGCTTCCAGGGGGGGAACAACGCGGGTCACACGCTTGTGGTGGGAGACGAAAAAGTCATCCTGCACCTCATCCCTTCCGGCATACTGCACGCAGGCAAGCGCTGCGTCATCGGCAACGGCGTGGTACTTGACCCGGAGGTATTCATCCGGGAGATCACCAACCTGAAGGCAGCGGGTTACCTGAAGGACGACTCCGCCCTCATCCTTTCCGAGTCGCTGCACCTCATCATGCCGTACCACAAGCGCATCGACCTGGCGCGCGAGGCGAAAAGCGGCCACAAGAAGATCGGCACCACCGGCAGGGGGATCGGCCCCGCCTACGAGGACAAGACCGGCCGCCGCGGTATCCGCCTCATGGACCTCCTCGACCCGAAGGCGTTCGCCCGGAAGCTGAAGGACGCCCTGGAGGAAAAGAACCTTATCCTGGAGCACCTCCTGGGGGACAAGCCGTTCACCTTCGAGGAGATCTACGACGAGTACATGGTGTACGCCGAAACGCTGCGCATCTACGCCGCCGACACCTCTCTCCTGCTGCACCAGGACATGAAGGCGGGGAAGAAGCTCCTCTTTGAAGGCGCCCAGGGGACCCTGCTGGACATCGACCACGGGACCTACCCGTTTGTCACCTCCTCGTCGACCTGCGCCGGCGGCGCCTGCACCGGCACCGGTGTCAGCCCGAGGGAGATCCACGAAGTCATCGGCATCTCCAAGGCGTACGCCACCAGGGTCGGCAGCGGCCCCTTCCCCACCGAACTGGAGGATGAGACCGGCGACGCGCTGCGCAACGCCGGGCGCGAGTTCGGCTCCACCACCGGACGGCCGCGGCGCTGCGGCTGGTTCGACGCCGTCGTGGCGCGCTACGCCGTGCGCGTGAACGGCCTCTCCGGCATCGCCCTCACGAAGCTCGACGTCCTTTCCGGCCTCGAGGCGGTGAAGATCTGCACCGGCTACACCTTCGAAGGGAAGGTTCTGGACGAGATCCCGGCGCAGCTCGAGGTTATCGAGAAGTGCCGCCCGATCTACGAGGAGATGCCCGGCTGGGAGGGGGACATCACCACCGCGAAGAGCCTCGACGAGCTGCCGGAAAACGCGCGCAACTACATCAACCGCGTCGAGGAGCTGTGCGGTGCGCCGATCGTCCTCGTATCCGTCGGCCCGCGCCGCGACGAGACGATCATCCTGCGCAACCCGTTCGAAGGATAAAGATCGGCAGGGGCAGACACCGGGGTAACATCTGGTAAAATCTGGAATGTCGCGCAGATTTTGGCGGATATGCAGCGTCGGCAGAGTCTTTAATTTTTGTCGGCGACCCTGAAAAAAGTGTTGACCTCCAGAGATCCATTTGCTATAAAGTGGGTCTCTTGACTGGCAGTATTAATGAGCCGCTAGCTCAGTCGGTAGAGCACCTGACTTTTAATCAGGTGGTCGTTGGTTCGACCCCAACGCGGCTCACCATTTTAGTCCCCATCGTCTAGCCCGGCCCAGGACACCGCCCTTTCACGGCGGCGACGCCGGTTCAAATCCGGCTGGGGACGCCATATTGGAAAGGCCCGCATCACGGGCCTTTTTGATGACAATTTAAGAGCCGCTAGCTCAGTCGGTAGAGCACCTGACTTTTAATCAGGTGGTCGTTGGTTCGACCCCAACGCGGCTCACCATCCTCAGGGGGACAGGCACCCTCTTCACAAGGTGCCTGTCCCCCTCTTTTTTTCTTCAGCATATTTGGCCGTTTTAGTCCCCATCGTCTAGCCCGGCCCAGGACACCGCCCTTTCACGGCGGCGACGCCGGTTCAAATCCGGCTGGGGACGCCATAAAGAAAAGCCCTGTCACCTCACGGTGACAGGGCTTTTTTTCGTTCTTCCCCGGAAACTCCTACCAGCGGTCCCGGCGGTGCTCCCACCTTTCATGGTCGCCGTACCACCTGCCGCGGTACTCGCGCCGATCGTCGCGATGATGGCACTCCCTGTCGCGGTAGTAGCTTATCTCCCGGTACGAGAAGCGACGCAGCTCCGGCGGGAGGGCGCGGCCACGTGCCGCCATCCACGGTCCGTTGCAGGTGGGGGCGGCATACCAGTAGCCCCCGCGGTACAGGTAGTAACTCTGCCCTATGTACGCGATGTCATACGGGTTGTCGGAGACGTAAAAGCCGAGGTCCGGCGAGTAGACAAAACGCGGGGCGGCCCGCGGCACAGGGGGTGGAGGCGGAGCTTCATATACCACGGCCGGCGGCGGAGCCACCACCACCGGAGGGGGAGCGTAGAAACCTACGCTCACGTTCATACCTGCATGAGCCGCCGCGGAATGGGCAAGCACGACTGCAAAGAGTGCTACAGCTACCTTTTTCATGACTTTCTCCGTTTCCCCCTGCGCATCAGGCCATCCCGGCATGTCGCGCGGTCCCTCTTTTAGAATCCTTCATGCCCGCCGTGGCGCGGCCCCTCGTGATGACGGTTTTTCATCTTCTGCTCCCACTCGCCCTGCAGCGTTTTGAACTTCTTCTGCTGCTCGGGCGTGAGGATGGACATCAGCTCTTTCGCCCCCTGCCCCTTCAGGACGGCAAGGTCCGCCTCTACCGCCGCAACCCTCGCGCTCTGGGCGCGGATGGCCTTCTCGTCGGCATTCCCCGAGTGGATAAGGGTACGAAGCTGCTGCCTCTCGTTTCGCAGGTTGTCCAGGAGCGGCTTCATGGTCGCATGTTTCTTCTCGAACGCTCCCTTCACCTGTGCGGCTTGCTTCTCGTTGAGGTTCAGCTCCTTTGTGAGGCGCTTCAGGAAATGCTCTCCCCCCTTTCCTTTCTCGAAGCGGCAGTCACCAAAGCGTCCCCCTTCTTCCGGCCCGTGCGCGGGTCGTGCAGCCGGCTCATTGGCCGAGGCAACTCCTCCGAGCGCGATCATGGAAGAAAACCCTGCAGCAACGATCATGGTAGCGACTGATCTTTTCATCTCTTTCTCCTTCCGGTCCTGTGTGTGAACTTCGATGATTGAAGAGTAGTCGGGGAATGAGGAGAAAATGTGGAAGAATTGCGGAAAGAGGAGAGAGTACCGGAAGAGGAAGAGGTAAGGTGCCTACCGCCCTTTTCTGTCAAAGGTATTGCCTGCCGCCGGCTGAGGATGTATAGGAGAGGAGGTAGAAAAAGGAGGAGTCACTATGAATGACAGTGCGAAGGTCGCGGTGGTCACAGGCGCAGGTCAGGGCATAGGAAAAGGGATCGCGATGCACCTTGTCGGCGACGGCTACCGCGTGGTCATTGCCGACATAGACGCGGAAGCCGCCGAAGAGGCTGCAGCGCAGGTCGGCGCCGCCGCTCTTCCCGTCATTGTGGACGTCGCAGACGAAGGGAGCGTGCAGGCGCTTTTCCAGGCCACCATTTCCCGTTTCGGACGTCTCGATGCCCTCGTCAACAACGCGGCTTTCGCCGGCGCACATCTCGGCCCTGTGGAGCAGTTGGAACTCTCCACCTGGAACAGGCTGATTGCCACCAATCTCACCGGCGTCTTTCTCTGCAGCAAACATTCGGCAGCCCTGCTGCGCGCCAGCCGCGGGTCGATCGTCAACATTGCCTCGACACGGGCTCTGCAATCCGAAGCCGACACTGAAGCCTACTCCGCCAGCAAAGGGGGTGTGGTCGCACTCACCCACGCTCTGGCAATGAGCCTCGGGCCTGAGGTGCGGGTCAACTGCATAAGTCCCGGCTGGATCGCTGTGGAGGACTGGAAAAAGCAATCACGACGCAAGGAGCCGCAGCTTCGCCCGGAGGATCATGCCCAGCATCCAACCGGGAGGGTGGGGAAACCGGGGGATATCGCGTCGCTCGCTGCGTACCTTTTATCCGACAGTGCCAGCTTCATCACCGGCCAGAATTTTGTGGTAGACGGCGGCATGACGCGAAAGATGATTTACCTCGACTGAGCTCACTCTTTTGCCCATACACCACAAAGAAGAAGCCCCCGCCATGTCAGTTGCGGGGGCTTCTCACTTTGTGCTCTCTGCAAAACCTACATCCCGTCCATGATGTGCCACATCCCCATCATCCCTATGTCTTCATGCTCGATGATGTGACAGTGGAACATGGACATCCCTTCCCAGTCCATGACCGGCATCAGAACGGTCGCACTTCCCATCTTCGGTATATTCACCACGTCCTTCCACGCCGGGATCTTCGTGTACAGGTCGGCATAGTCCCTGTCCCCGCCGGTGGTGGAGAGGACCTGGCAGGCGTTCACATGCTGGTGGAACGGGTGGTCCATGCCGCTCTGGTTGAGGATCTCCCATACCTCGTACTCCCCGAGCTTGGACATTACGGTATAGGAATGATCCATGTCCACGAAGCTCTGGCCGTTTATGTACCCCTTCCCCATCATCATGCTGAGGGTCAACTGCCTGCGCTCCAGAGGAGCCAGGTCGAAAGCCGGGCGGACGGCGTCCCGGTTGATGGCCGAGGGGATCACATCACTTGCGGAAGGGCCCTTACCATACTTCAGTGTAAGAAGCGTGACCTGCTGCAGCGCGTTCATGCCGCGATCGTACGGGAGGGAGAGAAGCTTGAAGGTCCCCGTCCCCTGCGTCCCCTGGACCAGCACGTCGATCCGCTCCCCTGGAGCCACCAGAATCTGGGTCAGCGGGTACGACTGATCCACAAGGCCGCCGTCGGTCCCGATGACGTGCATGGTGTGCTTGTCCAGGGACAGCTTCAGGTAGCGCGCGTTGCAGGCATTGACGATCTGCCAGCGCTGCACCTGACCGGGGGCAATCTGCAGCACCGGGTTCACCTGCCCGTTCACCGTGACGATGTTACCCTCCTTGCCGCGCATGTAGTCCGACATCGTGCTGTACGCTGCCGGCGCGGAACCGCTGAGGGTGATGTCCTTCACCATCATGATGTGGGTCTGGAACCCGCTCAGCGGGCTGTCTGCACCATCACCGATGACGAGCGGCCCCGCCAGCCCTCCCCAGTACTGCTCCGCTACCGTGCCATGAACATGGGGATGATAGAAGTTCAGGTGCCCGGCGCTTTCGTACCTCAGGTCGTAGCTGTAGTGATATTCCTCACCCGGGCGCAACTGCACCATCACGTTGTCCCCCGGCGAGTTTGGCGTGACGTGCAATCCGTGGGTGTGGAGGTTGGTAATGTTTCGCTGATGTCCCAGCAGGTTCGTCGCACTCGTCTTCGGGAGGTTGTTTTTCAGGCACACCTCCAGCGTCCCGTTCTTTTCCGCGCGCATTACCGGGCCGGGGTACATGCCGTTGTAGGTAAGGAGATTTGCATTGGTGCTCCCCAGCCGAACGCTCGACTGCTGTACCGTTATCTCGTACTCCGTTCCCGATTTCGGTGCCTCAGGCAGATCGGCGAATGCCGGGCCAGGGGAAGGGTCTATGACCGTGACACTCCCCGACATGCCACCCCCGCCCATGCCCCCTCCAGCCATGCCGCCACCCATCATGGCTCGGGCTGCCGCACCGGAAAGCTCGAGATACGTCGCTGCCGTACCGGCTGAAGCCAGAACCATAAACTTCCTGCGGTTAATCCCCTTCATCTTCATGTCGACCTCCTGTGTATCACGGAACGCCAATGCGATTATGGTGCGCGCTGCTTTGGGTGCTTCATTTATAGCAGGCGCGCGAGCGGGGACAACAGTTGGCATGCTTATTTCCCCGCAGATTGTGCGGGAATGGAGTGGCAGCGGGTGCCGAGGGGGGGGAGCTAAAAGAGGAGAAACGCGTGGCGCCAGAAAAAGAACCGTGCTGGCGAGCAGAAAGGCGCTGTGCAGGCCTAGAAGATCAAGCCCTCCTGCTCACCTTTTTCGCCCTTCTCCTGCATGCAAAGGGCAAGCTCGTGAAGCGGCGGCGGCAGAGGTAGAGCAAGAAGGCGGTTCAAACGGAGCAGGTCGTCCGGAGAGAGCGGTTTTTTGGTCGCGAGAGCATCAAGCGCAGCGGGATCCATCCGCCACGGGTCCCACGCCACGTTGGCTGCGGTGCAGAGGGCGCCGATGTCGAGGGCGATCTCCAGTCCCGCAGGATCAGGATCGCAGGCCACCAGGACCGGAGCCGGGGAAAGCGCCAGAAGCCTCGCCACTGATTCTTTCCACCACGAAGGGGCAAAACCCGGTACCCAGAGAACCCCGTCCACACCGCCTCGTTCGCGGGCCACACGCTCGAAAACGGTGCGGTTCTCGAGGATCCGCCAGCACGGGACGTGACCTTCGATAGAAGTGACCGCCTTGATCGTTCCCGGCGAAAGACCGAGGAAATCGGGAACGGTCTGCAAATCGAGGATACCGCCGACCCCTTCCAGCGCCAGGGGGGCGCGAAGCCACAGCGCCGGCGTGTGCCTCGAAATTCCTTCCCCCTCCAGATCGAGGGAGCTTTCCAGCCAGCTCCATTCGGCGCCGGAGATCCCCTTAGTGTCACCGACCGCGAAAAGTGAGAAGTCGCGGCGGGTGCCACACTGTCCGGCACTTATCCAGCGGTCAAGGGCGCAGAGAATGCCGTGACGACGCACCCCCCGTTCCGGAGGGAAGTTCAGCAAGGAGCGCTGCAACTCCTCGAGACGGACATTCTCCAGCGGCATCTCAAGCCGTTCATCCCGCAGCTGCCGCATCTCCTCGCGGTTGGTGAGCCCCACCGCCTGCCGCGTCTCTTCAAGAGCCAGAAACTCCACCCAGACCGTCTGCCACGGCCCGCCGTCCCGCTTCTCCTCCACTTCGACGATCCCTGATTTCAGCAGGGCATCAAAGAGCGCAAAGGCGTCCTGCACCCGCCTGCTTCCTGCGGCGCCGAGCATGGACTTCCAGCTCCGCCTGCCCCCCTCGTTTTTCAGCCACGTCCTCAGGAGCTCGCGCCAGTCCTCAGGCCAGAGGGCTATGTCGGAAAGGCGCAGATGTAGCGCCTTCCTCTTTCGCCTGCCGCGCAGTGTACTGACTGCGCCGCCCCCGAGGCGGCAGGTCACGATCCCGTCGGCATCGGGAGCGGACCATTTGACAGGCGCGACGGCGGTCATTTCTTCGCCTCCGGCCGGTGACGCATGAGAAAAGCAACGGGGGGTGCCCACTTTTCAGGATGGCGCCGTTTCTGGGTCACCAGGGTGAGGTCCGAGGTCTTGAAGACGTTCACGTTGTGCGTGTTCGGTGTGGTGAGCACGTACTGGGCGCGGGTCGCCTCGAGGAAGGCACCTACCTTGTCGATGTTGAACACGTCAAGGTGCGCGAACGGCTCGTCGATGAAGACAAACCCTCCGGTGCGGCTCTCGTCCATGAGGAGGCCGATCAGGAGGATCAGGGACTTCATGACCTGCTGTCCGCCAGAAGCCTCGCCGTCGTTGAGGCCGATCATCCCTTTCTGGTCAAAGTTGAACTTTACGTTCAGCCCCGCCTGGGCGAGCGAGAGGTCCTCGTTCACCAGGTGGGGCGGTTCCACCTCGACCCCTATGGCGGCAAGCTCGCCGAGCGAGCGCACGTTGCGGGTGTAGCGCCGGACCGTGGCGCGCAGGACGTTTATGTAACTTTCCCGCGCCTCCTCCGTGACGGTGATGTGCCGGTGGTGGTGAATACGGCGCACCTTGATCGTTTCCTCCAGGTGGCCGTAGTCTACCGAGAGCTTCTCCCTGACCGCCTCCACCTGCTCGTCGGTGACCCAGCTCCCCTCCCCGAGGCGGTCCCTGAGGCGCTTGATGTCCCTGCGCACCGCCTCTGCCGAGTCATACTGCTCCCGCAGCTCGTCGAGCGCCGCGCGCGAGTACCAGCGCGGCGGCATGGGACGGCGCCTCTCGCGATAGTCCTTGATGCGCTCCACCTGCTGCCGCTGCAGGTTCTGGAAATCCTTGGTATCCCACTGGAGAGAGCGCTCCTCCGTCTCGATCTTGTCGTTGAGGCCGCTGCGGCCGCTCTGGAGAGCGACTCGCTCCTCGCGAGCGGCCTTCAGGCGCTCGGTACGCTCGGCGAGAGCCTGTGCGGCTTCCCCCCTCTGCCGCGCGAGCTCGGGAAGCTCCTTCTCCGCTGTGGTGAACGCCTCTGTGCGGGCGGCAAGTTGCTGCGCCGCGTCGACGCCGGAAAGGAGCGACTGGATCTCATCGATCCGGCGCGACACCTTGTCAATCTCGGCTGCAAGTCTCTTTTCTCGCCCCTGCAGCGTCTGTAGCTCCGTCTCGAGCTCGATGATGAGGCTTTTCCTCGCGGACTCCCCGAAGAGGAATTTGTCGACCCCGATGTAGCGTCCCCCGCGACGTTCCCGATGGTACCCTTCCGGGGTGATCCAGGAGATGTCGGAGGAAAAGATGCTTCCTTCCTGCACAGACTCGACACGCCTGATGCGGGAAAGCTGCTCCACAAGCCATCCGGGGGGATGTTCGTCGAACTCCACCACCTGCAAAAGGGATCCCGCAGGTGCGGCGGGGACGGGGGCGCGGTCCGCGACCACGAAGTTGCGGTATCGGAGTTTCTCTCCGAGCTCCCAGGCGCGCTGCCTGTCGGCCGGGTTCTTCAGGAGCACGATATGCGCGTAAGGGGCAAGGACTCCCTCCAGCGCCTTCTGCCAGGAGGGGTCGGAGATCTCCACGATCTCGGTGAGAAGCCGGTGCGGAATCAGGGCCTTGTTGAGCTGCTGGCGGAACTCCTGGACGTGCGCCGGCTCCAGCTTCTCCCCAGCAAGGAGAGCCGGAATGCGAGCCCGTATCTCGCGGATCTGGTGGCGCACCTGCTTCAGATCGTAGTTTTTGTCGGAGAGCGACTCCCGCGCGGCGCGCTGCTCCGCGGCAAGGGCCGGCGCGTCGAACCCGGCCTCCTGCTGCCTGCAGAGCGCCTCCAGCCCTTCGCGGTCCTTGAGCACCCGCTCGGCATCACGCTCGGCGTCGCGGCGAGTGGTAAATTCCTCGCGAGCGAGAGACTCTGACTCCTCAAGCTCCTTCTCGGCACCCCGCGCCACTTCCAGCTCCTGGGAGAGGGATGCCTTTCTCTGCTGCAGCTCCTGGAGCGATCTGCGCCGCGCCTTCAGTTCGACCCGTTTTTTTCGAAGCCCCGGGGCATTACCCGCTATGCGCCCCAGGAGGTCCGAGAGCTCGGCACATGGGAGGGTTTGCAGGGAAAGCTTTTCCACCTCCCTGGTGAGGCTTTGCCATTCCCGGAAGGAGTTCACGTTCGCCTCGGCCTCGCGCAGGCGCACCCCGAGACGCGCCAGTTCCTCCTCCAGCTTGTCGAGTTCCCGCCCCAGCTCAGCCTGCTCATGCTTTGCCTGCTGGTAGTTGTCGAGCACCTCCTGATCGCCGAAGACGCTGAAGACGAGCTCCAGAAGCTGCCGCGGCGAGTATTCGCACAGCTTGTCCGTGTCCCCCTGCTCCAGGGAAAGGACGTGGCAGATGGCATGGGTGAGGCCTGCCTGCTCCAGCCGCTGCCGGTAGTCCCGCACCCCGATCCAGCTCCCCTGTTCCTCCAGCTTTTCGATCGGAACGTCACCTTCCGCGATGAGGTACTGGCGCTGCCAATCGCCCCCTTTCTTCCGGATTTGGCAGGCGAGGGTCACCTGGTCGGTGAGGAGAGGGAAAAAGGGGCGGAATCCGGATTCTTGGCGCTCGTTGTCCACCACCGCGCGCAGCCAGCTGAACGGCTTGTCAGAGCGGCGCACGTAGCGCTTGTAATCGCGGCCGGAGGAGCAGTCGATGCACAGCAGGGTGCGGAGCACGTCGAGCAGGGTCGTCTTCCCGGAGCCGTTGGGGCCGACGATGGTGATGACATTGGCCTCCATCGGCAGGGTGAAGCGCTCCCAGAAGTCCCAGTGGACGACTTCAACCTTCAGGAACCTAAACATCCTCATCCTCCTCGTCCCACTGCGAATCGTGCGACGGCTTCACCCCGTCCAGGTGGCGCCCCAGGAGATCGAAGAGGGCACCGTCGATGACGCGCCCGGCGAGCTGGTGGTAATCGAGCACCAGATCGAGCAGTGGTCCCTCATAGATCTCCTCCTGGCGCTGTACGATAAACCCGAGGCGTGCGAGGGTGCCTAGGTTCATCTTTATCTTCGTCGACTTGCCGAGCTTCTCTCCGAAGTCGGCTATGAGAGCGGAACGGCTGATCGGCGCGGAGACGGTGCGTCCGGTTTCCAGAGGTTTTTCATCCGCAAAAAGCTCGGTCTGGTCCTCCGCCTCGCCAAGCTCCTTCCGCTCGATCTGGCGCTGACGCTTGGGGAGGATGATGAGGGACCAGAGGACCATCAGCAGCGCGATGGCGCTGCGGTCCAGGTTCATGGTATTTGAAAGCCAGCTCTCCTGCTCGCCGAGCACCGACTGCTCCATGTCCCGCGCCAGTACGAGGGTCACGTGCCCTGAGTACGGGTTGTCCAGGAATTTGAGGCCGCAGGAGTGCAGGCGAGTGTCCAGCTCCTGGCGGAACGCGTCATCCGTCAGCGCCTTTCGAACCAGCTTATCCTGCCTCGGGAGATGCTGATGCGCCAAAAGCTTCGCCACCAACTCCCGTATCTGCTTCTCCATCTTCGTCTCCGTATTTCTTGTCGGTATCTTTTGGTGTCATCGATCCAGCACTCATGGAGTGAATCTCGAAATCCCCCACCGGGACGCTCTCCCCTGTCAGTCGCATGAGGAGAGGAAGCCTCGCGAGCTCCGCGACGCCCCCCTCAATCGCACCCGACTCAGGGTTGCCGATCAGGGCAGCGAGCGAGAGTCGATAGGAGCTGACGGCAAAACTTTCTGCAGGAATGGCAAGGTGAAGGGGAGTCTCCTCCTCAAGGTCGCCGAGGGAATCGAGGAAGTTATGGAGGCGGCTCAGGTCCTCGGCGGCGAGTTCTAGCTCCCCCGCCGTGGGAGCTTCCCGCGCCGGCGGGAGAACGGCAATCTCCTCCTCGGCACGCAGGCGGTCGACCAGTTCGAACTCCGCCACGTCGAGTGCCACGTCCCCCAGCAGGCAACCCAGTTGGGCCGGGAAGGCCACGGCGTCTGTCGCGAGCGCACAGAGCTTGTCGTAATCAAGCATGCGCAGCCACCGGTGTATGTCTGTGGTGGAAAGTCCGCTCTGCCCCAGGTGCACCTTCTGTCTTTCCAGCTGGTTCAACGTGCGCTGAAAGACTGAGCTCATGCGCAGCATGCGGCTTTGCACCTGGCCGATCTTCTGAGCTACCCGGTGGGTGCCGATGTCGAGGTCAGGGTCCGCCGCAATGACTTTCATGATCTCCGTCCCCTTCTCGACCCACTTGAGGACGGAATCGAGCTTTTTCTCCGCCTGGTGAATACGGAGCTCGGATCCGGAAAGGACGGCGCGGTTGAACTCGTCCTCCAGTTCGTTTAGTCGGGAAAGAAGGTGCTGCAGGTCATCAGTGGCGACGTTTCCGAGTGAATGGCTGGCGGCAAGCTGCGAGGTGATGTAGCCGATCTCACCACCATCCTCATCAGAAAAGCGCAGCAGGACGGAAAGCGCGGAAAGGGCCATGCGTCCGTAGGTACTGACCTGGTAGAGAGAAGATTCGGGGTTCCACATCAGGAGACCGGTGTCGCGCAGGCGGTGCAGCACCGTGTGGAATTTCGTCTCCTCGAGGTAGGAGAAGTGAGCACGGAGTTCTTGCGGGCTCCAAAGCGGCTGCTCGCCGCGGTGGCCGATCTCGCGCAATACAAGGAGGCGGATGAGCACATCCTCGTCGGTACCGCGGAAGAGCGCAGTGAACGCACTCAGCGACTCCTGTGCGCGCAGGAGCGGAAAGAGTGCAGGCAAGTCCTCAGGCTCTATCCCGGCTCGGAAATATTCTTGAGATAACATGAAACTACCAACCTCGGCGGGAGTAGGAAGTGGAAATCAAGCGTGCAAGTTTATAGCACGAAAAGAAGGGAAAACGTGAAAGGAAGTGAAGAGCCGAAAGGAGTTCCGAGCAACGTCCACAACGTCCACAACGTCCACAACGTCCACAACGTCCACAACGTCCACAACGTCCACAACGTCCACAACGTCCACAACGTCCACAACGTCCACAACGTCCACAACGTCCACAACGTCCACAAGGTCCGTCGGTCCCGCGCCAGCGCCAGCCATGAAGCATCAGACGCAGAAAAGCCCCACCTCTTTCGGGGTGGGGCTTTTCAATTAAATTCCCTGCGGCGACCTACTCTCCCACACAGCTTCCCGTGCAGTACCATCGGCCCAGAGAGGCTTAACTTCCGTGTTCGGGATGGGAACGGGTGTGACCCTCTCGGCATTGCCACAGAGAAACTTTTCGCTTTCGACCTTTCGGCCTCAAGCACTTCGTTTCTCCAATCGCATAGTCTTCTGATCTGTCGGCAGTCGCAGCATATAATCGGGGGGTGGAGGTCCACCCCCCTTCAATAATTTTTTATGGTCAAGCCTCACGGCCGATTAGTACCGGTAAGCTGAGTACATTACTGTACTTACACACCCGGCCTATCAACGTTGTGGTCTACAACGGGCCTTCAGGGGATTGCTCCCGGGGATACCTAATCTTGAAGGAGGCTTCCCGCTTAGATGCTTTCAGCGGTTATCCTTTCCGTACATAGCTACCCAGCGACTGCTCCTGGCGGAACAACTGGCACACCAGAGGTACGTTCAACCCGGTCCTCTCGTACTAAGGTCAACTCTTCTCAAGTATCCTACGCCCACGGTAGATAGGGACCAAACTGTCTCACGACGTTTTAAACCCAGCTCGCGTACCGCTTTAATTGGCGAACAGCCAAACCCTTGGGACCTACTTCAGCCCCAGGATGCGATGAGCCGACATCGAGGTGCCAAACCTCCCCGTCGATGTGAACTCTTGGGGGAGATCAGCCTGTTATCCCCGGCGTACCTTTTATCCGTTGAGCGACGGCCCTTCCATACAGAACCGCCGGATCACTAAGACCTACTTTCGTACCTGCTCGACTTGTGGGTCTCGCAGTCAAGCTCCCTTATGCCTTTACACTCTACGGCTGGTTTCCAATCAGCCTGAGGGAACCTTCGCGCGCCTCCGTTACTCTTTGGGAGGCGACCGCCCCAGTCAAACTACCCATCAGACAGTGTCCCCGATCCGGATGACGGACCTGGGTTAGACACCCAAACCAACCAGGGTGGTATTTCAAGGATGGCTCCACCGAAACTGGCGTCCCGGATTCACAGCCTCCCACCTATCCTACACAAGCTAATTCGAATGTCACTGTCAAACTGTAGTAAAGGTGCACGGGGTCTTTCCGTCTTACCGCGGGTACTCGGCATCTTCACCGAGAATTCAATTTCGCTGAGCCACTGGTTGAGACAGCGCGGAAATCGTTACGCCATTCGTGCAGGTCGGAACTTACCCGACAAGGAATTTCGCTACCTTAGGACCGTTATAGTTACGGCCGCCGTTTACCGGGGCTTCGGTTCAAAGCTTCACCTTGCGGCTAACAAATCCCCTTAACCTTCCGGCACCGGGCAGGCGTCAGACCCTATACGTCGTCTTGCGACTTTGCAGAGTCCTATGTTTTTAGTAAACAGTCGCTACCGCCATTTCTCTGCGACCCTCCTCAGCTAGGCGAGCGAATCGCTTTCACCAAAAAGGGCATACCTTCTCCCGAAGTTACGGTATCATTTTGCCGAGTTCCTTAACCAGTGTTCTCTCAAGCACCTTAGGACATTTATCCTCACCCACCTGAGTCGGTTTACGGTACGGTCACCTGCTGTCTGAAGCTTAGAGGCTTTTCTTGGAAGCATGGGATCGACGACTTTACGGGGATACCCCCTCGTCATCAGCTCTCAGCGTTGAATAGAGAAAGGGATTTGCCTCCTTCTCCCGCCTACAGCCTTAAACCAGGACAACCAGCGCCTGGATCGCCTACCCTTCTCCGTCCCCCCATCGCAACAACAGGTGGTACAGGAATATTAACCTGTTTCCCATCAACTACGCCTTTCGGCCTCGCCTTAGGGACCGACTAACCCTACGCAGATTACCTTTACGTAGGAAACCTTGGGTTTTCGGTGACAAGGTTTCTCACCTTGTTTTTCGCTACTCATGTCAGCATAATCTCTTGTGATACCTCCAGCCGTCCTCGCGGTCGACCTTCACAGGCTTACACAATGCTCCCCTACCACTCGCTCCTTAAGAAGCGAATCCGCAGCTTCGGTACTACGCTTGAGCCCCGTTACATTTTCCGCGCAGACCCACTCGACCAGTGAGCTATTACGCTTTCTTTAAAGGATGGCTGCTTCTAAGCCAACCTCCTGGTTGTCTGGGCATTTCCACATCGTTTTCCACTTAGCGTAGATTTTGGGACCTTAGCTGGCGGTCTGGGCTGTTTCCCTTTCGACCGCGGATCTTATCACCCGCGGTCTGACTCCCACAGTAACAGTTAACGGTATTCGGAGTTTGGTTAGGTTTGGTAATCCGGTAAGACCCCTAGCCCATCCAGTGCTCTACCCCCGTTACTTACTCTGTGAGGCTATACCTAAATATATTTCGGGGAGAACCAGCTATCTCCGAGTTTGATTAGCCTTTCACTCCTATCCACACCTCATCCCCTGGCTTTTCAACGCCAGTGGGTTCGGGCCTCCACGAAGTGTTACCTTCCTTTCACCCTGGACATGGATAGATCACCCGGTTTCGGGTCTACTCCCAGCAACTATGGCGCCCTGTTCAGACTCGCTTTCGCTGCGGCTCCGTTCTATGAACTTAACCTCGCTGCTGAGAGTAACTCGCTGACTCATTATGCAAAAGGCACGCGGTCACACTGGATTGCTCCATAGTGCTCCCACTGCTTGTAGGCATACGGTTTCAGGTTCTATTTCACCCTCCTCATTGGAGTACTTTTCACCTTTCCCTCACGGTACTAGTGCACTATCGGTCAGAGAGTAGTATTTAGCCTTGGGAGATGGTCCTCCCGGATTCCCACCCGGTTCCACGTGCCGGGCGGTACTCGGGGACACCCTAGGGTGAATCATGGTTTCGGATACGGGGCTATCACCCACTATGGCCGGACTTTCCATTCCGTTTTCCTACCAATCATCAATCCCACGTCGGGGCCCCACAACCCCCTAAGTACCGAAGTACTTAAGGTTTGGGCTGGTCCGCGTTCGCTCGCCGCTACTGACGGAATCACTATTGTTTTCTCTTCCTGGGGGTACTTAGATGTTTCAGTTCCC
>NZ_CP087999.1:2365000-2612500 GCF_021044625.1 Geomonas sp. RF6 | reverse complement strand
GAAGTCAACGCAATATTTTCAACGAAGCGGTTAAATCTTTCTTACAGAATTGGAAGCCCTGCCGGAGAGCTCGATGTGCCCCTCCACCCCTTACTGCCAGAGGCCGGTTCGTGCCGCCGGAAATTCATACTGTATTGTCCGGCGACAGCGGCACAGGAATATATACTAGCGCACGCAGCGGGGATGTCAACGGGGAAAATAGCTGATGTATAGGAAGAATTTGCCGCGGCCGCCCTACCCCTTTGTGTACAGGACCGCCACCGCGCGGGCGCGGCTCTCGCCAACCGAGATGTAGCCGTGCGGCTCCGAGGATTCATAGTAGATGCTGTCACCGGGGAAGAGGGTCATCACCTCGTCGGCATAGTGGAACTCCAGCTGGCCGTCAAGGATGTAGAGAAACTCCACCCCTTCGTGGCTGTAAAAGAGGGAATCGTCCCACCCCCGCACCTCGAACTCCACCATGAACGGCTCTACCTTCTTCTGGCGGAACCCCGGCGCGAGCGGCTTGTACATGTATCCCTGGATCGAGTCTTTCCCGGGGCGGCGCTGGCTGCCGCCGAGCGCCTCGCCGCGGGTGAGTACGAATTTCTGCTTCTCCCCCGCCTCCTCGAAGAAGTAGTGGATTCCCACCTTCAGCCCCTTGGCGATCTTTAGCAGGGTGGCGATCGGCGGCGTTACCTGGTCGTTTTCGATCTGCGACAGGAGTGGCTTCGAGAGCCCGGTCGTGTCGGCAAGAGCCTGCAGGGTGAGCCTCTGTTCCTGGCGCAACCCCCGGATCTTCTCCCCCAGCTTCATCTCCTTTATTTCCTGGCGAATCGTCTCTTGCACGCGCTATTCCTCCGTGTGGAATATATATGCAAAACACACTCTTGCGTCAAGGGGGAAAAACGAGGGTTCACGCAGGTGCGTAAATGGGCGAATCGGTTGACATCAGTAGGTTTTTTGGCTAGTCTTAACGCGGTTTCAGCCGGTTAGCCCATCCAAGGAGTAGTTCATGCGAAGCTTCCGTGTCGTCGCCATCATCCTCCTCGTCTCCTGCGCCCTCGTTGCCTGCAAGAAAAAAGAAGGGGTCACCTACTACGAATCGACGCGCAAGGAGAGCGCAGAACCTCCCGTCAAGGAAGTCCCGAAAGACATTCTCGTCACGCAGCAAGCCTTCACCAATCTCGTCCACAAAGTCACCCCGTCCGTAGTGAACATCTCCACCATAGGGAAAAAGAAGCTCGTGCGCCCCTTCTTCGAGTTCTCCCCCTTCTTCGAGGACTTCTTCGGCGACGGTGGCGGACGCCCCCAATACAAGAGGGAGAGCAGCCTCGGCTCCGGGTTCATCCTCAACAAGGATGGCTACATCGTCACCAATGACCACGTCGTGCGCGATGCTGAGACGATCAGGGTGAAGCTCTCCAACGACAAGGTGTACACAGGCAAGGTCATCGGCGCCGACCCGAAGACGGACATAGCGGTCATAAAGATCGACGTGAAAGGTCCGCTTCCCGCCGCCGTCCTTGGCGACTCCGACAAGCTGCAGGTCGGGCAGTGGGCTGTGGCCATCGGCAACCCCTTCGGGCTGGACCGCACCGTCACCGTCGGCGTCATATCCGCGACCGGCAGGTCCGATATGGGGATCGAAACGTACGAGGACTTTATCCAGACCGACGCCTCGATCAATCCCGGCAACTCCGGCGGGCCGCTCCTTAACATATATGGAGAGGTCATCGGGATCAACACCGCCATCGTTGCCGCCGGCCAGGGGATCGGGTTCGCCATCCCGGTGAACATGGCGAAGCAGATCGTGACCCAGCTCATCAGCAAAGGTAACGTCAGCCGCAGCTGGCTTGGCGTCTCCATCCAGACGGTGACGGAAGATGTGGCCCGCTCCTTCGGTCTCTCCAAGGCAAGCGGCGCACTCGTCAACGACGTCGTCCCCGGCGGCCCCGCCGCAAAGGCCGGAATCCAGCAGGGGGACATCATCACCCGCTTTGCCGGCACCGAAGTAAAGGACGTGCGCCAGCTCCAGAGGACGGTGGCGGACACGCCGGTCGGGAAACGGGTAGAGGTGGAGTTCGTGCGGGAAGGAAAGACGCTGAAGGTCTCGCTCGTTACCGCCTCCATGGAGAAGGCCCAGACCCAGGCGCCGAAGTCGAGCGAGCGCGCCACGGAGCTTCTGGGGATCGCGGTGGACGAGTTGCCTGACGAGCTGAAGGCGAAGGGTCTTTCGGGGGTCATCATCACCAATGTCGACCCGGACGGTATCGCCGCGGAAAACGGCATCCGCCCCGGAGACATCATCCTCTCCATCAACCAGAGGAAGGTGAAAAACAGCGCCGACTTCACCCGGGCCATGAAGGACGCCGAGGCGAAAGGATCCGCAGCACTCCTCGTCCGCAGGGGGAACGCAAGCATCTACTTCGCCTTAAGATTAAGGTAGTAAGTTGCAGCGAATCGGGGTATAGTAGGCCGCTGAAATTTACCGCCAGGGGAAGAACATGAGCCTCATAGTGAATAGCGATCAGGCAAGGAGGCTTGCCAGGGCAATCATATCGGACGTGGCGATCTACAACCGCGAGAAGGTGGAGCAGGGGATCAAGGAGGACAACATCTTCGACCTCCTGAAAGAGCAGCTTGCGGAGGGGCGCGAACATTTCGAGTCCCGGGTCGCCAAGGAACTGGCGGAGTCCAATCTCTTCGACCTCGCCGTCGTCGATGTCCTCATCAAGCGGGCCGGAAAGATCGAATCGACCATCTGGTAGGACCGCACAACAGAAACCTACGAACGAGGGCGGGTTCACACGAACACGCCCTCTTTTTGTGGAGCATAAAAGACAGGGAAGCATGGAACCGATCGAACTAACCTACCCCGCCGAAGCTGAACCGGAGCGCCTCGACAGCTTCCTGGCCCGCAGCATCCCCGAGATAACAAGATCCGCTGCAACACGCCTCATCGAGGGGGGAAACGTCACCGTCAACGGGCAGCCGCAAAAGCCCTCCCTGAAGTTGAAAGGAGGGGATGCCCTGCGCGTGCTGATCCCTCCCCCCGTCCCGGCGGAGCCGCAGGCGCAGGAGATCCCGCTGGAGATCCTCTTCGAGGACCCGGATGTCGTCGTGGTGAACAAGGAGGCGGGGATGGTGGTCCATCCAGGCGCCGGCAACCCGGAGGGGACGCTGGTGAACGCCCTCCTTTCCCACTGCCGCGACCTCTCCGGCGTCGGCGGAGAGCTGCGCCCGGGGATCGTGCACCGCATCGACAAGGACACCTCCGGGACGATCGTGGTGGCCAAGAGCGACCGAGCCCACCTCTCCCTTGCGGAGCAGTTCAAGGAGCACACCATAAAGAGGGTGTACCTCGCGCTGGTCTACGGTTCGCCGAAGACGGACCGCGGCAAGATCGAGTCGACGATCGGGCGCCACCCGGTGGACCGGAAGAAGATGTGCGGCAAGGCGCGGCACGGGAAGCACGCGGTCACCCACTGGCGGGTGCTGGCGCGCTACGCCGGAGTCACCCTGATGCAGATGCGGCTGGAGACCGGGCGGACCCACCAGATACGTGTGCACCTCTCCGAGTCCGGCTTCCCGCTCCTCGCCGACGAGGTATACGGCGGCGGCTCCCGCCTCGCCACCATAAAGGACCCGGTGCTCAGGCGCCTGGTAAAGGATCTGGGGCGCCACGCGCTGCACGCGAAGACCTTGGGCTTCCTGCACCCGGTGACGGGGGAGTACCTGGAGTTCGATACCGATATTCCCGCAGACATGGCTGCGATTGTTGATTATCTGGAAGGGAAAGGGGAATAGCCCCTCCCTCACCTCCGTTACGGAGGATATGAAGTCTTGTGAGGACGCCTGAAATGGAAATGCAAAGGACAGGGAAGATCCAGTATCTCAAGCCGAAGCTGGCGGAAAGCGTTGCCGCCGGCTTCACCACCCGCCACGAGGGGGTATCGCGCCCCCCCTACAACTCCCTCAACCTGGGGACGAACACCCTCGACTCCCCGCACAGCGTGGAGGGTAACCGCAGCCTGCTGGCCCGGGCCTTCGGCGGGACGCTGGACAGGTTTCTGACCGTGACGCAGGTGCACGGCACCGACCTCCTGGTGATCGACACCCCGAACCCCGAGTACGGGCACTTCCTGAAGCTGGAATGCGACGGGATCGTCACGAACCAGCCCGGTCTGATGATCGCCATCTGCACCGCTGACTGCGTACCGATCCTGCTGCACGACCCGGTGCGCCAGGTCGTCGCCGCGCTCCACGCCGGCTGGCAGGGGACCGCAAAGAACATCGCCGGGAAGGGGGTGGAGGCGATGGTGAACCTCTTCGGCAGCGCACCGTCCGACATCCTCGCCGCCATCGGCCCCGCCATCGGCGCATGCTGCTACGAGGTGGACGCACCGGTGCGCAACTCCTTCAAGGAGCACGGCGCCCCCTTCGAGCTCGCCTCCGAGGTGAAGGAGGAGGGTAAATGGTCGCTCGACCTGGTGGCGGCAAACCGTGCGCAGCTTGCCGATGCCCGCATCCCTTCCGGCCAGATCGAGATCTCCGGGGAATGCGTCTCCTGCAACTCCGACCTCTTCTTCTCGTACCGGCGCGATGGCGGGGACACCGGGAGGCACGCGGCGTTCATCATGCTCCCGGAGCGGTAATTAAGCTGGCGCGACGGCAGCGCTTTTGCTATAAATGCGCTGCAATTCAATACCCCTGCAGGAGGAACAAATCGATGCGCAAGCTCTTCCGCCTTTGTTTTGTCGTCGTGGCGTCGCTCTCCGTCTTCGGATGCGCGGCGGACCACTACAACGTGCCGCGGGAAACGCTGGAGAAGAAGGTGAAGGTCGTAGGTGTCGCACCGTTCATGGTCGACCCGCAGTCCGACATCAGGCACCCGGAGAAAGAGGTAGTCTCGAACCTTGCGAAGGATGCAAACCAGAAGAACGAGAAGGAGCTGATAGCGCGGCTGCGGGAGACCGGCATCTACTATTCGGTGCGCCAGGTCGACGGTGACCCCGCCGAGCTCTACACCCGGCTCCTGGCACACCGGGAGCGCCGTGACGACGCCGGCATCATCTACAACAAGTACTTCTACAAGAAAGAGGAGATCAGGCAGCTCCTCTCGGCGAACGGGCTCGACGCCATCCTCCTCGTGACGGTGAACGGCCTCACCAGGCCCGGGAAGGTATTTGCCAGCAACTTCCTCTCCTACCTGGAGACGGAGTACAACTATCTTGCGCTGAGCGCGCAGCTCATCGATGCGGAGGGGAACACCCTCTGGGAGTACCCGAACTTCCGGCAGGGATCGCTCTCCTACGAGATGCTCCTGCCGCTGCAGTACCCCGATTTCGACGAGGCTGCGGCGAACCTGAGCGACAAGGTCGACGTGAAGTTCAAGACGGTGGCGGGGATAAAGGCTGCATTCGCACAGGGGAAACCGTCCAAGTTTCCGAACGGCGGGGAGTTCTCCACGCTGTACGGACGGCACTTCGACGAGATGATCTCGCTCCTCACGCCGAAGAAGTCGATTGTCGAGCGGATAACGAAGAAAGAGACCGCGAAGCCCGCGGCGGAAAAGCAGTAGTACTTCTGGATAAAAGAAAGGAAAAGGCCGGGGAGAGATTCCCGGCCTTTTTCGTGCACGCGCCCTGGCGCTATCTAGAGCTCCTCGTCGAGCTCGGTCTCCGCATCCTCTGCATCCTCCGTGTCCTCTTCATCATCGTCGAAATCCTCATCCTCCACCCGCTCGAGGAAATGCTTGTTGCTCTCGATGATGCGCCGGATCTCGGCGGCGAGTCCTTCCAGCTCTTCGGCTTCCACACTCATGCGTCACTCCCCCTCCGTGCCAGCGCCTTCCGGTACAGCTCCAGATACTTCTGCGCCGAAGAGTGCCAGGAAAAATCACACGCCATGCCGCGTCGCATGAGCTTTTTCCACAACGTCCGGTCCTGATAGGCATTGAGCGCACGGGAGATCGCGTCCCACAGCGCTTCCGCGGTGAATTCATCAAAGAGGAAGCCGTTCGGCTGGCGGTCTCCGTCCAGCGGATCGACGATGCTGTCGGCGAGCCCCCCGGTCCGGCGCCCGATCGGCACGGAGCCGTAGCGCATGGCGATGAGCTGCCCGAGGCCGCACGGCTCGAACTGGGAGGGCATGAGGAAAATGTCGCTCCCGGCGTAGATCCGCGGCGCGAGCCCGTTGTCGAAACCGCTGGTAAAGGCGATGTTGCGGGCCCCGGCGGTCTTTGCGTCCCTGAAGGGCTTCAGGTAGCGCTCCTCGCCACTGCCGAGCACCACGAGCTGCAAGGGAGCGGCGGCAAGCTTCGGCAGAAGCTCGCAGATGAGGTCGAACCCCTTCTGCGCCACGAGGCGCGACACCATCCCGATGAGCGGTATATCGGTAGAGCTGTCCAGCCCCATCTGGCGCTGCAGCCCCACCTTGTCCACCACCTTCCCGGAGAGGGAGGCGGGGCTGTAGTTCTTCATGATGTCCTTGTCGATCGCCGGGTTCCACTCCTCGTTATCGATCCCGTTCAGGATGCCGTACAGGTCGTCCTTGCGCTGGTGCAGCACGCCGTGCAGCCCGCACCCCATCTCCTCGGTCTGGATCTCCCGGCAGTACCCCTCCGAAACGGTGGTGACGATGTCGGAGGCGATGATCCCCCCTTTCAGAAGGTTGATCTTTCCGTAGTACTCCAGGTTATCCATGGTGAAGCACGCCTTGGAAAGCCCCATCTCCGTGAGAGTCTCGGGGGGGAAGAGCCCCTGGTAGGCCAGGTTGTGGATGGTGAAGATCACGCCGGTCTTGGTGAAGAACGGATCGTCCTTGCGCTCGTGCCGCAGCAGATGCGGCACCAGGGCGGTCTGCCAGTCGTGGCAGTGAATGATGTCGGGACGGAAGTCCATCTTCTTCAGCAGCTCGAGGACGCACCTGCAGAAAAAGGAGAAGCGCAGATGGTTGTCGGGGTAGTCCCCCGCGGCCGTGCCGTACAGTTCCTCCCGCGCGAAATACTCCTTGTTTTCTATGAGGTAAACGGGGATCTCCCCGAGAGAGGCCTGACGCAGGAACCCCTTCTTCTCGGTGCTCCCGACCATGACCGAGGCGCTCTTTCGCCCCTTGCGGACCACCATACCCCCCTTCTCCACCATGGCGTAGAAAGGCATCATGATGCGCACGTCGTGCCCTTGTGCCTTGAGCGTCTTCGGGAGGGCGCCGGCCACGTCGGCCAACCCGCCGGTCTTGGCAAAGGGAGTGACCTCGGAAGCTACAAACAGGATCTTCATGCAAAGCCTCTAGGAAAACAGGTTATGTTTCAGGTTCAAGTGGTAAGGCCGGAGAACAGGCCAATCTTCATGCCATATCACAGGTGGCGTTGACAGGTCAACATATAGACTGCCGCGGCTCAGCTCCGCCGCTACACCTCCGCCTCGCGCAGGAAAGCGGCGGCGTCCTCCGGGGAGGTGGGGTTTATGTAGAAACCGGTTCCCCACTCGAATCCGGCAATCTGGATCAGGCGCGGCACGAGCTCGATGTGCCAGTGGTAGTCGTACTCCAGCGAGCCCCAGTACTGCGGCTTCCCCTGCCTGTGCTGCATCGGGGGGGCCGTGTGCAGGATGAAGTTGTACGGCGGGTCCCGCAGCACGCACTTCAGGCGGCAGAGCATATCCTTCAGTGCCTGGGCCAGCTCCACGAGGTCAGGGTCCCCCAGAGCCGCGAAGTCGTGCCGGTGCTTCTTCGGGAAAAGGCGCAGCTCGAAGGGGAAACAGGAGGCGAAGGGGGTGACCGTGACGTAGCTCGCGAACTCCTTTACCACGCGAGCCCCTTCCGATATCTCGAAGTCGATCAGGTCACAGTAGATGCACCGCTCCTTCGTGGCGTAGAAGTCGCGGCAGACCTTCATCTCCGTGGCGGCGACCGGCGGGGTCAGCGGCACCGCGATGAGCTGGCTGTAGGAGTGGGAAAGCCCGGCGCCGGCGCGGATGCCGTGGTTCTTGTAGAGCACCATGTAGCGCAGGCGGGGGTCATTCCGCAGGTCCAGGAAACGGGCGCGGTAAGTCGCCAGCACGTCCGTGAGTTCAGCCACGGTAAGATCCGCAAGCCCCCTCTCGTGGTCCGGCGTCTCGATGATGACCTCGTGCGCGCCGACCCCGTTCATCCTGTCGTACGGCCCGTACCCCCGCGTCTTCGCCTCCCCCTCGATGCACAGCGCGGGGTACTTGTTGGGAATTACTCTCACCCGCCAGTTCGGGGAGTTCGCCCCACCGTCTGAGCGCAGCGCGTAGATCTCGTGCGGAGTCTTGTCCTCGTTCCCATAGCAGAAGGGGCAGGTGGTGAGGGAAGACTCCTCCGGCTCCATCTGGAAGTCTCTCGGCCGGCGCCCGCGGTCGGTGGCGATTATCACCCAGTGCAGCTTCACGGGATCCCATCTCAATTCGGACATACACCCTCGCCTTGAAAAGTCAGCTCCCTCGCCGGCCTTTGGGGAGCCGCGCTGGAACGTCCCCTCCCCCCTTGCGGGGGAGGGACAGGGTGGGGGGGAAGGTGCCACCACTTCAAAGATGGCAGCTTCACCCTCCCCCTGTCCCCCTCCCGTCGGGGGAGGGGGGGACCGAAGACGCTAACATATTGCTCCTTTCCGCGACGGCCGCGGGAAGGCTCCGCTCAGATCACCCAGGTCTCCGTCTCCAGCTCCGGACCGGCGTATTTCAGCGGGAGGGGGGTGTCGACGGGCCAGCGCCCCAGTTCTTCCCGCTCGCGCGTCAAGGTAAGATAGCCAAAGAGCTTGTCGCCGGGGGAAAGGGCGAGCGCCTGCACGCTGACGGCGGCCTCGGCGATACGCGCGATGCGATAGCGGCAGCGCGAGCCGCACCCGCTCCATCCGTTCTCCCCCTTTACCAGCAGCTCCCCCTCGTGCGCGCCGACCTCCATGTCGAGCCGAAATTCGCGGCCGTGGATCAGGTACAGGGAAAGGATGTCCCCCTCCCGGAAGGTCCGGTCCAGCGACTGCACGCCGTCGATGCGGAAGAAGAGATCGTGCTCGTCGAAGCCGTAAAAGAACGACTGCAGCACGCTCTCGCCGGCGTGCATCGCCGAGAACTGCTTCGTGAGATCGAAGAGCCCCGCGGCGAGCCACTCGAAGTAGTCGGCGACGATCCCGGTGATCTGCGGCGTGATGAGGGCGGCCGGCTCCCGCACCAGGCCGGCCGGGGTGTGCTTCTTGATCGGCTCGAAGAGCGCGTGCGGCACTTCCAGACCAAGGAGCCGGTACACGCTCATCAGGTGACGCCGAAAGAGGAGGTCGAAGATCCCGCTGTGGGCGGAAAAGTGATCGTCCCCGTACCACCAGAACCAGTCGCTCCCCTCGGCGGCGAAGAGCTCCCGGCACACTTCCCGCGCCAGCACGCTCTCGGAGCTCCCCCCGGCGAGCACCCCCGCCACCTCCGGCGCATGCTGCCGCGCCGCTTCCCTTGCCTCCTCCACCAGGTCCCAGGCCAGATTCTCCTCCGGATGCCCGACCCAGATCCCGTAGTTCGCGTTGATCCAGGACCCCGGATGCACGCTCCCCAGGTGCCTGCGCGCCGGGACCCGTTCCAGCACCTCGGAGAAGGTGGCAAGTTCGAGACCGGGGGTCGCCGCCACCGACTGGTAGAGACGGGTCAGGAACGGGCGGCCGTTCTCCGGGAAGTACTCCCAGGCGTTCTCCCCGTCCAGTATGACGGGGGCGACCGTGCTTCCCGGGAGCCGCTGCCGCACCTCCCGCACCCGCGACACGAAGTCCGCCACCGCCCTCTCCGTATCCCACTGCGAGTAGGTGAAGCCGATCAGATCGGAGAGCGCGTGGTCACGGAAAAAGAGGGAAAGCGCGCCATCCTGATACGAGTACGGATGGTACAGCGCCTCCCGGTCCTTCCCCAGCCCCCCCTGGAGAGAGTGCGCCAGCACACCCTCGTCGCTGGCGCCCCAGCGGATGCCGCACTCCCGCATCACCCCCAGTGCGGCGTCGCTCACCGACCCCTCGGAGGGCCACATCCCGGCGGGGGAGAAGCCGAAGGTTTCCCGGAAAAGGGCGATCCCCGACGAGACCTGCTGCCGGGCATCCTCCGGATGCTCGAAGCGCCGGGAAGGGAGCCGCACCTTCGGCATGGCGACCCGCGCGCTGCGCATGTCGCACAAAAGGGGGAGGATCGGATGAAAGAAGGGGCTCACGGAGATCTCGATCTTTCCTTCCTCGTGAAGCCTCCTGTACAGCGGGATGATCTCGGAAAGAAGCTGGCGCTGCCGGTCGAAGAGGAGCTCCTTGTCACCCTCGCTGAAGTTCTTCCCCTTCCGTACCAGCTCGCGGATCTCCGGGTAGCGCCGCCGCGCGGCCTCACCGGTCCAGGCGAGGAAGAACCACACCTGGAGGTCGAGAAGGTCCTGATCGCGCAACGCCCGCAGCCGCTCCCGCGCCCCCCTCCCGGCCCCGTCTCCGGCAAGGCAGTAGAGCTCCAGGTAGCGGGGGTACGGCTCGATCATCCTCTGGCGGTTCGCGGAGAAAAAGTTCTCCAGCACGAAGAGGCGCTCCTCCTCGCTCATATCCGCCGGCGGCATGGCGCCGCGTATCAAAAAGGGATCCTTCGCCTCCCCCGCGGCGTACTCCGCAATCTGCAGCAAGAGGGAGGGGACGAGGTTGAAGACCGCCTTCGCACCGGGGACGCTCTCCACGATGCACGGCATGTCGTAGTAGTCCTTCACCGCGTGGAGATAGGTCCAGGGGAGGAGGTACTCACCGCGCACCGGGTCCTTGTAATACGGCTGGTGCATGTGCCACAGGAACGATACGTAGAGCGGGTCGGCCATCGATAACCCCGTGGGATGCGTTTTCCCGATCAGGCTCCCTCACCGTGCCGGAGGGGTGATGGTGGGGGCGGACCAGAGCGGAAAGATGACATGAAACAGCCCCCCTCGCCGGCAAGGGGGGCTCGGGACGTCAGGGAGTAGCTCCCTGCAGCTCCTTTTTCCACCGCTCCACCTTCTGGCGGTACTCATCCATGAGCTTCTGCGCGTTCCTCGGCTCCCTTGCCTCCGCCACCAGATGGATCACCGGGTTGTACTGGTCCGGCAGCACGAGAATCCAGTCCTCTCCCACACTTATCTTTATGCCGTCGATGAAGCTCGCCTCCTTGTCGAGGCTGTCCTCGCTCATCTTGCGCATGACTCCCCCCTTCATCTCCCAGACGCACGGTATCTTCCCCTGCAGGAAGGTGCGCTTCGGCAGGTCCTCCATGACCTCGGAGAGGGGGGTGCCGGCGGAGGCTGCGAGTTCCAGCGTTTTCGCGATGGTGAACATCCCGTCAAAGGCCGCCTGGAAACGGGGGAAGGCGAAGCGTCCTCCCATCGTCCCCGCCAGCACGACCTCCGGCGAGAAGGCAGCCTCTATCATGGAACGCTCGGCGCTCTTCGTGCGGCGCACCGAGCAGCCGTGCTCCGCGGTGATCTGCTCGAGAATCGAGGGAGCGGAGACCGGCGCCACGAACGCCCCCTTCCAGCCGCGCCGCAGGGTGAGGGCCACCATGAGGGGGAGAAGCTGCGCCGGAGAGTAGATCGCCCCGGTCTCGTCCACCAGCACGACCTCCTCCACCGTCGGGTCGACCCAGAAGCCGGCGCACGCCTCCAGCGTCACCACGATCTTCGCGAGCTGCTGGAGGCTCTCCGGCTTCTCCTCCGCGCGCTTCGAGCCGCGCTGCTCGTCCAGATAGGTATTGAGACCTATGACCTCGCACCCCATCTCCGTGAGGATCGGGGGGAGGATCTGCCCCGCCGGGGAGTGGTTGAAGTCGATCACCACCTTCGAATTCAGGCGCTTCATGAGGTCGAGGTCTATCCCCCGGAAGAAACCCTCGCGATAGAAATCGACCACGTGCGGGAGCTCGGAGATCCCCCCCGGCTCCATGTGGTGCGCGCGCCGGAAGTTCTCCTTGTAGAAGATACGCTCCACGTTTTTCCCCATGGAGCTGGAGAAATCGAGGCCGTCCGCGTCGAGAAAGACGATCTCCGTGGAGGTCGGATCGTTGTTCGCCTGCCTGAAGTGCACCCCGCCGACCTCGCCGAAGGTGCGCAGCTTGTAGCGCAGGACCGGCAGCGGGATCATCTTCACGTCGCGCACGTTCACACCGGCGGAGAGAATCCCCCCGAGAAAGCTCCTCTTCAGCATGCGGGAGGAGAGGGTGGCGTCGCGCCCGACGAGGACGTGGCTTCCTTTCGGCAGCGAGGTGCCGTAGGCGCAGCCGAGCTTCGCCACGAACTCGGGGGTGAGCTCGATGTTGGTGAGCCCCCTGATCATCTCCCCCTCAAAGAGGGACTTCTTCCAGCGCTCACCCCAGATGAGATTCCCGGTGACCGTGGCGCCGGACTCGATGACCTTGCGGGGCCAGATCTTTACGTCCGGCTTCACGTACGACTCCTCCCCGATGGAGGTATCGTCAGCAACCACACCCCCCTCTTCCATGACGACCCCCTGCCCAACGCTCACGTTGTTGCAGATCACGCAGTCATTGACGCTGGCGCCCTTCTTCACGTAGACGTTATCCCAGATCACGCTGCGATTGAGCTTCACCCCCCCCTCGATGGTGCAGTTCCGGCCGATCACGCTGTCCTTGATCTGGGCGCCTGCATGCACCTGGGTGTTGTCGCCCACCACGACCGTCCCCTCCATGAGGGTCGTCTCCGCCAGCCGGGCGTCGGAGCCGATGCGCAGATCCTTCCCCACCAGATCCTTCTTCGGCTCGTCGATGCGCACGTTCACCAGCCCCTTCAGGATGTCGTGGTGCGCCTCGCGGTAGGAGTCGGTGTTGCCGATGTCGCGCCAGTACCCCTGCACCGTGAAGCCGTACAGCCCCTCCTGGTTCTTCAGAAGGAGGGGGAAGAGGTCCTGGGAAAAGTCGAAATTCTCCCCCTGCGGGATGTATTTGAATATCTCCGGCTCGAGGACATAGATCCCGGTGTTGATGGTGTCCGAAATCACCTCGCCCCACCCCGGCTTCTCCAGAAACTGGGTGATCCTCTTCTCCTTGTCCGTGATGACGACGCCGAACTGGAGCGGGTCCTTCACCGAGGTAAGGGTGATGGTGGCGAGCGCGTTGTTGGAGGTGTGGAAGTCCACAACCTCCTGCAGGTTGAAGTCGGTGAGCAGGTCGCCGCTTATGATGAGAAAGCGGTCGTCCAGGTACTTCTCGGCGTACTTCACCGCCCCCGCCGTCCCCATGTCCTCTAGAGGGGTGACGTAGGTGATCTTCACACCGAAGTCGGCGCCGTCCCTGAAGAAGTTCTTGATGACGCTCGGCTGGTGGTACAGAAGCATCACGAGGTCCGTGATCTCGTACTTCTTCAGGAGTTCTACTATGTGCAGCATGATAGGGCGGTTCATCAGGGGAACCATCGGCTTCGGGAGGTTGCAGGTCAGCGGTTGCATACGGGTGCCGAAGCCCCCCGCCATAATGACAGCTTTCATAGATCAGTGGCTCCTTCGTGTGTGTAGTCGGGTTGTGGTCGGTTCACTTTTCTACGTTCCCGCGCCGTACCTTAAGCCGCGCGGTTCTTCTTCGCAAGCACCCGCTGGATCTCGTCCTTCAGCTCCTGCATGTCGCTCGACTTCACCACGTAGCCGTCGGCGAGCCAGGCGGAGAAATCGTCCTTGTAACAGGAAAAGGCGGTGCAAAGGATCACGGGCAGGGCATGGCGCTCCTTCACGATCCGCTGCAGCAGATCGATGCCGCTCTCGTTTTTCAGCTTGATGTCCAGGATGACGAGGTCGAAGGAGCCGTCGCGGAATTTCTCCACCGCCTCCAGGGCCGACGCCGCCGTCACCACCTCGTACCCCTCGTCCGTCAGTTCCTGCGCGTAAAGAAGCCTGATGTTAGCCTCGTCGTCTACTACAAGAAGTTTTGCCATGTCATGGGTTCTCCTTTCTGATTGCAAGTGTGATCGTATAGCTGTTCCCCCCTTCGGGGCGGGTGGCGACGGAGAAGTTGGAGCCGTGCCGCTCCAGGATCGTCTTGCAAAGGGACAATCCGACCCCCTCCCCCATCTGCTGGGTTACGAAAAAGGGCGTGGTGAGCGCCTCCAGTGCGGACTCCGAGAGGGGGGGCGCGTCGTCGCTTATGCGGATAAGTACTTCATCCCCCTCGGTGAGCGTTTCCACCTTCAGGGTCCCCCCCCGCTCCATGGCGGAAAGGGAGGTGGAGACGATGGCCCGCACGCAGTAGTCGATCTGCTTGTAGTCCATGCGCACCATCGGAAGCTCGGGGGAAAGGTGGCGCACCGCGTGCATCCCCGCCTCCTCCAGGGCCGGGGCGAGCTCGTCCAGCGAATTCACCACCAGCTCGTTCACGTCCCAGAGGTCGAGCACCGGGTGCAGGCTCTCCGAGTAGCTCAAGACCTCGGCGAGCACCTCCTCGAGCTGCTTCGTCTCGCGCACGATGAGCTCCAGGTGGGCGCGCCGCTCATCCTTTTCGGCTGTCCCCTTCAGAAGGGTGCGGGCGAAGCCGCCGATCACCATGAGGGGATTCCTGATGGAGTGGGCGATACTGGAGGTGATCTTCCCCACCAGCGCCATCTTCTCCATCTTCACGATGAGGGTCTGCTGCTCCCGGAGCTTCAGATTCGCCAGCTTCTGCTTCTCCACCTCCTCCTGGAGCCGCTCGTAGAGGGAGGCGCGCTCGAGGGCAAAGGCGACGGGGAAGGCGAAGGTTTCCAGCGACTGCATGTCCTGCAGGGTGATCGGCTTGTGGGTGATGCAGTTGTCCGCGATGATGATCCCGATGCGCCGGTTGCGGGAGATGAGCGGCATGATCAGGAAGGTGTCCACCCCGAGGATGCGGGCCAGTCCCCGGTCGAGCTCCGGGTTGTTGAGCGCGTTCTCCACGAGAATCGGCTTCTTCCCCTTGAGGGCCCTGTTGAAGATGTGCCCCTGATCGGAGAGGGGGACGGTGAGCTGCTCCAGGATGTCGTGGAACTTCACCTTCTCGGAGGAGAGCTTCGTCTTCTGGAAGTTCTTCGCCATCTCCTTCAGGGTGAATTTGCTGCGCCCGATATCGTCCCAGGTACGCCAGGCCTCCTCGTAGTCCTTCGGGCCGACGCCGAGGTACCCCTTTATGTTCTGCCTCTCCTTGTCCGTCATGAGCAGGAAGGCGCGGTTCATGCCGAACCCCTTCCCCGCGGTGATGGCGGTCATGGCGACCGAGAGGACCTCGTCCAGGTTGAGCGACGTCTGCAGCACGAGACCGACCTCGCGCAGGAATCGGAACTCGCGGTTCTTGCTGTTCAGGAAGCCGAGAACCGTCCCCATCTGGGCCTTGTGCTCCTGAAATTCGCTGAGGATGTAGGGGATGACGTCCGCAAGGGGGAACCCCATCTCCTTCATCCGTGCCAGGTCGTTCTTGAAACGGGGACAATCGACGCACTTCTCCACCACCCTGCGCCGATGGGACTGGCACAAGTCCTCCTCACCTTCACCGATGTAGGGGCACTGCTCGGGGGAAATCTCCCCGTAACTCCAACAGCATTCCCAGTCCAAGGGACCTCCGGTCGCGCTGAGCCCGGCCGGGCTCAAGGGAAGGTCCGGCATCCCGGGAAGAAGTGTCTCCCCGGCTGCACGGACCCCTCCCCGCATAAAGAAAAAATGTCGTGGAAATAATAATTTACCACCGGAGACGAGACACTGGCAACCCGCAGGGAGCGGGGGGAGGGTGTGCTGCTGCCGGGGCGATTTCAGGCGCGATATTAGGTCGAAGGGGCACTCCCGAAACGGCAGAAGTATATCAGCAGGGTTTTCGATGGCAACAGAAAAGTGAGAATTTTAATATAATTGTTAATTAATAAAATAGTGAATGTTGTGGGCGGGAAAAACGGAAAACGGCAGTGGAGCGACCGGCGCGGGTGCAGCTCTTCGGAAAGGATCGTATATGGGGTGGGATGGGAAATGAGTCGTGAGAGGAGTTGTCGCCAATGAAATGTGAACGGGAGGAAGGGGTTGAAATGCCGCCACCGCGGTCGGTGGCGGCTGGAAGAGTGTACCTACTTGCCGGAGACCAGCCGCAGCTTCTCCATATCGAGGATCACCACGCGACTCCCGTCGACCTCGATGACCCCTTCATCCTTCAGCTTCCGGAAGGTGCGCGAAAGGGTCTCGCTGACGGTGCCGAGTCTGGAGGCAAGCTCCCCTTTGCGCATGTCGAGTTCCAGATAGGTGCGCCCCTGGTAGCTCGTGGACTTGCGCTCAGCAAGCTCCAGGAGGTACGAGGCGAGACGGGCCGGTGCATCGGCGAAAGATAGCTCCTCGATCTGCCGGGCGAAGCGGCGCAGCAGAACGGAGAGTGAGGCGATGAGGTTCAGTGAAAACCGGGGATTGCGCTCCAGGAGCCCCATGAAGGCGTCGCGCGGGAAGTACAGCGCCTCCCCCCGCTCCACCCCTTTCGCTTCCGCCGGGTAGCTGCCGTCACCGAAGAAGGCGGCCTCCGCGAAGGTCTCCACCGCGTGGACCATGTGCAGCACCTTCTCGCGGCCGTCGGGGGAGATCTTGCAGAGCTTCACCGCCCCCTTGGCGAGGAGGTAGAATCCTTCCGCCTTCTCCCCTTCGGTGAAGAGGGTTTCCCCCTTGGCAAAGGGGCGACGTACCGCGATTTCGGCGACTTCGGCGAGATATTCGTCCGCCAGTCCGGAGAAGAGCAGGGCCTTTTTTATAATGTCCTTGTTTTCCATGCATCCCTTTTACCTTAAAGAGATTGTCGAGGTAAAGAAAAAAGCCGGCAACGTGGCAACCATTGACACCGACGCGACAGCAAGGGCGCATCTCCCCCTCGGGAAGATTCATCCGGGAGTTGCGGGGAAGCAAGGACCTGTGCGTTATCAAGGAGAGGCGAGGCCTTACGTTCCCCCCTTTGCGAAGGTTCATCCGTGACTTCCGGGGGAGCGTCGGTACACTGCCACGAAGCACTGCAGAAGGCCCAACGTTCCCCCCTTTGCGAAGGGGGGGCAGGGGGGATTTGATCTTCAAGTATCCTCCAGAACCGCAGCCCGTTTAAGAGTACATCTCGGTCGTCGAAACGCAGTGCTGCGGCAGTTCTAAAGATCAAGGACATAGGCCCAGCAGTTTTACCAAACTGGATCAAACAAAATGCTGAGACCACAGGAGTTGCGGCACTTTGCAGGACGGTCCTGGCCAAGTCAAATCCCCCCTGTCCCCCCTTCGCAAAGGGGGGGACCCGAGGCCTCGTCTAGCACTTCGTGAAAAAACTCCTAGCTCCCAAGATCGCCAGATGAACCTTCGCATACGCGCCGGCAGCTCTGGCCCCGGCTATTTACTTCCCTATCGTACTGATGTAAGATGCAGGACTTCATGAAAAAGACCCTGCAGCGCTACATCTTCAGTGAGATCCCCGCTCCTTTCCTGGTGGGAATGATCACCTTCACCTTCGTCCTCCTGATGGGGAGGTTCCTGAAGCTCGCCGAGATGGTGGTGGAAAAAGGGGTCCCCTTCACGGACGTCCTCCGGCTCATTACCTACCTTCTCCCCTCCTTCTGGCTCTTCACGCTTCCCATGGCGCTTCTCCTGGCGGTGCTTCTCGCCTTCGGCAGGCTCTCCGGGGACAGCGAGATCACCGCCATGAAAAGCTGCGGCATCAGCCTGTACGGACTCCTCCCCCCCCCGATGATCTTCGCGCTCATCACCACGATCGGGTGTGCGGCAGTAACCATGTACGGTGTGCCATGGGGGAATTCCGCCTTCAAGACGCTCTTTGTGAAGATTGCGCAGTCGAGCGCGGGGGTGGTGATAAAGGAGAAGGTGTTCAACGACACCTTCCCCGGCATGGTGATCTATGCCGATGAAATCGACCCGAAGCGCCAGACGCTGGCCGGCGTGATCATCCACGACGAGCGGGATTCGAAGGAGCCGGCGACGGTCTTTGCCAAACGGGGCGCACTCATTGCCGACCCGAAGCAGAAATCGATGGAGTTCCACCTGCAGGATGGGAGCATCCACCGCACCCAGGGGAAGGGCGATTACAAGATGGTGCAGTTTGCCGAGTACAACCTGCGGGTCTCCCTCAACAAGGAGGAAAAGGCCCACGAAAGGAACGAGACGGAGATGACCCTCGCCGAGCTGAGGCACCCGAAGGGGAGCTTCTCCAAAAAGGAGCTCCTCGACATGCGGCTCGAGTTCCACAACAGGCTGGCGCTGCCATTCTCCTGCTTCGTGTTCACACTGCTGGCCATGCCGCTCGGGATCCAGAACAAGCGCTCCGGGAAGGCGGCAGGATTTTCCCTCAGCATCGCGGTGCTCCTCCTGTACTACATCGCGCTTTCCGGCTTCAAGACGCTGGGGCAGCGCGAGATCGTCCCCGCCTTCGTCTCGAGCTGGGGCCCCAACGTCCTTTTCCTGGCCCTCGCGCTCTACCTCTTCAAGAAGACCGCCGAGGAGGAGCCGCTGCCGCTGACCCAGTTCTTCGGCTCCCTCGTACGCCGGTTCCGGGCACGCTTCTCCAGGAGGGGTCGGGGATGAGAATTCTTAATATGTATGTCGCGCAGATCTACCTGCGCTTTTTCGCCCTGTGCCTCGGCGCATTCACCGCGATCTACCTCGTCGTGGACTTCATGGAGCGCATAGCCCGCTTCACGCGCGCCGGCGCCCACTGGTACCACACAGCCCTCTATTTCCTGTGGAAAACCCCGGAGATCGTGGGGCAGGCGGCGCCCCTGGCGGTCCTCATGGCGACCTTGCTCACCCTCGGCACCCTGTCGATGAACAGCGAGCTCACCGCCATGCGCGGGTGCGGCGTGAGCCTTACCCGGATCAGCAGCCCGATCCTCTTCCTCGCCCTCATCATCAGCATCCTCTCCCTCTTTATCGGTGAGCTCGTGCTCCCGAAGAGCTTCGCGCAGAGGAGCTACATCCAGCAGGTGCTGATAGAAAAGAAGAACCCGAGCACCTTCTTCCGGCAGCACAACATCTGGTACCGCGACCAGGGGACGATCCTCAGGGCGGCGCTCTTCGACCCGGAAACGAGCACCCTGAAAGGGATCACGCTGTGGGAGCTCGACAGGAGCCTCACCCCCACCCGGCGGGTCGATGCCACAAGCGGCATCCTCACCTCCAGCGGCTGGGTCTTCAGCGACGCGGTCGTGCGCGACATCCGCTCCGGCGAGCCGAGCGGCACCAAAACCGTCTCCTCGCTGCACGCCCCCCTGAATCTCCTTCCGGACGACCTGAAGGTGCTGGGAAAATACTCGGACAACATGACGATCGAGCAGCTCAGGCGCTACTGCGACAAACTGCAGGCCGGAGGGTACGACCCGACGCGGTACCTCGCCCAGATGCACGGCAGGATCGCCCTTCCCTTCAGCTCGGCGATCATGGCTTTCCTGGGGATCCCCTTCAGCCTGCGCAGCAGCCGCTCCAGCGGGATAGCGGTCGGCATAGGAGTTTCTCTGGCCATCGGCTTTCTCTACACCATCATCAACTCCGTCATCCTCTCCTTCGGACAGGCGGGGGTCCTCCCCCCGGTGGTGGCGGCGTGGGCGACCAACTTCATCTTCCTCATGGCCGGTATCTGGCTCTGCCTCACCGTGGAGAGTTGACAAGGTAGAGGTGCATGATCTAATTAAACCCGCACCTTTGCGATAGATTTCCTTTGCAATGATTTTTACCGGCTGCGCGCCGGCTTGAGACAGGAGGAGAACCAGCATGCATCGCCTGAGTGCCGTCCTCGTCACCCTTTTCCTTTCCCTCACCATCCCGGCAGCACACGCCCAGACCGCCAAAAAGGGGGGCGCCGAAAAGCTTCCTGCGATCGCGGTACTGAGCATAATCCCGGCCCAGGCGGAGCCGGGTATGACCGTCACCATGAGCGGAACGGGATTCACCGACCGCACGGTCGCCTTCCTCGGCAGCTCTCAACTCCCCACCCGGGTCATCAACCCGAAGCTCCTCTCGGTGGACATACCGGATCTGGCGCCGGGGCTCTACGCCCTCTTCCTGAAGCGGGAGGACGGCTCCACGAGCAAGCCGTACAACTTCCTGATCCAGCCGTTGAAGCCGGTCGTCGCGGGGCTCACCCCGGAGACGGTGTACCAGTGCGCGAGGGGGCGCGAACGTGAGGTGACGGTGCTCGGCAAGAACTTCTTACCGGGGAGCCAGGTCATCTTCGACGGCGGAGCGATCGGCACCCGCTTCATTTCGTCCGACTCCATATCGTTCACAGCCCCCGGCGTCGCAGGGGGGCTGCATCAGGTGCAGGTAAAGAACCCTTCGGAGGCGGTATCGGGGTCCGCCGCCCTCTACATAGAGGGAAAGCCGGAGATCTTCAACATCACCGTCGGGAACGACTTCGTGAACTTCTACGAGCTGATCATCAGCGGCAGGAACTTCACCAGCGACTCCGTCCTCGTGGTCGATGGCGACAAGGTCGGTTCGGGGAGGCCGGCGGTGGGGGACCGTGACAGGGTAATCTATATCGGATGCGAGCAGCTCATCTACCAGCGCTACCCCTACGATCCGACGGCGAAGGAGCACAGGCTGCAGGTACAAAATCCCGGCGGAGAGGGAAGCAGCGTCATTTCCCTCAGCGCACCGTAGCCCCCGCCCCCCGCGCTATCGCGCGGAGGAGTGGAAAAACCAAAGGGGACAGGCTGTTTTTTCTGCAGCCTGTCCCCTTTCTCTGTCCCCTTTTTTCAGGCTCATCCGAGAATTCCGGGGGAGCGTAGGTACATTGCCACGAAGCACTGCAGAAGGCCAAATGTTCCCCCCTTTGCGAAGGTTCATCCAGGAATTCCGGGAATTCAGCCCGGTCCCTTCCGTTGACGTGAGGGGACACTAGTGGCGCCGCGCTGGAGCACAGGCTTCCCAGCCTGTACCGCGGCGCCAGCCGCGCGGTCTGTGGCGGCTGCGCCGCCATCGCAGGCAAGATGCCTACGCTCCAGCGTGGGGGCACCCGAATTCTTTGTAGCGCGTTCCCCAGAATTCCCGGAAGACCCTTCGCAAAGGGGGGGACGCGAGGCCTCGTGCCACCCCCGATGAGCCTCTCTTCAGCGGGCTCCGCCGCCCCTTCGTTCCCCCCCTACCCTCTCCTCCAGCACGACCAGATATCCGTCCGGGTCAAAACACCACAATTCCAGCGTGCCGTACGGCTTTTTCTCCAGGAGATACAGGAGATCGAGTTCCTCCTCCTGCAGGGCGAGATAAATCTCCTCGATCCCGGTTACCGTCAGGTGCAGCGTCATCCCCACCCCTTTCGGAAAGCTGGTGAGGCGGTCGATCAGCACCGGATGGGCCCTCAACACGTCCGCCTCCTCGACGAAGATTACCTGTGCCCCCTCCCACTCCATCACCAGATGCTCCGGCGCACCGGGAGGGGTCAGGGCGCGCTCCACCGGCATGTCGAGGATCCCCTCGTAAAAAGCCTGCGTCGCCCCGAGATCAGCCACTGCCAGCTGTATCACCATCCTTGGCTGCCCCACCGCGTCTCCTTTCTTCCAGATCGATGAAGCTGCGATTCGTGCAGCGGCCGGGATCTTCCTCCTGCGGCGCTACTCGCCGTACAAGGAGCTCATGTATCTGCTGAAAATGGTCAGGTAATTGGTAAAGAGGAGCACCCCCACGATCATCAGGAAGATACCGGTGATGATCTCGAAGAGGCGTATGTACCGCTTGAAGCGGGCGAAAAGCACCAGGAACTGGTGCATGGCGAGAGCGGAGAGGAAAAAGGGAATGGCAAGACCCATGGAGTAGGCGAGAAGGAGTACGACTCCGCGCGTCACCGTCTCCTCCGTGGCGGCGACCATGAGGATCGATGCGAGGACCGGTCCGATGCAGGGGGTCCATCCGGCGGCAAAGGCGATCCCCACGAGAAAGCTCCCGGTATACCCCGCCGGCTTGCGGTGGATCGTCAGTCGCTTTTCCCCCAAGAGCGACCCGATGTTGAGCACTCCGCTGACGTGCGCCCCGAAGAGGACGATCAGCACCCCGCCTGCCCTGCGGATAGCCGTCATGTGCGACTGCAGGAAACCGCCGATGAGGGTCGCGGAGACACCGAGGAGCACGAAGACAAAGGTGAAGCCGGCGATGAAGAGGAGAGAGTGCAGCACCGTCTGCTGCCTCACCTTGTGGGTGGGGTGCTCAGCCTGCAGGTCGGCAAAGGAGAGGCCGGTAAGATAGGTGATGTAGGACGGGATAAGCGGGAGCACGCACGGCGAGAGAAAAGAGAGGAGCCCGGCGATAAACGCCCCGATCATGGTTATTTCGTTTCCTGGCATGCTCCCCTCCCGTCCGTACCGGCCGCAGGCTCCCCGCTACTTCGCGGCGAGCTCCTTCAGCGCTCCCACCACCTCTGGTCTGTCCCACTCCAACGGCCCGATAACCTTCTTTACTATGATACCCTTCTTGTCCACGACGAAAGTCTCCGGCACCCCCGTCGTGCCGTACCGTTTGGCGACCTTCTGGTCCGCGTCCAGCAGGACCGGGAGGACGGTGTTCGAGTCTTTCAGGAAGGGGTCAACTTCCTTCTTCCCTCCGTCATTCACCGATATTGCCAGCATCTGGAACGGCTGACCGTCCATCCCCTTGTTGAGCCGCACCATGGAGGGGATCTCCTCGCGGCAGGGGGGGCACCAGGTCGCCCAGAAATTCACCAGCACCACCTTCCCCTTCAGGGAGGAAAGGGAGACGTCGCGCCCGCTCAGGTCCTTCAGCGTGAAGTCCGGCGCCGCGTTACCTTCGATAGCGGGGGCCTCGCTGCGTGAACAACCGGAAAGCGCCAGCGTGACGCAAAAGAGCGCCCGGATCCACCAAAGCTTCATTTTTTCCTCCCCTGCTGCATTATATTGTACTTCTCCATGCGGTAAATAAGGGTGTGACGCGGAATCCTCAGGAAACGCGCCGCAGCGGTCTGGTTCCAGCCGTTGCGCTCCAGCGCCTCGAGGACCACCTCCATCTCCAGCTGCTCCAGCGAATATCCCCCCGGCGGGAGGCGATTCCCCTCCGTCTTCACCGGTGACGCAGTGATCTTCTCCGGCAGCTCCTCTCTCCCTATCACGTTGCCGTTTCTCATGATGAGAAGGCGCTCGACCGTATTTTCCAGCTCCCGCACGTTTCCAGGCCAGCTGTAGCGCTGCAGCTCTTCCAGCGCATCGCGCGAGAAGGTCACCCCTTCGCCGCCGTACTTGGAGGTGAAGTAGCGCACGAGGAGCTCGATGTCCTCGGGCCTCTGCCGCAGGGGGGGGAGCTCCAGGGGGATCACCGAGAGGCGGTAGAAGAGGTCCTCACGGAATTTTCCCTGCGCGATCGACTGCTCCAGTTCGGCGTTCGTTGCTGCGAGGACGCGAACGTCCAGCTTTTCCTCGCCGCGCCCCCCCACCGGCTCCACGACCCGCTCCTGCAGCACGCGCAGGAGCTTTGGCTGGAGATCGAGGGGGAGGTCGCCGACCTCGTCGAGAAAGATGGTGCCCCCCTCTGCGAGCTGGAACTTCCCCGCCTTGTCCCGGATCGCCCCGGTGAAGGCCCCCTTCAGGTGGCCGAAGAGTTCGCTCTCCAGGAGGTCGCGGGGGATGGCGGCGCAGTTTACCGCCACAAAGGGGGCATTGCGCCGGGAGGAGCCTGCATGGATGGCGCGGGCGACGAGCTCCTTCCCCGTTCCCGACTCCCCGGTGATAAGGACGGTGGCCTCTGTGTCCGCGACCTTGCGCACAACTGCGAAAACAGACTCCATAGCCTTGGAGATGCCGACGATGTTCCTGAAGTCGACCTTCTCGGAGAGCTCCTGCTTGAGCAGCCGGTTCTCCTCCGAGAGCCCCTGAAGCTGCAGCCCCTTTGCCACCGTGAGCTTCAGCTCTTCGCGGTTCACCGGCTTGGTGAGATAGTCGAAGGCGCCGAGCTTCATCGCCTCCACCGCCGTATCGATCGCGCCGAAGGCGGTAAGGACTATCACCACGGTGGCTGGAGAGCGCTCCTTCACCGCCGAGAGGAGCTGAAACCCGCTCATCCCGGGCATCTTCAGGTCGGTGATGACCAGGGGGGGATTGAGTTCGCCAAAGAGTGCGAGCCCCTTCTCGCCGTCGGCGGCTGTATGGACCTCATACCCTTCCTGCTGCAGGTTGTATTCGAGGACCCGGCGAAAGGAACTGTCGTCATCCACAATGAGAATTTTCTGGGGCATCGTCGTCCTAACTGTGCAGTATCTCTTGCAGCAATTTTTAACCTATTTGTCAGGACAGCACAACCCATTTGTTTGCGCGGGGCGCAGGGGCGGAGCGGCCTCGTGGCTGGAAGAATGGGGCCGACTCTACTTCCTTCTCCCAGGGGAAGCTGAGGAGACGAGGTGCACGCCAATTCGAGGGGAGTGGCCTTTGCGTTCCCCCTATGCGAAGGTCCATCCGGGAAGTCCGGAGGAGCCGCAGTATGTTCCTATGAAGGACGCACGAGGCCTCGCGTCCCCCCCTTTGCGAAGGGGGGACAGGGGGGATTTGGCTTGGCCAGGACCGTCCTGCAAAGTGCGCAACTGCTGTGGTCTCAAGCAGTTTGTTTGATTCCGCTTTGCAAAAAGTGGTGGGGCCTATCTCGTTGATGTTGATCTTGAGGCTGTGGCAGCACTGCGGTTCGAGACGACCGAGATGTACTGTTAAACGGGGTGCGGTTCTGGAGGAGAGTTGAAGATCAAATCCCCCCTGCCCCCCCTTCCTGAAGGTTCATCCGGGAATTCCGGGAATTCAGCCCGGTCGCTTCCGTTGACGTGAGGGGACACTAGTGGCGCCGCGCTGGAGCACAGGCTTCCCAGCCTGTACCGCGGCGCCAGCCGCGCGGTCTGTGGCGGCTGCGCCGCCATCGCAGGCAAGATGCCTACGCTCCAGCGTGGGGGCACCCGGATTCTTTGTAGCACGTTCCCCAGAATTCCCGGAAGACCCTTCGCGAAGGGGGGAACGTTACGCCTTCTGCAGTGCTTTGAGCTATGTACCCAGCTTCCCCGGAATTCCCGGATGAGCCTCCACAAAAAGGGGGGGGACGTGAGGTCTCGTGCGGCGCTTCGTTGGAACGTACCTACGGTCATGCTCCGCTGTGATCTCGGGAACTTCCGGAAGGACAGAAAAAGAGTGGTAAGATTTCACCCTTAATGATAATTTTGACCGGCCGGACAGCCGCCTGTGGCGGCTGCTACACGAAGAAAAGAAAAGGAGATCGACACCATATGTCGGATACGCTGCTCGAGAGAATACTGGAGGCAAACAGCAAGTTTGTCCGCCCGGGAGCGTTCCCCCCGCTCCCGAAGAACCCGCAAAAACAGTTCGCCATCTTCACCTGCATGGATACCAGGCTCGTCGACTTCCTGGAGCCGGCGATGGGGATCAGCCGAGGCGACGCCAAGGTGATAAAGAATGCGGGGAATACCGTCATCGACCCGAACGGCGGGGTGATACGCAGCCTCGTGGCGGCGGTTTTCATGCTGGGGGTGGAGGAGATCTTCGTGATCGGACACCGCGACTGCGGCATGGCTGATGTGGATATAGACTCGCTGAGGGGGAGGATGACGGCGCGCGGCATCGAGGAGAGCGCCATCGACGCCCTGGTCCCCGAGCTCGGTCAGTGGATCGGGGCCTTTTCCTGCCCGGAAGAGAACGTCTCCCGCGTGGTGGGAATCATCCGGGACAGCCCCCTCATTCCGCGTGACGTGCCGGTGCATGGCCTCATATTCTGCCCCAACGACGGGCACCTCGAGGTCATCTGCAACGGTTACGAGTAAGGTAGGTGAGGGTGTGGCAGCCGCTGCTATGCCCTCAGTCTTCTCCCCCGAACCGGGAGCCCGAGGTAGCTCTGGGTGATTTCCCGGGTCCCCACCGCCAGCGGAAGGAGGTCCTCATGCTTTTTCAGCACGTCATGGGGGGTCGATCCGTCCGTGATAATGACATCCCCCTCCCCAAGGCACGTTTTGGCAAAGAAGCGCCCTGAAGCGCTGCTGAAGACCTCTATGGTAAAGGTTTCCCCGTTCAGTTCCAGATTGGATGAATGAATCCGCGTCTCGTCGCCCACACCAGCCTCCACAGTGCTAATCTTGTACGGCGCTTAAGATAGCAAAAAATGGTCCAGAGATTGGGGGCGCTGCAGATTTCCCGGCGAGAGAAGAGGGAAATGGTAAGGATGCCAAGGGGAAAGGATGGTTAGATAGAAAGAGGGGCTCCCCGACCGGCCGCGCCGGCGCCAGGGAGCCCCTCTAAATTTCGTGCCAATATTGGCAACGGCAGTTAAATAACGGAACGGCTGCTGTTATTTAGCGCGGGTAACGACGTATTCTGCCAGCTCCGCCAGGGCGTCGCGGGCGGGAGACGGCGGGAACGCCTCCAGGTGCTTCTTGCACTGCGCCACGTGGCCGCGGGCGGCCTCTATGGTGTGCTCGATCCCGCCGTAGCGGTGCACCAGGCCGAAGACCTGGGCGAAGTCCTCGTCGGAGAGGAGGTCCTTTTCCACGATCCCCCCGATCACCTCGCGCTCGTCGGCGGTGCAGCACTTGAGGGTGTGGATCAGCGGGAGGGTGATCTTTCCTTCCTCGAGGTCGTGGCCGATACTCTTGCCAAACTGCTCCTCGGTGGCGGTGTAGTCGAGGATGTCGTCCATGAGCTGGAAGGCGACCCCGAGTTCCATCCCGTAATCCGTTATATTCTGGCGCAGTTCCGGCGAGACCTCGCCGAGAATGGCGCCGACTTCGCAGGCAGCCGACAGGAGGATAGCCGTCTTGCAGCGCACGACTTCAAGGTAGCGCTCTACGGTGATGTCGAGGTCGGAGGTGCAGACGAGCTGCAGCACTTCCCCTTCGGAGATGATGGTGGTGGCATCGGCGAGCGCCTTCAGGATCCGCAGGTCGCCGTCCGCGACCATGAGGGAGAAGGACTTGGAAAAGAGGAAATCGCCGACGAGCACGGACGCCTCGTTACCCCAGAGGGTGTTGGCGGAGGCGAGGCCCCTTCTCAGGTTCGCATTGTCTACGACGTCGTCATGAAGAAGGGTTGCGGTGTGGATGAACTCGACGACGCTGGCAAGGGGAACGCTGCGCTCGCCGAAGTAGCCGCAAAGCTGCGCGGAGAGGAGAAGGAGGGCCGGTCTGATGCGCTTTCCGCCACTGGAAAGCACATACTCCCCCACCTTGCGAATCAGCGGTACGTCCGACTGCAGGTCCTTCTTAAACTGCAATTCCACATTCTTCAGGTCTTCCCCAATGAGGGCAAGCGCTGCATCCATAAACATGCCTCGAATCTTAGACTGGCTGAACCGCCGGGCGCCGGAAAAATGGGCGTAGGGAGCGGGGAACTCGCAAGTAAATTGCGCATGGTCCGCGATGGTGTATTCACTCCGGAGTGACGGCGCACTGTAACAAATCCCGCACTACAATTCAAGGCATTTCCGAGGTTTCTGCGAGTGGTGGGGGGGAGGAAGCGCCGCTGCAGAGGCTTTTGAGGCGGGGGTCGAGCCCTTTTTGCGACCCCGTCCTCCCACCTCAACTCTCAGTAGCGCCTCACCCCGATGGGGAGGGTCCTGCCGGGTTGGAGCCCCCGTCGCCAGGGGCGAAGCCCCCCGATTCGTGGGAGCCGGGGAGAGGAAAGTCACTCGACGGCCGCAGCCGACTCCGGCTCGAACTGGAGCAGGCCGCAGCGGCTGAGCTCCCGGTCGAGCTTCATCCGCGTGAGCCCGAGGGCGCGGCAGATGCTCTCCATGTCACAGTTGTAGCGCTCCATGGCCATCAAAAGGAGCGCCTTTTTGAGCGACCCGGAGAGCTTGTCCATGACATGCGTCTTCGCCATCGCGGAGATGAGGACAAAAAGGGGACCGAGATTCTTCTCGAAGAGGCGGGCGCTCGCGTCGATGTTGGCGTCTGCCTCCGATATTTTCGCTGCGTCCAGCTTTTTCATCCGCACCATGTTGGAGACGAACTGGTCCATGTTTTCCTGTACGTAGCGCAGCGTGTCCCAATGGTTGTCCACCACCAGCACCTCGGCCGGGGCCTCAAGCTCCGTGACTCCCGCTTTCTTGACCAGGACCACCTCAACGCAACGGAACGCCGAGTTTCCGGCCATCTCTTTTGCATCACGGCATCTGTATCCCATGACACCCTCCTTGATCCGCTCTATTCGTGATGCAGCGCCCGCACTTGCGTTTTGTGCTGAGCCATCCGGGGGCTCCTCTTCGGAAACCCCTCTCGGCGTGGTCGCCACTTTCTTTTCCATTGCCGGTGTTATTACAACAGCCGTACCATCGGAAAATGTTCCTTAAAAGCGTTGTATTGTCGGGAGTTTGCAAAGAGGGGTGTGACCCGGGTCACCCTCCAACGTGCCGTGCGATGTTCACCTGCTGCACAACATTTCTCTCGCTATGTTCAAAAGAGGTAAGGGAGTTATGGGGGGGTGCATTGAGCGTGCTTCTGCCAGGAATGGCATTGGGCTATCACTTCACTTGAATAACCACTAATCTGTGCTACTATGCCCCGTGTCGATCGGGCAGGGTCTGCCCGCGCACTGTCTCAAGCGATCCACCTGCAGTTGTGCCCCACCGACCTACTGTCACATCCAATCCGACAAAAGGAGCCACCATGGATAAGCTGACCCTCTGGGCGCGCTACAAAGAGCGCCTCTGCGCATGCAGTGACCTCGGCCTCATCCTTGATACAAGTCGCATGAATTTTTCTGACAGCTTCGTTTCCGAAATGGAGCCGCGCATGCAGGAGGCGTATCGGGCCATGTCGCTTCTGGAGGGGGGAGGTATCGCCAATCCGGACGAGCGCCGCATGGTAGGACACTATTGGCTGAGAGCGCCCGAACTCGCGCCAGATGGTGAGCTCGCCGCAGAGATCCAGTCCACCGTCACGAGGATCCGCTCCTTTGTCGAGAGCGTGCACAGCGGCTCCGTCACAGCGCCCGGAGGCTCGCGCTTCAGCCGTCTCCTGGTGATCGGCATCGGCGGCTCCGCGCTGGGGCCCCAGTTCGTGGCGGACAGCCTGGGAGGGACGGTCGACAAGATGCGTCCCTACTTCTTCGACAACACCGATCCCGACGGGATGGACCGGGTGGTCTCGGAACTCGGCGATGCGTTGCGGGAAACGCTGGTGGTGGTGATATCGAAAAGCGGCGGCACGAAGGAGACGAGAAACGGGATGCTAGAGGCGAAGAAAGCCTTCACCTGGGCCGGACTCGATTTCCCCCGCTATGCCGTCGCCATCACAGGGGTCGGGAGCGAACTCGACCAGACCGCATCGCAGGAGGGGTGGCTCGCGCGGTTTCCGATGTGGGACTGGGTAGGGGGCAGAACCTCCGTCACCTCGGCGGTCGGCCTTCTCCCTGCAGCGCTGCAGGGGGTGAATATCGAGGAGCTGCTGGAAGGTGCCCGCCTGTGCGACCGCATCACGCGGCAGCCGGACACGAAGAAGAACCCCGCCGCGCTCCTTGCCCTCTCCTGGTATCACGGCACCGGCGGCACCGGTGCGAAGGACATGGTGATACTGCCGTACAAGGACAGGCTTCTCCTCTTCTCCCGCTACCTGCAGCAGCTCATCATGGAGTCGCTCGGGAAGGAAAAGGACCTGGAAGGGAAAGTCGTGCGCCAGGGGATCAGCGTCTACGGGAACAAGGGGTCCACAGACCAGCACGCCTACGTGCAACAGCTGCGGGAGGGTGTGGCGAACTTCTTCGTGACCTTCATAGAGGTGCTCAAGGACCGCGAGGGGAGATCGATGGAGGTGGAGCCGGGCGCCACCACCGGCGACTACCTGACCGGATTCTTCCTCGGCACCCGCAGCGCGCTTTACGAAAACGGGAGGGAATCGGTGACGATCACGGTGGAGGAGATCTCCCCGGCATCGATCGGAGCGCTCATCGCCCTGTACGAGCGTGCCGTCGGCTTCTACGCCACCCTCGTGAACGTCAATGCCTACCACCAGCCGGGAGTCGAGGCGGGCAAAAAGGCGGCAGAGGCGGTGCTGAAGCTGCAGGGAGAGATTGTGAAGCTGATGCACGCGCAGGAAGGGAAGGAATACACCGCCGAGGAGTGTGCCGAGGCGCTCGGCTCGCGCGATGATGCGGAGACGGTTTTCAAGGTGCTCCTGCACCTGGCGGCAAACCCCGATCACGGGATCGTCATGGAGAGGTCGGAAAGGATCTGGGAGAGCCGGTTCAAGGGAGCGGCACTCGGTTTCTACGAGATATAGGGAAAAGCAAAAGCATTAACGAACCGCGAAGGCGCAAAGAGCGCGAAGGGAAAGGCCGCGAAGACTGCTGAGAACGGTGAAAAACCGCCCCAAGTCAACGAGCCTTCCTTTGCGTCCTTTGCGTCTTTGCGGTTTAAAAGGGTTTTTGACTTTACCCCTTCACCCGCAGCGCCTCCGCGTAGACCACCCCTTTCGGCAGTCCTGTCTCGGCAACCACCCGTTTTACCGCGTCCTTCACGGTCACCCCTTCATCGAGATAGCGACGCAGCAGATCCTCCAGCGGAGGCGCTTCCTGCTCCACGTCCTCCTCGGCAGCGGACACGAGAATCGCCACCTCGCCGCGCACCTCACGCCCCTCAATCTGGTCGATGACCGCGGAGACGCGCCCGCGCAGGAATTCCTCGAACATCTTCGTGAGCTCACGCCCTACCACGATTTCGCGGTCCCCAAGGATCTCCAGCATGTCGCGCAGCGACGCCACGACCCGCTTCGGTGATTCGTAGAAGATCACCACCCCCTTCTCCGACGAGAGCGCCTGCAGCCGCTCCTTTCGCTTCCCCTGCTTGTTGGGGAGAAATCCGGCGAAGGTGAAGTGGTCGGTGGGGAGACCGGACGCGCTCAAGGCAACAATGGCGGCGCAGGCCCCCGGCAGCGGCACCACGGAGATCCCCGCGGCAACGGCGTCGCGTACCAGCTGGTATCCGGGGTCGGAGATGCAGGGGGTGCCGGCATCGGTGATGAGCGCCACGGAGAGCCCTTCCTGCAGCTTCTCGAGGATCTGTGCGCCCTTCAGCGTCTTGTTGTGGTCGAAGTAGGAGGTAAGGGGCTTGGAGATCCCGAAGTGGCTCAGGAGCTTGCGGGAGTGGCGGGTATCTTCCGCGGCAATGAGATCTACTTCCTTGAGGATGCGCAGCGCCCGGAGGGTGATGTCCTCCAGGTTTCCGATCGGAGTAGCGACAATGTAAAGAGTTCCTGGCGACATAGGGGGTTGAATCTAGCACACCCCGCCGCCCATTGCAAACTCTGCCCCTCTCCCCGGTGGCCCCTTGGTTTGCTCCGTAGCATCTACGGAGGCTGGTTAGCTGCTAACCGCCCGATAGACGCGCGGCGGCCGGATCAGAAGAGCGCCACGAGGGTCGCGCCGCCGACGATGACGAGGAGGTTGCACCCGGCCGATACCCCGTGCAGTTTGGAAAACTCCTGGCGCAGCGGATCGTCCTTGCTGGTCTGCTCGAAAGAGCCGATCTTTCGCTTCAATTCCGCCGCGCGCGGCTCGATGACGAATGCCTGCACCGAGCAGAGGATGAGCATCACCACGATGATCGCGGAGCTGGTGGTGAGGAAGTACCCCCTGACAATGGCGCGGGCAATGAGGGCGACGACCCCGCAGGCGAGCCCCCAGCGGAAATACCCGGGGAAGAGGAGCCCCACGATGCGGCCGGCGACGTCCCTCATCTCGTTTCGGAAAAGGGTGGGGGTAAGGACGAAGGTGAAAAGGGCGGCGCCGCCAAACCAGAGCGAGACCGCAAGACGGTAGAGGACGATCAGTATGCGCACGCTTTACCTCACCAGGGTGGAGTGATCCCGCCTGCCGCGGGAGTAAATGCCGGGCCATCTTGAGTCCCCGGCGCAGCTGCCGGCTCGCCCTCTCATCCCAGGTTCATTCAAAGGCGAGATCAAAGGCGTTGCGGACATGCTCGATTTCCGGCAGGTCATCCTTGCGCAGCACGATGGCGACGACATCGAACCGCGCTTCAGCATCGTACAGTTTCTTTTTGGAAAGCCACACCAGCGCCGCCTTGGAGATCTGGCGCTGCTTGAAGGGGGTCACCGCCAGCTGAGGAGGACCAAAGATCCTGTTTCTCCGGCATTTGACCTCCACAAAAACTATGGTCCGACCTTCTCTGGCTATTATGTCGAGTTCACCACAGACACAGGTGAAATTTCTCTCAACAATGGTGAATCCAGCACCTTTCAAAAAGGTCACTGCAATCGACTCACCCATTTCGCCGAGAGACTGGTTGCTGCCTGCTCCCTGCATTTATCCCCCTATGCCAGTCGTGACTGCAATGTCGGACGACCAATGCCTTGAACAGCTTAGCCAACTTCAGGAAATCTGCAACGATGGTTGCGATGGAAAGAAAAGAACCTTGTGCGTCTGCAGGACAAAATCCAGTGAACTCTGTCCAGTACCTTATAATTCAAGACCTGACCCCGGGGGAAGACTACAGGAGGGTGAATTCAAGTTGTAAATGCACCACCGAATGATGCACGCAGAACTTCCGCAGGAGTCCGGTAGCCGAGGCACTTTCGTGGTCGATCGTTGACCTGTTTCACGACCTGCTGAATTTCTTCCTCTGATAGGGTCCTGAAGTCGAACCCCTTCGGAAAGTAGTGCCGCAAGATGCCGTTTGTGTTCTCATTGGTGCCACGCTGCCAAGACGCATAAGGATCCGCGAAATACACGGTAAGCCCTGTCTTAGTTTCCAGATCTTTGAATTCCGCAAACTCACTACCGTTATCAACGGTTACTGTCTGGCAGAGGATCTCGGGCAGAGGGCTGAAGCACCTCGCGCTATGATCCGTCATGGTTGCGGCCCTTCTGTCTGCGAGTCTTGCGGCAAGTAAAAAGCGGCTCTTGCGCTCAACGTACGTGGCAAGGTTTCCTGCGCCTTTCGCACCGTGCAGCGTGTCGCCTTCCCAGTCCCCAAATCGTTCTCTGGTACCAACTACTGCCGGCCTCTCCTTAATTGAGACTCGACCCGGAATGAACCGCCGTCCTGCGCAGTAGCGCGTTTGCCTACGGCGATTCCGCCTCCGACGGCGAAGATGCTTGTGAAGCTCGCCACCTTCTCTGGCGTCTAGGTAAATCCAGCGGTAGATGGTTTCATGACTGATGCGCATCGCCCGGTCCATTGGGAAATCCATTTTGAGCCTGGCGGCAATGGCTTCAGGTGGCCAATCCAGCATCAATTTCTCTTCAACGTAAGCGACCAGATCGGCGTTGTCCTGCCGCCGGAAAGACCTGGGCTGGTGACGACGTTTAAGCGCAGTGCCATGCGTGAAGGTGTACCAGTAAACTCCATCGGGGTATGTCGGGCCGTTGCGCGCAATCTCGCGCATGATGCTTGTGTGATGGCGTCCAAGCCTACGGCCGATTTCGCGAAGGCTAAATTTCGCCACCTTCAAATGGCTGATGACATATCGCTCATTTTCTGTAAGATGCGTGTGGGACATGGCGGGCTCCTCCTGGGGTATGTGTTGGTCGCGCTTCACACACTACCAGATTTGCCTGTCATGTCCTGCTTTTACATCAACTGGTGCAATTAAGAATAGAATCCACCGAGCAGAAGGTTTTGAGAGGAGGAAGCAGCCGGCACTTCCGGGAGATGTTCCTTCACGCCGGAGAATGACTTGCGATGAATGGGGCAGGGGCCAAGCTTCGCGATGGCGTCGAGGTGGGAGGCCGCAGCGTACCCCTTGTGGTCGGCAAAGCCGTAGCCGGGGTAAAGCGCGTCGTACTCGAGCATCAGGCGGTCCCGGGTAACCTTCGCGATGATGGAGGCGGCCGAGATGGAGAGGCTGAGGGAGTCCCCTTTTTTAATCGTACGCTGCGGCGTGGGGAGCGGGATTTTGGAGATCCCGTCTATGAGGATGAAATCAGGTGCGGGAGTGAGGGCAGCCACCGCCTGGCACATGGCATTGAGGGTGGCCTGGAGGATATTGATGTCGTCGATGAGGATATGGTCGCCGATGCCGACGCCGACGGAAAGCGCCTCCTTCATGATGACATCGAAGAGCTCGTCGCGCTTCGCAGCGGTGAGCTTCTTGGAATCGTCCGCCCCCTCGAGGATGAGCCCCTCTGGAAGGATGACCGCCGCGGCGACGACCGGTCCGGCGAGCGGCCCGCGCCCCGCCTCGTCGACCCCCGCGACGTAGCGATAGCCGTGGCGCAGCGCCTCGGCCTCGAACCACAGGGGGTCCGTCGGGGAGTTGTCGAAAAGATTCAGGGTCGTCATATTTGCAGGGGCCGCTCCGGAGTGGACAGTACAACAAAGTGTTCGATACATCAAGGTAGAATGCGGTTACCTTATCTTTCAAGGAAGCAGGCGCCCATACACAACGGGGGTCAGGTCTTGAAATATAAGGTTACTGCAGTCGAAAAGGCTAAAATTCAAGACCTGACCCCCTCAAGTTGACCCCCTCAAGTGACCAAGTCACGGGCAACTAAGCGCCGCACGTGACCTCGCGTCCCCCCCTTTGCGAAGGGGGGACAGGGGGGATTTCACTTTGGCCAGTACCGTCCTGCAAAGTGCGCAACTGCTGTAGTCTCAAGCCATTTTATTTGATTCCAGTTTGCAAAAAACAGGTGGTGCCCATGTCGTTGATCTTTAGACTGCCGCTAGTGTTCGACAACCGAGATGGACTGTTAAGCGAGCTGCGGTTCTAGAGACTTGAAGATCAAATCCCCCCTGCCCCCCCTTCGCAAAGGGGGGAACGTTAGGCCTTCTGCAGTGCTTCGTGGCAATGTACCCAGGCTGCCCCGAAATTCCCGGAAGAACCGCGCCGGATAAAAAAAAAGCCCCGTTTCCGGGGCTTTTCTGACTTACTGACCTGCGACGTACTTTCTTTCCTTGATCCTCGAAGCCTTGCCACGCAGCTTGCGCAGGTAGTAGAGCTTCGCGCGACGGACCTGACCGCGGGTCACAACTTCGATCCCTTCGATCGACGGGGAGTGCAGCGGGAACACCCTCTCGACGCCAACGCCGTTGGAAATCTTGCGCACGGTGAAGGATTCGCGGATCCCACCGTTCTGACGGCCGAGGCACACGCCCTGGAACGCCTGGATACGACTCTTGTCGCCCTCGACGATCTTTACCTGCACCTTGACGGTGTCGCCCGGCAGGAACGGCGGGATGTTCTTCTTCATCTGCTCCATTTCGATGTAATCAATCTTGTTCATTTATCGCTTCCTCCTTTATCTGTAGCCCGAAGACCTGAAGTTATGAGCTTTAGCAGAACAGCCGTACTGACAAAGCCTCTGGTACCAGTTATCCTCCCGCGGAAAACGCCGGAGGCGCAAAGAGTGTCACTTCGAACTAGCGCCCGAAAAGCCGATCCAGCATGATCGCCGCCGCGGAGCGCACAGAAAGGTGGTTGTAGTCGCCACCCCCGCTGATCGGCTCCAGCACGTAATCACTCTGGTCAAAGATTTCTTTGCTCAGCCCCCAGCCTGTGCCGAGCAGCAAGAGATACGGCTGCTCAGGCTCCTCCAGGAGACCGGATAATTCCTTGAAGCTGATACTGTTCGGTCGCCCCGCGGCGCCCGTCACGACCGTCTTCGCCCTCTTCCCCGTGCGCTTCTCGATGTCGGCCAAGGCCAAAGCGATCGAGCTCTCGATCTGTATCGTCTCCAGCGCCGCCTTCCGCTTCGGATTGTAGGTGGCGCCCCACCCCTCGAGCCAGTGCAGCCTGATCTTTTCCACCAGCTTCTGCTGCTCGACCACCGGGGTCACGATGTAGTAGCGCGAGATTCCGTAGGTGCGGCCGGAACGGGCTATGTCGTGTATGTCCAGATTGGTCACCGCGGTCGCCACCAGGTCGCCGTTTTTGTCGTAGACCGGGTAGTGGACCAGAGCGATGCTTAAATTCTGCGCGTTGGCCATCATTTTCGCCCCTCGTTGAGGAGCTTCTTGTCAGCCGCGGAAAGCTCCATCGCGTCCAGCAGCTCCGGGCGGCATGCCCGAGTCCTCAGGAGCGATTCCTTCCGTCGCCACTTGGCGATCTCCGCGTGATTGCCCGAGAGGAGGATGTCCGGCACCTTCAGCCCCCTGAACTCCGGCGGCCTCGTGTACTGCGGATATTCCAGAAGCCCGTCGGCGAATGAGTCCTCGTGGGCCGAGGCGTCGCAGCCGAGCACCCCCGGAACGAAGCGGGCGACGGCGTCGACGATCACCGTCGCTGCGAGCTCCCCTCCGGTGAGGACGAAGTCCCCCAGCGAGATCTCGTCATCGACAAAAAGGGTGCGGACCCTCTCGTCCACACCTTCATACCGTCCGCAGATGATGATGAGTCCCGGCTCCTGCGCGAGCTCCCGCGCAACCGAGTGCGTGAAGGGGCGTCCGCAGGGGGTGGTGAGGACCACCCTGGAGGCGGGGTTTTCCTTCTTCACCGCCTCGATGCAGCCGGCCAGCGGCTCGACCTTCATGACCATCCCGGCGCCACCGCCGTACGGGTAGTCGTCGGTGACGCTGTGCTTGTCGAAGGCCCAGTCGCGGATGTTGTGCAGCCCGAACTCGATGAGTCCCGCGGCCGCAGCCCGCTTCAGTATGCTCTCCGTCAGCGGTCCGTCGAACATCGCCGGGAAGAGCGTCAGAATGTCGAATCTCATGGCTCGAGGAGTCCCTCGGGGAGGGCCACGGTCATCGTCCCGGCAGGAATGTCCACCGCAACGATCACATCCTCCAGCGCGGGGATCAGCACCTCGCGCCCGTCCTTTGCCACCACGTAGACGTCGTTGGAGCCGGTCTCTATGATATCCACCAGCTCTCCCAGGTGCTCCCCCTCTGTGGTGGAGACCTGAAGACCGAGGAGATCCGACCAGTAGTATTCGTCTTCCTCGAGCTCCGGGAGCTGCTCGCGCAGCGCCAGGATCTCGCCCCCAACCAGGTGCAGCACCTGGTTGATATTGTCGAACGGCTTCAGTGAAAGGATCACCCGATTGCCGTGGAGCTGCGCTTTCACAACGGGAAAGGTTTCGGCCGCCCCGGAGGCGACCTTCACCTGGACCGATTTGAGCGCGAGAAGGCTCGAGGCACTTCCCGCAAAGGGGATGACCCGGAGTTGCCCCCGGACCCCGTGGGTACCTTGGATTTTGCCGATCACTACGGTTTTGCTGGACATCACTACTCTACTATCTTGAGGATCGCCTTCTTGTTGTCCTTTGTAGAAACAGCATTGAGAAGAGTGCGGATGGCCTTCGCCGTGCGCCCTTCCTTTCCGATTATCCGCCCCATATCCTCTTTCGCCACAGTGAGCTTGATGACTGTCGTTTCTTCCTCAAACTCCTCGGTTGCTCTCACCTGACTCGGATCATCTACAAGCGCTTTGGCAATGGTCTCTACAAGCTCTTTCATGTCGATATCCTTCTGTAGTGTGGGATACCCGGCGGACCGGAGCTGCATCTTTAGACGGCCTTGTACTTCTCCCAGATACCTGCCTTCTTGAGGATCTGCTTAACCGTGTCGGTGGGCTGGGCGCCCTTGCCGAGCCATTCGAGAGTCTTCTCTTCAGACAGGTTTGCCACGGCCGGGTTCTTGTTGGGGTCGTAGGTACCGACGTTCTCGATGAAACGTCCATCCCTGCGTGCACGGCAGTCCGCAACAACTACCTGGTAAAAGGGCTTCTTCTTTGCGCCGGCGCGAGCGAGCCTGATCTTGATCGACATCTTTTCCTCCTGGTGTTCTCGGACCTTTTCGGTCCGCTACTGTTATTTTTAAAGGTGTTTTTCCGAACGCTTTACATTCTACAACTCTCTGGCGGGGAGCGCCCACCTTTATCTCTTTAGAAGGGGAACATCCCCTTCCCGAGTCCCTTCATGAGCCCCTTCGGCCCCATCTTCTGCAGCTGCTTCATCACCTTCTGCGCCTCGGTGAAACGCTTCAGGAGCTGGTTCACCTCCTGCACGGAGGTGCCGCTCCCCTTGGCGATGCGCAGGCGGCGGCTGCCGTTGATGATGCCGATGTTCGTCCGCTCCTTCTGGGTCATGGAGTCGATGATCGCCTCGATCCGCTTCATCTCCTTCTCGGAAGGCTGGGCGCCCTGCATCTGCTTCATCATCTTCCCCATGCCGGGGATCATTCCCATGATCGACTCGAGGCTCCCCATCTTCTTGATCTGCTGAAGCTGGGCCTTGAAGTCGTTCAGGTCGAAGGTGCCGCTCTTTTTGAGCTTCTGCTGGAGGCGCTCCGACTCCTTCTCGTCCATCGTCGCCTGCGCCTTCTCGATGAGGGTGAGGACATCACCCATGCCGAGGATGCGGGAGACGAGGCGGTCGGCGTGAAACACGTCGAGCGCGTCCATCTTCTCGCCGAGGCCGACGAACTTCACCGGCTTGCCGATGACCGCCTTGATGGAGAGGGCCGCGCCCCCCTTGGCGTCGCCGTCGAGCTTCGTGAGGATGACGCCGGTGATGCCGAGGCGCTCGTTGAAGCCGGAAGCGACGTTCACCGCCTCCTGGCCGGTCATGGCGTCGGCAACGAAGAGGATCTCGCGCGGCTGCAGCGTATCCCTGATCCCCTCCAGCTCCTCCATGAGGTAGTCGTCGATCTGGTGACGGCCGGCGGTGTCGAAGATGACGGTGTCGAAGCCGTTCAGCGCCGCGTAGCGCTCCGCGTTCTTGCAGATGTCCAGCGGCTTCTGGTCCGCGCTCGACTCGAAAACCTCGATCCCGAGCTGCTTGCCGAGAATCTTCAGCTGGTCGATAGCCGCCGGGCGGTAGACGTCGGCGGGGACGAGAAGCGGCTTCCTGCGCTGCGACTTCAGGTACCGGGCGAGCTTGCCGCAGGAGGTGGTCTTCCCGGAACCCTGGAGGCCGACCATCATGAGGCAGACCGGGGGCTTCGCCGCGAGGTCGAGGGAGTTGTCCTCCCCGCCCCCCATGAGGGAGACGAGCTCGTCGTGCACGATCTTGATGACCTGCTGCCCCGGGGTGAGGCTCTGCAGCACGTCGGTACCGACTGCGCGGGTGCGGACCTTTTCCAGGAACTCGCGGACGACCTTGAAGTTCACGTCCGCCTCGAGGAGCGCCAGGCGGACTTCGCGCAGGGCATCCTTCAGGTTTTCCTCGGTCATCACCCCCTGGCCGCGGAGTTTCTTGAAGGCCAGGTCCAGCTTATCTGAGAGAGCTGAGAACATCGCTTGATCTCGTAAATAGTCGTAACTTCGAAGAAAAAAACTGCCTGGCGATCCGCGCGGCCAACATGGGCGCGCAGCTATCCCTGGCAAAGGAGTCACTTTAGTGGAAAAGGTCGCACTATGTCAAGGAAAATTCTCCAGAGAAACTGAAGAATTGCGGCGGGGACAGGCACGCACACCCTCCTCTCCCCCCGCCGCCGGAGGCCGATAATGTAGGCCGGGATAAGCCGAAGGCGTTCCCGGCATTAAGACCCTGCCTTGCTGCCGGAAACGCTCCGCTTATTCCGGCCTACATTGCACCAGAACACGTTCCCCCCTTTGGGAAGGTTCATCCGGGAATTCCGGGGAGTAGCGTGGGTGCACCACGAAGCGCTGCAGGAGCCTAACGTTCCCCCCTTTGCGAAGGGGGGGCAGGGGGGATTTGTCGTTCCCGGGATTCCGTTCGCCCCTCCACATCAGCATCGGCGACCTTGGCTGTTATACCCGCAGCACCAGGCGCGCCCCGGTCATGCTCTCGGCGATGGTGTACATGTTGGTTACCGCCCCCGCCGCGAGCTTCTCCTTCTTCTGGAAGAAATCGAGGCACACGCCGCAGGAAAGTACCTCCACCCCGAGATTCCCGAGCGCCGTCAGCGCCTCGATCACTTCGGACCCTTCCGCCGCGAGAAGGACGCCGGTGTTCAGGAAGAGGATCCGGTCCGGCAGCTGCGGCACTTCCTTCAGGGTCATGATGAAGTTCCTCATCAGGAGGCGGCCGAGCTCTTCCGGCCCGTCGCCGAGGCGGTCGGAGCCGATGAGCATCACCAGCGGCCCCTGCGCCGCACCTTGCGCGGCCTGCACGGGAGCACCCTGCTGCGGCACCGCGCCGCCGGCGGTCACCGTGAGGGCATAGCCGCCTGCCACCGTCTCCTCGCTCACACTGTAGCCGCGGCTCTCCGCAAACCTGCGCACATTCTCCCGCGGCGCGCCGTCGTCCAGCAGCACCCGCAGCCCCGCACCATCCGCCTCAAGCGCCTTCTTCACCGAGACAACCGGCATCGGGCACGCCATCCCCCTCACATCCAGATCCTTCATCGACTCTCCTTTACTCGTTGATCCGCTCGAATCCTTCCCCCGCCTTGCGATACAGCTCCTTCGGGAGAAGCCCCGCCTCGCCGAGCGCCCCCTCCACCTCGGCGCAGATCCCCTCCGGGTAGCGAAGCGCCAGACCGCAGTCCGTCGTGATGGTCCGCGGTGCGGGAATCATCAGGACGTCCAGCTTTTTGCCCTTCAAAATCTTCTCGGCCTCCATGATCCGGTGTACCGAATTGAAGACCGCCACACGGTCGCCGTCTCTTACCACAACAACTCTCCTTTCGCGGCCAGCGGCGCCAGATCCGCATTGACAAAGGGTGGCTAAATCCCTAGTATTATCGACTTGCGAGGTAAAAAATGCAAATAGCCTTAAAAGTACTGCTGCTTCTCACCCTGGCCAGCGCCGTCAACATCCCTCTCGGTTACTGGCGTCAGGGTTGCGAAAAATTCTCCCCCACCTGGTTCTTCTTCGTCCACATCTCCATCCCCTTCATCATCATCATGAGAATGAAGCTCGGACTCGCCTGGCCCTTCATCCCCTTCTCCCTCGCAGGAGCCGTATCCGGGCAGCTTGCCGGCGGCAGGGTGTACCGCAAGAGGAACTGCCTTGGCTGACGAGAAGCGCCGCCGGATGTACCGTCCCGCCCCCGTCTCCTCCCTCATCGAGAGCGTCTTCGCCGGCACCGCAGCGGGGAAGAGGCTGCATGAAGGGCGGATCTGGGAAGTATGGGAGGAGGCAGTCGGCAAAGGGATCGCCAAGCACGCCACGCCCGTGGCATTCCGGGAAGGGGTGCTGACCCTCAGGGTAGACAGCGCCCCATGGATGCAGCAGCTCACCTATCTGAAGAAGGACCTCATCACCAAGGTCAATGCACTGCTCGAAGAAGAGATGGTGCAGGACATCTTTTTAAAGGCCGGGCAAGTGAAGCTTCCCCCCGCCCCCCCGCCGTTCAAGCCGAAGCGCCGTCAGCTAACAGAAGCAGAGCGCGCCTGGGTAGTGGAACAGGCGCAGGAAGTGACCGACCCCGAGCTCCGCGCCGTCTTCGAAAACCTCATCAGGAAAGACCTGGAAAGCCGGTAAAAACCAAGTCCAACCCCCACCGCAAAGACGCAAAGAACGCAAAGGAAAATCCGCAAAGAAAACCTTTTTGACTACAGGTTGTGCGGATCCCTTCTTTAATGTACCGGACAGCGCGCCTTCAGATTTTGCCTCATCCAATTTGTCTTGCTTTTCCTTTGCGCGCAGTTCTTTGCGCTCTTTGCGGCTTTGCGGTAGGTTTTCGCCTCTAGCCTTTCGCCTTTGGCCCGTCCGCATCCGGAAAGACCTGGAAAGCCGGTAAAAACCGAGCCTGACCCCCACCGCAAAGGCGCAAAGGGCGCAAAGGAAAATCCGCAAAGAAAACCTTTTTGACTACAGGTTGTTCACCATGCGGCGGATCCCTTCTTTCATGTACGGGACGTGCCAGTTCAGGATGAAGCCCAGCTTCGACTCGTTCATCTTCAGGTAGGTCAGGAGTTGCGCTTCGTGAATAGGCAGAATCTTCTCCACCGCCTTATGCTCAACCACCACTCTTCCCGCCACCAGCATGTCGATGCGATAAGCATCTTCAATGCAAAGGGGGCCATACTTGATAGGGAGCAGCATCTCGCACTGCACCGTTAAGCCGTGCTGCTCCAGCTCATAGGCAAGGCACTTCTGATAAACCGACTCGAGAAGTCCGGGGCCCAATATGCTGTGAACCTTGATGGCACAGCCAAGGATAATGCGGCCGATTTCCTCGATATCCATATCCGTATCCATCCCCCCTCCTCCATTCCATTTGAGTTGTCAGCGTCTTCAGATTTGCTCTTGCCTATACCCCTTCTTCTTCTTGCAGCTTTGTTCCGTTCCAGAAGTTGCTTTGCTTTTCCTTTGCGGCAGTCCTTTGCGCCCTTTGCGCCTTTGCGGTGGGTGTTAGCCTTTTTGGTCTTTGCCTTTCCCTGCGGTGGGTGTTAGCCTCTAGCCTTTTTCTTCTTTTGCCTTAGCCTTTCCCCTAAAGGCGTTGCCTTGCTTTTCCTTTGCGGCAGTTCTTTGCGCTCTTTGCGCCTTTGCGGTGGGTGTTAGCCTCTAGCCTTTTCGTCTTTCGCCCAAGCCTTCCCGCGATGGATCCTCAGCTTCTCTTCGCTGTACGCCCCATCTTGGTCGCGCACGGTCATCGGGGGCTCTACTCTCAGCTCTCCGCTTCTCCCCTTCACCAGCTCGATCAAAAACATCCTCGCATCTGCGCCGCTGTTCCCGTGCACCATCCTCAGCCTCAGCGGCGCGAGCTTCAGTGCGGCGGCGTGCGCCATCAGCTCCGCCAGCCTGCACGGATGATAGATAAAGCAGATCCGCCCGGACGGCTTCACGAGATACTTCGCCGCTGCCATGAAATCAGCCAGCGTCGCCGTCGTCTCGTGCCGCGCTTCGTCGCGGCCTGCGCGCGGGCTGATCTTCCCGGTGCCGGGGCGCCGGTACGGCGGGTTAGAAACGACGAGGTCGAAGCTGTCCACCGCAAAGCGCCCTTTCAGGGAAACGACATCCTCCTCCACGATCTCCACCCGCGCCATGAGCCCGTTCAGCTCCACATTGCGCGCAGCGATCCCCGCCATCTCCTCCTGGAACTCCACGCCGACCACCTGCGCCGACGGCGCCAGCCGCGCCAGCACGAGCGCCATGACGCCGCAGCCGGTACCGAGGTCGATCACCCGCTCACCCTCGCGCACCCCCGCGAAATCGGCCAGCAGGAGCGGGTCTAGGGAGAAGCGGTAGCCGTGCCGCGGCTGCACCAGCTTGAGGTCGTAGCCGGTGAGCTGGTCCAGCGTCTCCGTCTCAGGACATTTCAGAGGCACGGGATTCCCCTACTCCCCTTCCACCTGGAGGGCGCCACCCTGCACGGGGACGCACGCGCACCCCTTCGCGCGGCGACGGAGCACGACCTCTCTTCCCAGCATGAGGGCAAAGAAGGCAAAGGAGGCGAGGGTGACGTACTTGCCGACCTTGAACGGCACCGGGTCAAAGACGAAGACGACCTTGTGCACGCCGGGGGTGAGGTAGATGCCGCGCAGCACATGGTTCACCGGGTAGATCTCGGTCGACTTCCCGTCCACCGTGGCCTGCCACCCCCTGTAGTACTTCTCACCGAGAACGAGCATGGAGTTGGTCGCCACCGCCGCGTCGACCTCGATCCTCTCACCCTGGTACAGCGTCACCCGGGTCTCCCCTGCGGAAGCGGGCTGCGGGTCGTTGGCGCCGATCATGGGGATCGGCGGGGCAGACTCCACGAGGGCCACACGGCGCGGGTCGAAGGCCGGGTTCTGCAGGACGGAGATCGTCTCCTGCGGCTGCACCAGTGCCACCGCGGGGACCAGCCACGCCTTCGGCAGAACGCTCTTGTTCTCAGCGATGACGCTGCCATTTGCCTGGAAGACCGGCGCGAACTTCACCGAAAGGGCCGCCTTTTCCTTTTCAAACTCTTCGGCGGGGAAGACGAAGTAGCGGACATTCATGATGTCCGGCATCGCGGAGCCCGGGTTGAAACTGTCGAGGAACTCCTGCCAGCGCCGCTGCTGCACCGCATTGGAGGTGAACATCACCGGCACCCCGGCCGACACGTACGGCATCGGGTCGGACCCCATCGGAAGCGTGCGGTACTCCTTACCCTGCTTCGCCAGGAACTCGATCTCGGCAGGCTTCTTCTCGGTGACCCTGTGAGGAGCGTCCACGAGGAACAGAAACTTGGAGTTGATGCGCCCGACGTCCCCGAGAAAGAGGACAAGAAGGATGACGGGGAGGATCTTCGCCGTGACCACGCCGCGGCGGTACAGGAGGAAGGCGGCTGCAAACAGGGCGGAAAGCCCGGCGGCGATTGCCGTCTCCGTCGTCAGGTTCCCCCAGCGCTGCATGACGAGCTGTTCGCTGGAGGGCTCGTAGCGGGTCGGCTGCGCCAGCATTTCGATAAAGCGCTCGATCCAGTACTGCCGCCCGAAGTGCTCCACCGCGAGGAGCACAAGAAGACAGACGGGGAGGAAAGCTATCCCGCTGACGTAACGCTTGAAGGCCCTCGTGCCCCGCACCGCCGGATCCAGGAGGAGGTCAAGCCCGAGCGCGGAGAGGACGCCCAGCCCCAGGACCGGGATGAACATTATCATCTTCGGCACCCGGAATCGGTTGATGCCCGGGAAGTAGTCGAAGAGGAGGTTGTAAAAGGGTGTGTATTTCCCCATGGAAAAGAGGATGCCGCCTACTACCGCGATCATGGCGAGGAGAGTGTAGCGGTCGCGCCGGAACATCAGGGGCAGCGGCAGCAGCAGCCAGGGAAGAAGCCCCATATAACTGACGGTCTGGGTAAAGTTCATCCGCCCCCAGTAATAGGAGTCGATGTTCTTGGGGTTTTCCCCCCCTTCCTGGCGCGAAAGACCGAACATACCGGGGATAACGAAGGCCGCGACCTCCTCCGGAGGGAGAGACCAGGACATCGCCTCCTCCCTGGCCAGCCCCCCCTTTGCCTGCGGGGTGCTCCCGGATGCCGCCTGCACGTTCGCCCCGCTGTTGGCGCCGCGGTTCGTGTCGGTTGACCAGTCGGCGAGGGGGAGGAGGGATATGGCTACAGTGGTGAGGAAAAAGACCATCGTCGCCACATTGAGCCCCAGCACGTGCGCGATCCCCCTCGCCCCGGGGTTCTCTGCACGAAAGATCCCGATGGAGCGAACGACGCCATAGGTGCCGATTGCGAGGCAGGTGTAGTAGGCGATCTGCCAGTGGATATTGAAGAACTGGAAGGCGAGGAGAAATCCGGTAGCAAGGAAGTACACGCACCTGCGCGTCTTGAACCCCTTCTCAAAGAGGTAAAAGGCCCAGGGGGCGAAGACGATAGTGGCTATCTTCATGACGTGCCCGGCATTGACCAAAGAGGCCTGCTCCGGGGCAACTGCGAAGATGAGCCCCGCCAGGGAGGCCGCCAGGCGGCTTGCACCGATGATGCGACAGTACAGGTAGGTACCGATGGCGCCGAACCACAGGTGCAGCACGATGAACCATGCGACGCTCGTAGGAGGAGGAATGATCTGGTAGATCAGGTTGCGGAGGTTCATGAACTGCAGGGAGACGGTCCCACCCCCGACGGAGGTGCCGCCGTTTGTGAGCATGTCCCATCCTGCGCTGGACAGATCGATGTGGAAGCAGGCTGCGGCCCCTTGCTTTACCACGTCAAGCACATACCAGTAGTACTCGTTCTGGATGTCCGGCGCCCGAATGATCTGGTGGGTAAAGAGAATCCTGGAGAAACACAGGAGCAGCACGGCCAGCAGGCCAGCAAGCGCCAGCAGGTCCTTTTTCCTATCTGTCATTCGTAACACTCCTTGATATCGGCGGAAGAGATGTCGGCCGGCCTTGGCCCCGCCGGTGATGCAACTGCGGCATTATCCACATATTTCACGTTCTGCGCAATGGGAAGGTTTGACTGCACCGCGACGAAGGGGGAGGTGTAGCCGGGAAGGGAAGATGTGCCGTCGACGAAAGAGACCGGCGCCCCTACCGTCCCTGCTAAACGAGCCTGTTGTAGAAGGCAGCGAGCTCTCCCGCCGCCCCCGCCCAGTTGAACCTCTCCAGCAGCAGTGCCCGCCCGTTCGTCCCGAGTTCCGCACGCCGCACGGGATCGCGCAGAAGCGTCACGACCTGTTCGACCATCTCGTCCCAGCGTTGCGGGTCGCACAGCACACCGGAGCGCCCGTTCACTACATATTCGGCCAGCTGTCCGACCCGGTCCGCCACAACCGCCCGCTCCGCCAGCAAGAGCTCGGTCAGCTTCGCGGGGCACTTGGTCCGGTTGATGAGGTTGTCGGCAAAGGGGTAGATCGCCACGTCCCCCGCCGCCAGGTAGTCGGGAAGCTGCGCGGGCTCCACCCACCCGGCCACGACGAGAGCCGAGAGAAAGCCGCGTTCCCGCGCCGCGGCAAGGAGGAGATCCTCCTCTCCTGCGCGCCCTTTTCCTACCACGAGGAAGCGGGCTTGGGGGACCTGCCGGTGGATCTTCTCGAAGAGCTGGTGCAGCTTTTCCTGGCTGAACTCGAAAAACCTGGTGTAAAGGAGCACCACCGGCGCCTCCGGGGGGATTCCCAGGGCTGCCCGGGCCTTAGCCCCGTCCCCTCCCGGGACGGAGGAGACGCAGTTTGGCAGATACAGGAGCCTGGACGGCGGGACATCCATGCGCCCAACCAGCACCTCGAGAGCCCGGCTTGCCACGCTAACCCCCACCGCCTGCCTCGTCAGCCACTGCTCCTGAAAATGGTAGAAGCGCTTCTCCACCCCCGAGTAGTCATGAAGCTCATTCATCCCCCCGGCCCCTTCCCAGTCGTCCGTGTCCAAAAAGAGCGGCGGAAGTCTCACCCCCACCCGCTGCAGCACGATGTGCAGCATGGCGGCAAGGCCGCCGTACCCCTTCGGCTTGAAGAGGTGCACGAGATCCGGCTTCTCCGAGAGGGCCGCGCGGAACATGCGCCAGGCGAGGATGGGAGCCGCGAGCACCTTGTGCCTCGGTCCGAGCTCCACATTCTGCAGAGTGACGCCGCGCACGGTCTCCTTCTTTCCGGAGTCTTCGGGGTTGGTGTAGGGAGGGGCGATCACGACCACCTCGTGGCCGAGGTGCTGCAACTGCGCCGCGAGAGGAATCATCCTTGCGAGAACGGTCCCTTTGGGGCGGATGCCGAACGGTGCCAGAAATACCATTTTCATCGCCGGCAAACCTCCTCGTACAGTTCGTGGTACTCGTCAATGCGCCGCACGATGTCGTAGCGCTCCCGCATGGCGCGCCACGCCGCGCTTCCCATGCGGCTGCGCAACGCCGGGTCCGCGAGGAGCTCCTCTATCCTCGCGGCAAGGGCCTGCACGTCCCCCGGCTGCACCAAAAATCCCGTCACCCCGTCCTGCACTACTTCGCGCATCCCCTCCAGGTCATGTGCCACCACCGGAATCCCGCAGGACATCGCTTCCACAAGCGCCATGCCGAACGACTCGGTGAGCGAGGTATGCACCACCACAGCGGCTTCCCGAAAGACGCTGAAGACATCGCCGGTGGGGCCGGGGAAGAAGACGCGGTCAGCAAAGCCTTCTTTTGCCGCATAAGCCTTCAGGTCGTGGACGTACTTGTGGGCGGAGAGGCCGGTCGTACCGTAGAGCCACAGCTCGGCGTCCCGGTCGCGCAGGCGGGAAAATGCCTCGAGGAGGAAGTGCTGCCCCTTTCTCTGGTTGATGCTTCCGACCATCACGACCTTGCGCCCCCGCCCGTGGTGTACGGCAGGAGGGGTGCTGTCGAACGCCATCGCGTTGACGATGGTGCGCTTTCCTCCCGCGGGGATCGATTTGAAGTGCTCCGCGCAGGTGTGCGAGCAAAAGACCACGCAATCGGCGGCGGCCATCGCCTTGCGCACCCCGGACGCGACGTTCCCCGGGAGCTCATGCAGGTGATAGATTGCCCTCATCCGCAGCAGCTTCGCGAAAAGGACGGAACAGGCGAGCTTCGTGCTGTGCACGTGGACCAGGTCGAACACCCGGGAGAGCCACAGCAGCCGCAGGTTGAAGAGGAAGCGGTTCATCCTCCACAAAAAGGGGCGGCGCTTGCCGAATACCCGCACATCTACCCCCTCGGCGCGCAACACCTCGGCGTACGGTCCGTCGTAGGCGAAAAGGACGCACGGTGTGACCCGGGAGCGGTCGAGGGCACGCACCTCGGCAGCCATGACGGCAGGAACGCCACTTCTGCGGGAATCGTGCAGCATGTACAGAACCTTCAGCGGTTGCCTCATCTCGCGCATCTTTCTCCTATCGGTTTTTCAGCTGATCCAGCAGGTAGCTGGCGACGAAGCGGTAGCCGAGTGAGGTCTCCTTCAGCAGCCGGGGGAAATAAAGGGCCCGCGGCGACAGGTGCCCCCGGGAGACGCCCTTCTTGCAGAAGACCAGCCACCGCTCCAGAAGGGTGTGGGAGAAGGCCGGTTCCGGAAAGTACCCCGCCTGATCGTTCAGGCTCTTCAACCTGCACAGCCACTCCTCGCCACGGACAAAGACATCGGTCACCGAGTCGCAGCAGCAGGTGGAGATCGCCTGGTGTATCTCCATCTCCTCCGGCGACGGTTCGATCCCCAGCGCCCGCAGCTGTCTCAGACGGACCTTCCCGGCGGTACCTCTCTGGCCAGAAGCGGCAACCTGGGTGATCTGCCCCGGATGCACGCGGTACTGCAGCAGCACCTCGGGGAGGTTGGCGAGGTCGCAGTGCCGGGACGCCCTCTCCCACAAGTCGAAGTCCTCGGCATTCTTGAACGCGGCGTCATAGTAGAGGGCGTGATCGAGGAAGAGCTGTCGGCGCAACAGCACCGTCGGGTGCCCCATCATGGAGTCGAAAAGGAGACCGCACCGGATGCTGTCCGGGTCTGTGCTCCAGCGCAGCGTCTTTTCCTGCCCCCCGAACTTTCGAAACCAGGTCCCGCAGATCCCCACTGAGGGGTTTCTCTCCAGAAAGGCCACCTGCTTCGCAAGTCTTTCCGGCAGGCTCACGTCGTCGGCGTCCATGCGCGCGACAAAATCGCCTCTTGCGAGCTCCAGCCCTTTGTTGAGGGTGAAGATCAGCCCGGAATTCTTTTCGTTGTGCACCAGGCGGATCCGGGGGTCGTCGAAAGATTCCACAATGGCCACACTGCCGTCGCTGGAACCGTCGTTGATGACGAGAAGTTCGAAGTCGGCGTACGTCTGGCGAAGAATGCTGTCAATTGCCTCCCGTAGGTGCGCTTGGCTGTTATACACCGGCAGCAGGACCGTAACCCTTGGCTGTATCTTCACAACACTCCCACTCATAGCCGCAGCCACTCCGGCGGGCACAAATCGTCGGTGCAGACGTCGTTGCGGTTGAACCACCTCTTCGGCGCGATCACGAACTGCCCAGGGGCGTCCGCCAGCCACGCCCCCCACCAGCTGAAGGAGCTGTTGGCGATGATGTGGTGCTTGCATCGGGTCATTAGCCTCAGGTCCTCGTAACCCTTATCGGGGCCATTGTGGTGAAGATATGTGGTGGGGGCGGCGATCTTCAGGTTGTCCTTCACCCACTGCGGTTCATCGGAGAAGACGAAGAAATGGGCCTGCGGCACCCGCTCCAGCATCGTCTGCACTGCCTGTGCGTAGTACTCGAGGCTGCTGCTACCGTGGATATTGCCGATGGCGGGGTTCGAGACGTAGTCGCCGCGACGTACGTGGAGGCTGACGCTGGTGCACCCCTCGATCGCTGTGGCGGCTACGAGGTTCGCGGCATCGGGGGAAGGCAGGAGAGTGAAGTCCTTGCGGATCACGTCCTCGAACTGCTCGAAATACCGGGGACTCTGCCAGTACCCGTCGAGGTGCAGATTGCCGCGCAACTCCAGTATCTGCGGATCGAAATGAAAATGACGCTCCCGTACCGACGACTTCCTTATAAGGAGCCCTGTACGCGCCAGAAAGCGCTTCGCCACCTTCGGCCAGCGGGTTACATTCACTCCCTGCAGCGCCCGGACCTCTTTGGGGGAAGCCGCCTCCTGCACAGTGTTGAAGACGTGCAACTCGTAATGACGCTTCGTGTCCCCGGCGGGGATCTTCTGGAACCACCCGAGGTCCAGCTTCAACGGCGCGTCGTTAAGAATGGCAAGGCTCCGTCCCGCCGCATACTGAAACATCTGGTTGCCGAGCCCGCCGCTCAGCCTGACGATGACCATACAGAGACTACCCTTTCAAAAGGTTCATATAGAGCTTCTCGTATTCCCGGGCGATATTCCCCCAGGTGAATCGCTCCTGCCAGGCAGCAAATCCCGCCTGCGCCATGCGGCCCCGCTGCGTGCCGTCACGGTAGAGTTCTTCAAGCATCGCGACGGAGCCTGCGATCTCGGCGTGGGAGCGTCCCTTCCGGTCCTTCGTCGTCGGCAGCACCCGCCCCCCACCAGACCACTCCACGATCTCGCGGGCGTTCCCGACATCTGTGGTGAGAAAGGGGGTACTAGAGGCCATGCATTCGAAGAGCACCAGCGGTGAGCATTCTATGTTCGAAGGGAACAGGAACGCATCGGCTGCCTGATAGGCAGCCACCGTCTCCTGGCGCGGCAGCGAAGTCACGATGATCCGCTTCCCGTCCTGGCGCCGTGGCGGCCAGGCATTGAAGAACCTGCGCTTCAGCTTGCAGGCGGTGGCGCACCCGCCGCCAAAATCGTTGGCGGCAACGAGAAGCGTCGCATTCCTGATCCTGGCGTGGGCGAAAATTCTCATCGCCTCGGCATGCCCCTTGAGACCAGTGTGAGAGCCGACGTGCAGGATCAGGAAGTGGTCGCGCGGAATTCCCAGCTCTGTGCGAATGTCGATCTTTGACGGCGGGAGGAACTCATCCTCGGATGCGCCGTTGGGGATGAGCCTGATCCGTGTGACCCCACAGTCGCGGGCAAAGTCGATATCCCTGTAGTCGTTGGAGAGAAAGACGTTCATGTCGTACTGTGTCAGCCACTGCCGCATGCCAGCGAAGTACGACTGGAACCGAGGGTGACTCAACTCGGAGAAACCTGTCGGGACAAAGACCTTTTTTGCGTCGATCTGATCCAGCATGGTGATCATTGCGTCCGTCGTCCACTGCTGCGCGGCAAAGTTGGTTACCACATCGAACCGGCTCTCGCGAACAAAGGTGCGGTACCGCTCCACATCGCCGGTGATTCCCAGCGCAAGCTTCCCCGCGACCGCGAACTCCTCTATGCGTACACCGTTCACCACCTTCTCGGTGCGACCAGCGAGGCTCGTGGTCGCCACTGTCACCTCGTGGCCGAGGCGGACCAAGCGCTCGGAGAGCTGCTTAACGACCTCCTGCATCCCCCCCACGGAGGGGTGGTAGAACTCCACAGTGTGCAGAATTTTCATGGCGCGGTGAGCCCTTCCTCGATAACAGAGACCATTTGGCGGCACATAGCATTGGGTGAGAAAGCCTCTCCGATCCGCCTGCGGTTCTCCTCGCCCGCTGCCTGGCGTAACTGAGGATCCGCCATAAAATCGACGACGAGTCGGGAGAGTGCCTCCGCATCACCTACTGGAAACAGAAATCTACCCCCTTGTCCGACGGCCTCTTCAATCCCCGGGACAGCGCTGCCGACGATCGGTAGTCCCGCTGCCATGCATTCCAGAAGAGAATTGGGAGATCCTTCCGACTTGGAGCTCATAATGCCCAGATCGCTGGCGGCGAGGAGGCCGGGGACGTCCGTGACCTGACCGAGAAAACGGACATGCTCCTCGATGTGGAGATCGCGAGAAAGCTGCCGCAGCTCTTCATAGCGGTTCCCGTGGTATCCCGCCATCACGAAGACAGGGGATGTCCCGGGCACTCTTCCCAACACCTTCTTCCAGGCGCGCAACACAGTGGCGTGGTCCTTGTCTGCGTGGAGGTTCGCCACCATCACCGCGACAAACTGATCTTTCGAAGCCTGCAGCTCAAATCTCCACTCCGCTCTCGTCCGGAGAGGAGCATCCAGCTGTATTCCGTTGTGCACGACACGGATCTTTTCCCGGGGTGCACCTAAAAAATCAGTGAGATACTTTGCTCCATGACCGGAATTGGATACGAACAGCGGAGTCTTGCGGACTGCCGCCTGCTGCCAGAAGAACCCCGGGGTGTGCCCCAGAGTGTCACGCTGGTTCCAAATTGAAAGAGAGGCACCAACCTTTTCCCAGAGGAGGCCGCAGATGAAGCTTGGCGTTACGGTAAAGGGGAGGAGGATGTCAGGTTTCGCCAGCGAGAGCGTTTCCTTGAGGGTTCGCACCGTCCTCAACCGCTTCAGCGGGCTCGTTTGCCAGGGGACAGGAACAATGCGCCAGGGGATGCCTTCCTTGTCGCAAAAAACTGTGCCGAGACCTTCTCCCGCTACCCCCCACACCTCGACCTTTGCACCACATTCCCTCTGGAGATAGGCCGCAAGGCGCAGTCCTTGACGCTCCGAGCCGCCCATTTCAAGACTGGGGAGATAAACGACAACTCTTTTGTCAAGAATAGAAGTCACCCCCGACCCGCTCGCGCTACCACCGCCAGGAAATCTTCGACCTGCGCTTCTTCCGGCCACATATGCCCCTCGTGCCAGTTCAGTTGCCTGTCCCAGTGCCCGGGACAGTTGAAAACTGCAGTATCGACAAAGGTGTAGCTGATCTCGCAGATTACAGGCTTCCCCGCCTTGTACAGGAAATCGTATGCCATCGTCTGGAACCCAGCTCTCTCTGAGACCTCGAAGGCAATATTTAAGCACGCCGGGTCGATTTCACCGGGGGCCCAGTCGATGTTTCCGCTCCCCGAGGCGCGGAAGTCGTTGGGGCGGTTCATGCGCCGAAACGCGAAGGCGCGATCTCCTATGACCGTCACGCGCGTATCGAAGGCATTTCCGGGGAGAAACTCCTGAAAGTAGACATAGCCCTTCTCGGGTTTCCACCAGAACTCGGGCAATCGTGGGAAATCGCCCGTTCGGGCGTATCGGAGAGCGTCTGCGACCCTCCGCACCCTCGCCTTGGCCTCCCGCCGTGTTCTTGGCAGAACAGGTCCACGGTACTCATTCATGGTCATTGGGAAGATTCCTTCACAGAACATCTTCCGGATCAGTTGCACCGCGTGGGCAGAACTATCTACTTTCAGCACGTTTGAGGCCCCCGCACCAGCCGCGAGTTTGAATACTGTCGGGTAAATAGCGCTGCGGGCCCAACTGATTGCAGCCTCTATGTCCCAGAATACTGACGCGTCCGGTTGTGGGGCATCAAGCGTTTTCAGGAGGTAGTATTGAGCCACTTTATCGTCGAAGTGCCAGGACATCTCCTCCGACGGAAAGACGGGGATGCCGAGGTACTTGTCGATGGTGTAGAGGATCATCTTTGCAGACTGCTTGTGATCCTGGGTGTGAAACCAGCGCCACATAATGCCGTCGCACTTATGAGCCTGCTCCAAAAAATCTGGCGCCAGCAAATCAAGGTCAACGATCTCCACGTTCTTTGCCATCAGGAACTCAATCCACCTGTCCGAGTAGCTTGAACCCCACATGTGATCTGGATGGATACCTATCCTCATTCCGCGTCTCCAGTCATCTCGATGTGCCCTCGCCAGCCAGCGGAAGGGTGGAAATCTTTACCGAACCATCGTGCCACGTCATGCAGCGTTATCTCTTCCCCCTCAAACAGCACACGGCAGTCTTCAGGTGCATGCGTTACCAAGGGATATCTGAATGCTCCAAAAGCTTCACGAACGGTGGGGATCTTCCGGTAGTCGAAGTGCATAAGACTAGCGCCTACCAAGTCGGAAAAGACGGAGGAATCAGAGAAAGTAAGGACTCCGAGCACGAGGGGAGACGGCGCGAGTGGCCCCTCGCCTTCGCCGGCAATCAAGGCGTCTGTCAATGAGTACACCTTTCGCAGAGGCGTGTCAGAGAGAGTCCCGTCGCTGCGGCCATAAAGCAACAGGCGATTGAGGTCCAGGGTCATTCTCCAGACCGTGTCGTTTCCATGCCACCCGCCCTCGATTTCTGGATTTCCGATAAGATTCTGAACCCGCTGAAGTTGCCCTGATCGCTTGAGCCATTTTGCACACTGGGGGGTTCCAATTCCCCGATTTGCCTCATCATAGCAACGCTCGATCATCCTTTTGATCAAGGACCACCCGGCATAACAATCGCCACCACTTGCACTCCCTCCGAGCCTGTGGTGCGGCAGGAACTCTTTGTTTCCATTGATGCCAACGAGGTTTTTCATCGCCCCGGTGAGACCAGCTTTCTTGTGAGCCTTAAGCTTCGGCATGTTAATGACAACGTCTGCTTCAAATGGTTCTTTGGCGACGAAGTATTCGTGCTTTCCCGGCCTGTGGTGCAGGGAAAGCAGGTCCGGGTGATAACACGTGATCCGGAAGCGGCTATCGGGAGTTGAAACAGGGTCTAGCAGGCTTTCCTTTCCCAAGTCGAACAGAATATAACGATCATCACCGCGAACTTCCAGATCCTGCCCCGCAACATATCCCCCTTTGCGGAGAATGGTGCGTCTCAAATCTATGACCTCGACAGGACACCCCGTCAGATCTGCCAAATCTTTTATTCGAAGGCGCAAGTCGGAAGGGACGAGCGCGGAAAAGTCGCACTGTTGTATTGGAGCATCCGCAATGATGACTCTGCTCGGTTTTGCTTTCAGGACTTCCTGAAGTGCAGCCAAGATGAGATTGGGGTGCGTCACGAGGCAGTCGTTGCCAAGCCCGCTAACATTTTGGTCGTGGACCCAGTTTGGTTTCAACAGAACAGACATCCCGGGTGAAACAATGTCTGAAAAAGGGGATTGCGCATCTGTCGCACCCCAGGCACAGAGGCAGTCGGAGATGAGGGTTCTGAGTCTTTCAACGTCGTACAGGTTCCCTTCTTCACTGCTGTGTACTGCGAGCCCGACTTTCTCTTCTGAACTAGTCATGCGCATCCTCGCTCGTACTCAAGACATACCGTCTGTATTAGATCCAGCATATGTGCCATCTGAGTCCGAGCGTCTTCATTCTTCTGCAGATACTCGTAGTTCGTTTCCCTCGTCGCATGGAGGTAGTCAGGGTCATGCAGATACGACTTCACTGCGTCGGCAATTTTCACAGGATCTGCGCTGCTTATCAGGCGGGCCATAAACCCACACCGAGTCATTTCCTGATACTCAGGATTGTCTACTATGACTGGTACAGCTCCAGCAGCAGCAGCCTGCAAAACACTCGAGGAGCGCATATCACCCCGCCCCAGTAACGATACGAATACATCCGCAATGGACATAAGGTCGGCAAATACTGTTATAGGGATATCTTCTTGCAGAATCGTAAACCGGCTTAGCAGTCCTCTCTGCTCTATTGCCAGCAGTGCACTCTCTACATGCGCCTCAGTCCCGGCACCACCGACCATGACAAAATGGAGGTCTGCCCGCTCCTCTGCCAGGGCCATAAAAGCATCCAGAGCTGCGAAACAGCCCCAAGCAGGGCGAAACCTACGGGGATTGCAGATGACAAAGGCGTCGGACGGGATGGAGAATCGCTCCAAGATATGCCTACGATTTTGTGCCGAGGCTCTTTGGAATAGAGAGAAGTCCGCGCCCCAGGAGACGGGGATAACTTTGTCGCTGGCCACCCCGAATCTAGCAGTTATGTGCTTAGCAGCTGTAACTGAAGAAGGAAGCACAAGATCCACATTGTGCAGAGCGTATCGGATTAGCCTGAAATAAACGGGCGAGGTTTCCGCAGACAGAAATACATCGGCCCCCCACGGAAAGAGGAAGGATGGAACATCCTTGCAGTATGCTGATGGCAATCCATAGCAGCCAGCCTCATGTCCAAAGACGAAACGAGGCCGTAGTGTTTTTGCTGCTTTTGCTGCGGCAAACGATTTAAGGACATTTTCTACAAAATACGGTTCCCACGGATCGGGTTCCTTCCGCCCGGTGCGCCGCCTGTAGTAGGGCTTGTAAAGGCGGACTAGGAGCATTTCGCCCCAGTGCAGGACACGGTAAAACTTCAGCAATACTCTTACTATCGCGGAGTGGAACCGCCTCGTGCTCACGATGGGGATGCCATCTTCTGTGATGGCATCCTGATCGAGGTCGTGAGTGACGATGGCCACAGCAATTCCTAAAGATCTCCAGTAGCGCGCCAAGTGAAGAGGGAATATGCTGGACGATGTTCCAAGGAGTACTGCAGGCCCCAGCGAATTATAGGAGGTGGCTCTTTTAGACATTTCCGAGAATTGCCCGTCTAATGATCTGACAAATTTTGCCTACTTCAGTGACGCCTACTGACGTTCCGTTCGGCAGTGACATGACCGTCTCTGATAGTCTCTCGGTGTTCGGCAGCAGCAGATGTGAATGAGGGAAGTAAGAGCGGTATGGCTCCATCCGGTGACATCCCGGATAGAAGTATCGCCTGGCCATGACGTTGTGGGAGTGCAGCACCTCCACCAGTTTATCCCTGCTTATTCCTGCGACGGCCTCGTCCACCTCAAAGACGATATACTGAAAGTTGCACTTTTCCGCCTCATCGTAGACTACCGGATGCAGTCCTGGCAGTCCGGCAAGGCCCTGGATGTAGCTTCTGTAGTTTCTACGATTAATCTCAATGACGTTGTCAAGGCTCTCCAGACATGTCAGGCCCATTGCAGCACATATTTCAGTCATCTTGCCATTGGTCCCAATGTAGATGACGTTATCGTAACCGGAGAACCCGAAGTTCTTCATCAGGCGGATCTTTTCCGCAAGTTCGTCGTCGTTAGTGGTAACGGCGCCACCTTCAAACGTGTTGAAAAACTTCGTCGCGTGGAAGCTAAAAACCTCAGCATTCCCGAACCTGCCTATCATCTTTCCCCCGTGGGAGCAGCCGAAAGCATGTGCGGCATCATAAATCAGCTTGAGGTTGCGGCGGTCTGCTATTTCCTGGAGTGCCTCGACGTGACAAGGCCGACCCCATACATGTACCCCGATTATCCCAGTGGTACGCGGAGTAATCATACGTTCAACGGAAGCTGGATCGAGAGTCTGCGTCTTCCGGTCAATGTCCGCAAAGACAGGAGTTATTCCCTGCCACTGCAGGGAGTGAGCGGTGGCGACAAACGTGAAAGAGGGAACGATTACCTCTCCATGAAGCCCCAGGGCTCGAGCCGTTATCTCCAGCGCAATCGTGGCATTGCACAACGCGATGCAGTGGCGCACCCCGAGCATCTCCGCGAGCTTCTGCTCGAGTTCCTGCACTAAAGGGCCATTGTTCGTGAGCCAGTTGCGATCGAACATGTCGCCGACACGGGCGAGAAAACGGTCACGGTCGCCGAGGTTTGGACGCCCCACATGGAGTTTTTCGGGGAAAGTAGGGGTAACGGGAGAAACGCTAATTTTCTCTTCTTCTTTCATCACAGTCCTTCTGCCTCACTATGTATTCGGGCGGGAACGCCGTAGGCAACGACCCCGTCCGGGACGTCGCGCAGCACGACAGAACCGGCGCCGACCAAGGCGCCGGCACCGATCGTTACTCTATCCTTAACAGTCGATCCGATTCCCACCCACGCGGCCCTGCCGATCACTACCCAACCGCCAAGAGTAACTCCAGGACAGATATGCGCTCCGTCGGCTATCACGCAGTCGTGGTCGACACTCGCACGAGTGTTGACGATGACATTCTCGCCAACGTTGGAGCCTGAATTAACTACCGCCCCTGCTGCGATGACCGTCCCTTCCCCTACCACTGCGTCAGCGGCCACTACAGCTTGCGGGTGGACTGCGGTGGCGATTGAGAAGCCTGCCTCACGCATTTCCGCCGATAGCTTGAGGCGTGCTGAGCAGTTGCCGAACCCGAAGATGACGTGCGTCACACCGCGCTCCTTGAGGGTTTGCACTATGCGGGTGCCGGTAAAAACGGGCAGCCCCAGAAACTGCCGTGGCTGCGGCTCAATGTTGTCAATGAAGCCTTCAAGGGTGAAGCGGCGCTCCAGTCTAACTATGTCAGCGACGACGCGCGCATGACCTGAAGCGCCCCATACGACTAATTTAGGTCTCGTCCCGGTCATAGCACATCCTTTGGCAGGCTTACCAGAATTTGGGCCACAAAAGTGCCCGTGTCATCATTTGCCCGCCCCTGCGGAGTGGCTTTATCAGGAAGCACACACCATGAGCCGACACCCAGTACGAGAGAAGTGAGGCGACAGCTGCCCCGGTCCCGCCGTAGTGCGGGATGAGGACCAGGTTGAGCGCTATGTTCACCACGGCAGCGACCGCATTCACACCCAGGAGTATCCATGTCCAGTTCATGGCGAAGAGGTACGCACCGCGTGCCATGGCCAGGTTGATGAAGAGGTCGCTCCAAATGAGAATGATGAGCATTGGCGCGGCGCCTGAGTACGCCTTGCCGTACAGCAGGTTGATCACGAATGGCCCGAGGAAGGTCACCGGGATTGCAACTGCGTACCCGGCGAAGGCGAGAAAGTTGAAGAGCTTTTGCAGCCTCTTGTAAAACTCCTCCTCGTCTACCTCTTTTGCCTTGATGATGTTCGGAAAGACCGACGCGATGATAGCGGAAGGGAGAAAAAACCAAAGCTCCGCTACCCTCACGGCCGCCGCATATACTCCGAGTTCTTTAGGGTTGCTGATCTGCCCCAGTATCACTTGGTCGACGCGGAGGCAAATCATGGAGACTATCCCACCCAGAAGGACGGGCCACCCGCTGTGCACCAGTTCCTTCGCCAGGGGAAGCCTTGCCTTCCACCTCCTGAGACAGCCGTTCTTCCGGTAGTAGGCATAGAGCAAGGCGATGGCGCCGATGCCAATTTCTACAAGGTTGGTAACCGCGAATGCGACGAGGGAGGCTTTGGCGAAAATCAGGACGAGCCTGACTAGCGCGGAGATGAGAAATCCTGCGCTCCTGGCATAGACCACGTACTTCGACATCACCTTCGACTGGAACCAAAGGTCCGCGGTGTCGAAGGCGCCGATGGTGAGGGTCCAGCCTATTATCGCCACGATGACATGGGTCAGCGTCTCCCCCGGCTTGATGGCGATGACAATGCCCAACATCACAAGGTAGCAGACAAGCCCAGAGAAAAAGCGCAACACAAATGCTGTACCGAGGAACTCATCGCTCCTTTCCGGATACCTCACGAGGTCGCGGATGACTATGCTGTCGATGCCGAGACCGGCAATAGCACCAGCAAGCCCTGCTACGGATCCTGCGTAGCTCATGATTCCGAACTGCGCGGGCCCGAGATAGCGAGCAACCCATACGCCGACAAGAAGGCCTATCCCCATCCGCAGGAGCTTGTCACCCACGAGCCACCCGCTATTCTCCACCGCCTCCTGAAAGACGTGTCGACTCTGGAATCGCTTGCGCAGGAAAAGTGGAAGATAACGGACCCACATCCGGTCGGACGCTGCTCCGCCATCCGTCTCGACACAAGCTTTCTGTTCCTCGTTCACATTTTCTCCGGTGCTGAGGCTTGCTTCAGAGCGGACATAGACCAATTCCGGCAGCCTCAGCAGCGTCCCTGCTATACATCCCTTTCACATCTACCAGCACCGGGTCATCCTCCGAAGAGTAACCTGAAGCCTGTACCTAAAGCGCGTCACCTAATCCCACAACGTATTGACTTTGTGCCCCCTGCAGTCGAGGAAGTCGTGCAGCACCTTTGCCTCGAATTCTGCGCGGAAGGCGGGGTTGTGGTCGTGGAGGACGATGCCCCTGTTGGTGATCTCTTCCAGAAGGAGAAGGTCGCCGGTGCCGTTCAGCACCACCAGATCCACATCCTTCCTGTCCAGCGCCTTGCAGCATTCGAGGTGAATCTCGTGACGCGGGTCGTGCCCCGCTTCCCACGCTTCCGGATGGAGCAGGACCGCGACGTTGATGTCGCTCGTCGCATCGGCCTTGCCGGTGGCCTGCGAGCCGTACAGGTAGCTGGCAACAACCCTCTCCCCTGCCTTCTCAAAAATCGGCTTCAGCGTCGCCTTTATTTCTGCTGCACCAAATTCCCCTTTGAAACTCATTTCACTACTCATGACATCCTCTCCTTCGAAATCGAAAAACATATTTGAACCGCAAAGACGCAAAGGACGCAAAGAAAAGCAAGGCCCTGGCTTATTTTCTTCTCCTACTCTGCCACTGCCGCCGAGGCGTCATAGATGGCGGCCGGCTCAACTCCCAGTCGCAACAACTCCTCGCGCAGTGCATCGCCGCGCTTGAGAGAGGTTATAACTATCTTTCCCGGCGCCGCGGCGAGACCTTCCCCAGGCGCGAGCACCGGCTGCTCGAAAAAGAGCTGCCCCGCGCCGCACTGGTCCATCACCAGCTCCAGTTCCAGTCCGACTTCCTTTAGCGAGAGGTAGGCGATCTCGGCGGTCTCGTCAACTCCGCAAAAGGCGACGCGGCGCGTTCCGTCCGCGGCGAGGCGGCGGAAGAGGCGCAGGTAGTCCTGGCGCGCAACGGTGTACAGGCCGGAGAAGTAGCTCAGGTGCTGGTAGGCGAGACGGCTTTTTTCGGCGAAGCCTTTCGGCGTGAGGAGGTAGGCGTAGCGGTTTTTCGGGAAGTTGGCGACGCGGACGTACCCTTTGGCCACGAGGTTTTTCAGGTAGGAGTTGACGAGTCCCAGCGCGATGCCGAGCCGCTTCGCCAGTTCCCTCTGGGAGAGCTGCTCTTCCCCCGAGATCTCTGACAGAAGCAGGAAAAATCGGTAGCTATCAAGGACCTTTTCATCGTCAGCGTTCATTCGCTGAACACTACAATAATCGATCTCAGGAATCAATTAAAAATGTAGACAAAACGGCGGTACACCCAACGCAAAAAAGGCTGAACACCCACCGCAAAGGCGCAAAGGACGCAAAGAACTGCGCGCAAAGGAAGGTCAGGTCTGAGGGGGCTTTTGTTCGGATTCCTCGAACGGTGTGATCTTCACCTCCCCTGCACTGATCAAGAATACATCAGCGATCAGCGGACCTGCGCAGACATCACTTTTTCCCCTGGAAGCCTACTTTGCGGATTTTCCTTTGCGGTCTTTGCGACTTTGCGGTGGGTGCTCCGAGTTTAGGCTTGGTTGGAATCGCCTCCGCCTTTTGAACACCCACCGCAAAGACGCAAAGGACGCAAAGAACTGCGCGCAAAGGAAGGATGATCCTGAAGGTGTGCTTCATCCGGGGTTAAGGAGAAGTGCCTAGAAGGGCAAATCCCCCCTGTCCCCCCTTCGCAAAGGGGGGGACGTTAGGCCTCCTGCAGTGCTTCGTGGCAATGTACCCACGCTCCACCGAATTCCGGAATGAACCTTCGCATGGAACGCTATAGCCTCGTTAGTCCTTCCCACTACATGTCATTGCCGGCTGAACCAGTGTGCACCCAAAAAGACCACCGCGGTCCGCCCACGCGACGGCGGGTTTCTTTGCGGATTTTCCTTTGCGCCCTTTGCGGCTTTGCGGTGGGTGTTCATGTTTTAGCTTTTGATTCCCGTGCAGGTGCCTTATCCCTTGTGCCTACTTTGCGGATTTTTCTTGCCACCCTTAAAAACCTGATCTTTCCAATCGCTCCTGCAGTAATCGTTGGATCCGTTGCCCATCCGTCGCTGTTACAACATGACAGGGTCCGTTGAACGTGCGAGATAATAATCTGCGCGAATCTGTGTAATCTGCGGATAAAACAAAAGCAGTGTACACTGGTGCGGCTTTGCGGTGGGTGTTCGAGTCGTTTCTACCGCACCGGGTGGGCGGGCTTTACTTCGGGCTCGTCTTTCGTGACAAACGCGGCTAGGGCCTTCGATTCCTTGCTGGCGGGCTCGGCCGCCCTGAACATCCGCAGACCGGCGACGCGGGGGACCTCTGCACCTACATCCAGTACGAGCGCCTTGCTCTTGTGATGCGCTACCAGCTGGGCCAGTTTCCAGAGAGGACCGCCGTCGGCTGCGCCGCCGGTGAGGGAGAGATCGGTGACGATGGGGAAGGAGAGATAGAGAGGGAGCACCCGCAGCGCGTTTGGCACGCTGTGCACGTACACCATGGAGGCCTTTGCGGCGATGGAGAGAATGTACCAGAAATGGAGGAAGAGGTTCACCCGGTGCACGATGACGCCGGGGCTGACCTCCTCCCATTCGGGGAAGATGTGCCCCTTGAGGCTGATGTCGAGGTACGCCCTGCTGTGGCCGGCAAGGACCATGTCCACGATGGCGATTCGCTCCATCGCGCCGTCGGCCTCGATGGACTCGTCAGGATATGCGGAAACGACAAGAATCATTCCCCACCACCCTACCGCTGCAATGTCTTCCGGTATACCGCCACCAGCTCGCGCCCGCGGGCCTGCCACGAGTGCTCGGCTATGGCCTTTTCCCGGGCCAGCTCACCCAGCTCGGCTCGCAGCTCCCGGTCGCCGGCAAGCCTCCCGATCGCCCCCGCGAGTTCCGCCGCATCCCCGAGCCGCGCGTAGAGCGCCGCGTCCCCCAGAATCTCCCGGTTCACCGGGGTGTCGAAAACGACCGTGGGGAGCCCGCACGCCATGTAGTTGAAGAGCTTCCCGTTCGCCTCGGTGAGGGAGACCTTTGCGGAAACGGCGATGTCACCGGCGCACAGATAGAGGGGCGCTTCGTCGTAGGGGACCCTTCCAGTAAAGGTTACCATGTCGGCGACCCCCAGCGAGTCCGCCTTCGCGGGGTATCCACCTTCCGGAAAGCCCATGATGAGAAAATGAATCTTCGCCCCCGCCTGCTTCAAGAGCGCCGCCGCCTCCAGCAGGAGGTCGACACCCTGGTACACGCTCAGCACCCCGAGATACGAAACGATTGGACGGTCGTCAGGGAGGGAAAGCCTCTTTCTCACGATCTCCTTCGGCTGCGGTGCGAAAGTGTCGGTGTCGACGCCGTCCAGGAGCGGTTGCAGCCGGTCCGGCCCCACCCCTCCCTTTGCCAGGAGCCTGGCTGTCGGGGTCGAGCTGGTGATCACGTAGTCGGCGCCGTGGTCGATGCGGCGCTCCAGGAAGGAGAAGAAGCGCTGCAGGAGCGACCCTTCCTTCACAAAACCGTGGTCGACGATCTCTGCGGTAAGGCTCCCCTGGCAGTCGAAGACGAGGGGGATCCGCAGGATCTTCTTCAGGAAGATCCCGATGAAGGCGCCTTCGTGGATATGCGCGTGGATGAGGTGCGGACGGAAGGAGCGCGCGACCTTCAGCGCCTTCAAAAGGAGGAGGATGTCGAGGTACGGCTTGTGCCACGACGGCCCCGCCGCGAGCTTGCGGTACCAGGGGATCTGCGGGATGCGTTCCGTAGGGATCCCCGGGATGTCGCGCCCGATGTGGTAGGTGACCAGGCGCAACTCCACTCCGCAGCCGATTGCTGCGCGCGCCTCCTCCAGGATGCGCACATGACAGCCGCGATCCGCAAAGAAGGGGGTCGGTGCCAGCACCAGGACGCGCAGCGCGGACTCAGACAAAGTTGATCTTTTCCTTCACGTTGTAGATCTGCTTCCCCTGCGCCTCGTAGTAGGTGCGCGCGGTGAGCTCCCCCAGGAGTCCGAGCACCAGGAACTGCACCCCCATGAAGAGGAGGAAGGCGGTGAGGATGAGGAGCGGGTTGCGGTTCATATTTACGTGCTCGAAAAACTTCATGTACATCGTCACGAGGCCCGTGGCAAAGCCCGCGCCGAACGTGTAGATCCCCCACCGGCCGAAGAGCTGGATCGGCTTCGTCGAGTAGGAGAGGAGAAACTTGACCGTCAGGAGATCGAGAATGACGCGGGTGGTGCGGGAGATGCCGTACTTGCTCTGGCCGTGCAGGCGCTCGTGGTGGCGCACCGGCATCTCGGTGACCTTTGCGCCGACCTGGTGGGCGAGGGCCGGGACAAATCGGTGCATCTCGCCGTAGAGGTTCACGTCCTCCAGCACCTCCCGGCGGTACGCCTTCAGGGTGCAGCCGTAGTCGTGCAGGTGCACGCCGGTCATGTGCGAGATGAAGCCGTTGGCGAGGATCGACGGCAGCCTGCGGTTGATGAAGGTATCCTTGCGGTCCTTGCGCCACCCCGAGACGACGTCGAAGCCGTCGTGCATCCGGTCGAGGAGCAGCGGGATGTCCAGGGGGTCGTTCTGCAGGTCACCATCCATGGGGACGACGACGTGGCCGGTGGCGCAGTCGAAGCCAGCGGACATGGCGGCGGTCTGGCCGAAGTTGCGGCGGAAGCGGATGACTTTTACCCGCTTGTCCTTCGCGGCGAGGAGCTTCAGCTGCGCGAAGGAATTGTCCGCAGAGCCGTCGTCCACGAGGATGAGCTCGTAGTCGATGGTGGTAGGGGCAAGGGCGTCGGTGACGCGCTGGTAGAGAACCGGGATGTTCTCCTCTTCGTTGTAAATAGGTACTACTACACTAAGATCCAAACCAGACTCCAATCTATAAAATCTTTAACTTCCACCGCAAAGACGCAATGGAGAAAACAAAGTCAGAATCAAAAGCAGATTGAACCGCAAAGACGCAAAGGGCGCAAAGAAAGGCTTTAAAGGCTTAAGAAAACCAGAAGGTGGTGCATGGAAATTCGGGACTGCAGTTTTGGTTTTCCTTTGCGTTCTTTGCGCCTTTGCCGTTACCGTTTTACGCCTCTATGCCTTCGGTTTTCCTTTGCGGATTTTCCTTTGCGCTCTTTGCGTCTTTGCGGTGGAAGTTTAGCCTTTGATCTCCGCACCAAACGGCTTCACCGTCCGCACCTCGACCGGAGGCGCCTCTCCGGCTGCCTTCCTGAACCGCGGCGTGAAGAGTCCGCGCCAGATCCCCGCTCCGTACAAAAGATGCAGCGTCGGGAAGACCCCGATCAAACGCCAAAAGAGCGCCAGCTCTCCGCGCGACACGACAGCCGCTGCGGCAAGGCACCCTGCGAAATAAAGAAGCGCCGGCGCGAACCAGATCCCCGTCAGGAAAAAGGGCGCCGCCAGGAGATACAACAGAAAAAACGCGGGAGCCATGGCGGAGGGCTTCACCCTCCCGGTCAGGAGCGTCTGCTCACCGCGCCCCCTGCCGTAGCCGTACATCTGCCGCACGAAAGCGCGGTAGTTGGGGCGCTGGCTGCGATGCACCGCAAGCTCCGGGTCGTGCACCAGCAGGTGCCCGCCGTGCACCAGCCGCTCCATGAGCTCGTTTTCCTCGTTCGGGTAGAGCCGCTCGTCCAGCCCTCCCAGGGCGAGAAAGGTGTCGCGCCGGAAGGCGAGGTTGCACAGGATAAGCTCGTGGTCGCCGGTGTGGCGCGCCTCCCCCGCACAGCGGTAGCGGTTTCGCACCCCACCGCCGCCGAAGCGGCAGGCAAAGGCGGCGCCGATGGCGCGCTGGATCGGGGAGTCCGTGCTCGGGGTGAGGGAGGGGCCGCCAACCGCCGCGACGCGCGGATCGCGGAAGTGCTCGAGGGCGCGCTGCAGAAAAACGGGGGAGACCTGCGAGTCGTCGTCCAGGAAGAAGAGGATCTCCCCGCCGGCCTGGCGCGCCGCCAGATTTCTCTGCGCGCTCGGGCGGGTGCCGTAGGCGACGAGCACCTCGAAACGATCCGCGGGGTACGTCGCCACTGCGAGCCTCTCCAGCGCCCGCACCGCCCCTCCCGGCTTCACCGGGATGATGACGGAAACCCGCAGCGCAGGAGCCGGTTCAGGCTCCCCTGTCGCGGAGGTATCGGGATCGGCGGCGCGCAAGGCCCCGGCGCTAGTTGACAACGGCATTCACCCGGTCGTATTTGAAGGTCCGGTGGCACCCCACGGAGCAGCTGCCGCCGGTGGAGGTCGTCTGGAAGCGGATCGGAATGTCCCAGGTGCCGAAGCCGGGGGCCTTCGGGTAGACCAGGCGGTCCTGCGCCGAGGCGTGGGGGTTGTGGCACATCCTGCAGGAACGCCCCTTCCCCACCTTGTTCACGTGCACCGAGTGGAGATTCCGGGTGCCGTTCCTGAAGTTCGTGGACTTCTCGGTCGTGGTCTCGGAGGCGAGCGCGGGATCGTGGCAGGAAAAGCAGAGGGGGAAGGCATCCCCGCTGAAAGGACGGTACAGCACGTTCGGGTAGTCGGCCTTCAGGAGCTTTTTCCAGGCGGAGGCGTGCGGGGCGTGACAGTCGACGCATTTCCCTTCGCCGACCGGCTTGTGCAGCGATTTCCCCACCGCGATCTTTCCATCGTGGCAGGAGAAGCAGAGCGCACTCCCTTCCTTTCTCAGGAGCCCCTTACCCTCGGACTGGTGGGCGTCGTGGCAGGAGAGGCACTCCCCCTTCGCCACCGGCGGATGGCCGTGGGCGCCGTCGAAGTGGTCCTTCGGGTGGCAGCGGAAGCAAAGAGCCGGAGCCGGGTCGCGCAGGAGGGACTTGTTCTCGCCGCTGTGCGGGAGGTGGCAGGCGCTGCACTCACCCTTGCCGACCGGGCCGTGCAAAAACTTCTTCGTGAGGAGGGAACCGTGGCAGACCCCGCAGAGCTTCTCCTTCGGGACGATGAACCCCATGGAGCCCTTCCCGAGGGGGTGATCGTTGGAGAACTGCTGGTGGCAGTCGAGGCAGGCAGCCTTGGCGACCGGCTTGTGCACCACCGATCCGGTCACCACTTTCCGGTGGCAGATGCTGCACTTGAAAGGCTCAGCAAAGCCAATGCTCGGCGCGAGTACCGCGCCGAGCAGGCAGAAAAGGGCGACCAGATGGTAAGTGCAGGATCGTGGCATCGCTACCGGACTCCTTCAGATCATTGGTTATTTCCCGTAGCTGTGCAGGCCGGACAGGAAGAGGTTGACGCCCAGGTAGCAGAAGATGGTGGCGGCAAAGCCGATCACCGAGAGGATCGCGGCGCGGCGCCCGACCCAGCCGCGGGTGATGCGGGCATGGAGGAAGGCTGCGTACACGAACCACACGATGAGGGACCAGGTCTCCTTCGGGTCCCAGCTCCAGTAGGTGCCCCAGGCGTAGTTGGCCCAGGCGGCGCCGGTGACGATGCCCAGCGTCAGGAGCGGGAAGCCGATCATGATGGCGCGGTAGTTCAGGTCGTCCAGCGCCCTGATGGAGGGGAACATGGAGAGAAGCCCCCCTGCCGGAGCGCCGACGGCGGTGCTCCCACCCCCCGCCTCCAGTTTCTCGCGGATCAGGTACATGATGGAGATGCCGCAGGCGACCGCGAAGGCTGCGTAGCCGAGGAAGCAGGTCACCACGTGGTACAGGAGCCAGTTACTCTGGAGCGCCGGCACCAGCGGCTCGATCCCGCTGTCGAGCGCGAGCTGCGCCCAGGCCATCCCCAGAAGCGCGAAGGGGACGACGAAGAAGCCGACCGCGCGGTAGCGGTACTTGAAGTCGATGATCAGGAAGATGAGGATGATGGTCCAGGCGAAGAAGACCACCGACTCGAAGAGGTTGGAGAGGGGCGCGTGGCCGTGACCCTGGTCGTACGACTCTTTCCAGCGCAGGCCGATCGCCACCGTCTGCACGATGAAGCCGAAGAGTGCCGCGTAGGTGCCGGAGAGCCCCACCCCCTTGTTCCTGGAGGCCAGGAAGGCGAAGAAGAGGCAGGTGGAGACCAGGTAGGCCATGGTAGTTACGTTGAACAGCAGAGAACTGGACATTCAGTATTCCTCCGAAAAGGTTCAGTTACGGTTGGGACTGGGGTACGACTACCCCTCTGCCAGCTTCTTGGTGAGCTCGTCGAAGCTAAGCTCGAAGCCTGCCTGATTCTTGCTGGCGGAACCCCCCACGGCGACGCCGTGCTCGGAGACCCGGATCCAGACCCTCTTGTGAGACATGAAAAACGCCATGCAGATGCCGATGACCATGAGGAAGCAGCCGAACCAGACGACAAGAACGCCGGGGTCCTTCGCCACCTGCAGCCCGGTGTAGTACTTCTGCTCCATCCCGGCGAAGGTGAGGACGAGGTCGCCGCCGTGCTGGGCGTTGAACGACTCGTACTGCTCGCCGAGGATGACGAAGGACTGCGGAGCGCCGCCGGCGGGGGTGAACTCGACCTGGGCGCCGGGGCCGTCGAAGTCCTTCATGAAGGGACGGACGTCCTGGGTTGCTTCCATGACGGAGAGCTGCGCGCCGCCGGGGAGGGAGACCCTTTCACCCTGACGCACGGTGAGCGGGGTCGCAGCGCCACCCTTGCGGTCGCGGACCGTCAGGTGGTAGGTCGCCCCCTCGTTGCTCGGGCCGTAGCTCGACTGGTAGAAGGTGATCCCCTTGTAGGTGAGGGGGCGGTTCACGACGATCGGGACGTCCTTGTAGCCGTTGACCGGCTGGCCGTTCTCGAGGACGGTAAGGATACTCTTGAACTCCTTCGGAGCGCCGGTGTCGTAGAACTCGACGGAGAACTTCTCGCAGCGGACCGCGAAGCCGAGGTCGACCGCCTCGCCGCTACGCTTCTCCACCTTGGAGATGGCGCCCCCTTCCGGGATGTTCACGTACGCCTTGTAGCCGAAGAAGGAGCCGAGGAGCGCGCCGATGAAGACGAAGATGATGGAGAAGTGCACCACGTAGACGCCGAGGCGGCACCAGGCGTTCTTCTGGGCGAAGAGGTGGTACTCGTTGCCGTGCTCCGTGACGACCGGGGCGGCGAACTCCGAGGAGAGCTTCGCCACCAGGCGGTCCTTCAGCTGCGCCGCGCCACCCTGCATCTTGAGGTGCTTCACCTGGGTGAGGGTGCGCTCGTACTTCTCGTCCATGACGAGGACCGGCTCGGAGATGATCTTCCAGACGCGGGGGAGCCTCTTGATGGAGCAGCAGATGAGGTTCACCGTCAGGAGGTAGAGGAGGAGGATGAACCACCAGGAGTGGTACATGTCGAAGAAGCCGAGAGAAGTATAGAGGCGCAGCTTCGTATCGGAGATGGTGGCGAGGTATTCCGCGGGGGGCGGCCCCTGGGGGATGACCGTACCGATAATGGAAACGATAGCCAGCCCGATGAGCAGGAAGATCGAAAGTCTCAAGGAGCAGAAGAAATCCCACAGCTGCTGTGCAAATCCGCGATTCGTCGTTGTCAAGGCAGTCTCCCGGTAAGAGTCATGTCACAAAAAAGCAAGTGCGCATTATAGTCAAATTGCAGGCAAGCGCAAAATAATATTTTCTAACGTAAGGCGGGATGGAGCGGCGCGGGATGGGCGGCTTCAGGGAGGAATGTCTTGGCGTCGCTGGACGGGTTAGCGAGCAGGCGAGGCGTGTGCTGTTTACGCAGGTTCATCGGACAAATCCGGGCAGTTTCGACCATTTCGCACTAACGGCTACAGGTGACCTTACGTCCCCCCCTTTGCGAAGGGGGGACAGGGGGGATTTGCTCTTGTTACCCTTTGCTGGCACATCCGAAATATCTCTTCCAGAACCGCAGCCGTTTCCAGCAACACCTGCCGGTCGTCGAATCTAAGCACCATCAACCCCTGTTCCAGAAGAAAGGAGTCACGGGCAGCATCACTTTTGACATTCTCATCCTGGAGGTGCTGGCTGCCATCCAGCTCAATCACCAGCAGGGGTGAGGCAGCGTAGAAATCAACGACATAGGGGCCGAGTGATTTCTGCCGGTTGAACTGGACGCCAAGAAGTTGCTTGCCCCGTAGATGAGACCAGAGCAGTCGCTCAGCATCTGTCATCTGCTTGCGCAGCTTGCGGGATGGTCCCTTCAAGTGGTGGTCGTAAGGCCGAACCAAGGCAAATCCCCCCTGTCCCCCCTTCGCAAAGGGGGGAACTCTAGGTCTCCTGCACCGCCTCGTCGAAGTATAACGAGCTTCGTCCATGCGACCAGCAGCTTGGTGCATGCGACCACCAGCTTCGTGCACGGGAACACCAGCTCTGTCCATGCAACCACCAGCTTCGTCCACGCGACCACGAGCTTCGTGCACGCGACTACAAGCTTCGTCCACGCGACTACAAGCTTCGTGCACGCAACCACCAGCTTCGTCCACGCGACCACGAGCTTCGTCCACGCGACCACGAGCTTCGCCCACGCGACCACGAGCTTCGTCCACGCGACCACGAGCTTCGCCCACGCGACCACCAGCTTCGTGCACGCGACCACCAGCTTCGTGCACGCGACCACGAGCTTCGTCCACGCGACCACGAGCTTCGTCCACGCGACCACCAGCTTCGTCCACGCTACCACGAACTTCGTCCATGCGAACACGAGCTTCGGTGCTCGCCACCACGAGCTTCGGTGCACGCCACCACGACTTTAGTGCACGCGACCACAGGCACACGTTCCGAAGTGGCAAAGGGCTTTTTCCTAAATCCCGCGGAGCCACGATACTCGTCGTGGCCGCTCATTGGTGAATGCCGGAGCCGGTATGGTCTTCCCTCGAAGGGCGAGGCGAGGCCGTTACGTCCCCCCCTTTGCGAAGGGGGGACAGGGGGGATTTGCTCTTTGCTGGCACATCCGGAGAACCTCAACCGTTTCCAGCAACGGAATGACCGAAAGATCCATAAAAAAAGGGGCAACGATCGCTCGTTACCCCTTTTCTCTCAAAGCCTTGCGGCTAAATCAGGTTTCCTACTTCTTGTGGCACTCGCCGCACTTGGTCGGGCCGGCCTTCTTCTCGACGTGGCACCCCTTGCACAGGGCGTGGCCTTTTTCCTTGTCGATCACGATCTTGCCGGGAGCACCGGCGCCGTGGCACGCTTTGCAATCAACCTTGGCCGCGTGATCCTTGTGGTTGAAGGCTACGTTGCCGTTCTTGGCGGGGTAGACATAGCTGTCGGCAGCCATGGCGGTAACTGCGAAGGCAAGGACGACGGCGACTGCAGCAACAATCTTTTTCATATTTCTCCCTCCTGAAATGGATAACAAACTAGGGAAGTAATACGACCCCTCATTGGATCTGTCAAGTCAAACGACTAAAATTGCCGCCTCAGCGCGGCCACGCTCCGATTACTTCTGCGCCTGCTGCAGGGCGTTGTCCTTCTGCTCGACCTCTGCCGCCATCCGCGCGCGGAACTCGGTGAGCTGCCCCGCCAGAGACTGATCACTCAGGGAGAGCACCTGGACTGCGAAGAGTGCGGCGTTTTTCGCGCCGGCCTTCCCGATGGACATGGTCGCCACCGGGATCCCGCCAGGCATCTGCACCATGGCGTAGAGGGCATCGACGCCGTTCAGTGCTCCTCCGGGGATCGGTACCCCGATCACCGGCAGGGTCGTTTCAGCGGCGACCACCCCGGCAAGATGAGCTGCCATCCCTGCTGCGGCGATGATCATCTTGATCCCGCGCCCGGCTGCGTCGCGGGCAAGGGCAGCGGTCCGCGCAGGTGAGCGGTGGGCGGAGGAAATCCGCATCTCGTAGCCGATGCCAAACTCCTTGAATACCTTTGCAGCTTCTTCCATGACGGAAAGGTCGGAGTCGCTCCCCATTACTATCAATACTGCCGGCTCACTCATCTTTGATGTCCCTCTTGTGGAAAGGCCCCCTGCTCTCGGAGGGGGATGGATGGTTGCGTCGTTGTCGAAGCATTTCCTGCGCCTGTCGATGGGGGTGTGGCAGGCTGCCCGCGTGAATACTCTTTTGAAATGCTATCGCATAAAACCTGTTGGCTCACTCCCGATCGCCGACACGGGAGGGAACGCTCCCTATCCCTGCCTCTTTACCGCTTTGGCGCCGATGTCGCGGCGGTAGTGGACGCCGGGCCAGGAGATCTTGTCGACGGCGCGGTAGGCGCGGTCGATCGCCCCCTGCACCGTCTCCCCCATGGCGGTGACGCCGAGGACGCGGCCGCCGCTGGTGACGATATTGCCGTCCGCGCTGCGCGTCCCGGCATGAAAGACCACAACCTCTTCCAGGGTCGCCGCCTCTTCGAGGCCGGCTATAACATCACCCTTGCGGTAGTCGCCGGGATACCCCTCGGCGGCCATGACGACGCAAATGGTTGCCTGGTCGTGCCACTCGATCTCCACGCCGGAGATGTCGCCGGAGGCAACGGCCAGAAGAACCGGCACCAGGTCAGACTTCATCCGCATGAGAAGCGGCTGGCACTCCGGGTCGCCGAAGCGGGCGTTGAATTCCAGCGTCTTCACGCTGTCGCCGTCGATCATGAGCCCTGCGTAGAGGACGCCGCGATAGGTTCTTCCTTCGGCAGCCATCCCCTCGACGGTGCGGCGCATGACCTCTTCCATCGCCTTGTCGTGGATTTCCTTCGTGACGACAGGCGCGGGGGAGTAGGCGCCCATGCCGCCGGTGTTCGGCCCCTTGTCGCCGTCGAAGACCGCCTTGTGATCCTGGGCGCTGGCGAGCGGGATGATGCGGGAGCCGTCGGTGAAGGCGAGGAAGGACGCCTCCTCACCTTTCAAAAACTCCTCGATGACGACGCGGGCACCCGCAGAGCCGAAGGCGTTGCCGGAGAGCATGTCGGTGACCGCCTCGACCGCTTCCTCGCGGGTCTGGGCGATGATGACCCCCTTCCCTGCCGCCAGGCCGTCGGCCTTGATGACGATGGGAATCCCGGTGCTGTCGATGAAGTCGATCGCCTCCTTCACTTCGGTGAAGACGCCGTAGGCGGCAGTGGGGACCTGGTATTTGTGCATCAGGTCCTTGGCAAACGCCTTGCTCGCCTCGATGATGGCGGCGTTTTTCCTGGCGCCGAAGACCTTCAGACCGTGCTCCTCGAAGAGATCGGTGATCCCGAGGGAAAGGGGGAGCTCGGGGCCGACCACGGTGAGGTCGATGGCATTTTCCTTCGCAAAGGCGAGGAGCCCCTCGAGGTTGTCCACCGCGATTACCACGTTCTCCGCGAGCTGCGCGGTGCCCGGGTTGCCCGGCGCGCAGTAGAGTTTTTCCACCAGGGGAGACTGGGCGATCTTCCAGACCAGCGCATGCTCCCTGCCACCACTACCTACAACGAGTACTTTCATAGCTTCCCTCTATCTAAAGTTGGTCAGACAATTCCGGGGTGACGTCCCCTCCCCCCTGGCGGGGGAGGGACAGGGTGGGGGGGAAGGTGCCACCATTTCAGCAGATGCCAGCTTCACCCACCCCCTGTCCCCCTCCCGTCAAGGGATGGGGGACGTTGAGCCCAAGTTCATCCCCATTCCCCGGAGACCTTTATTACACGTAATCCCCCCCCTTCCCTTGCGGGAGGGGAGAGTACCGGACTAGTGCCTGAAATGCCTCATCCCGGTGAAGACCATCGCGATGCCGTGCTCGTCGGCGGCGGCGATGACTTCCGCGTCACGCATGGAGCCGCCCGGCTGGATGACGGCGGTGACCCCTGCGGCGGCCGCGTTGTCGAGCCCGTCGCGGAAGGGGAAGAAGGCGTCGGAAGCCATGACTGCACCGGCGACCGGGATACCTGCGTGCTCCGCCTTGATGGCGGCGATGCGCGCGGAGTTGACGCGGCTCATCTGCCCTGCGCCGACGCCGACGGTGGCGCCGCTCTTCCCGTACACGATGGCGTTCGACTTCACGAACTTCGCCACGCGCCAGGTGAAGAGGAGGTCTTCCATCTCCGCGTCGGTCGGCACTCTCTTGGTGACCACCTTCAGCTCGTTGAAGAGGGCGAGGTCGGTGTCCTGCACCAGGAGGCCGCCGTTCACGCGCTTCACGTCGAGGCGCGGAGCGGGAACTTCCGGCCAGTAGCCGCACTCGAGGACGCGCACGTTCTTCTTCTCCGCGAGTACGATCTTGGCGGCCTCGGTCACAGCCGGCGCGATGATCACTTCCACGAACTGGCGGTCGATGATGGCGCGCGCCACCGTCTCGTCGAGCTCGCGGTTGAAGGCGATGATGCCGCCGAAGGCGGACTCGGTGTCGGTGCGGTAGGCGGCCTCGTACGCCTCGAGGGTCGTATCGGCCACCGCAACGCCGCAGGGGTTCGCGTGCTTCACGATGACGCAGGCGGCCCCTTCGGAGAACTGCTTCACGCACTCGAGCGCCGCGTCGGTGTCGGCAATGTTGTTGTAGGAGAGCTCCTTACCCTGGAGCTGGCGCGCAGTGGCGACGCTCGCCTCGGAGACCTTCTTCTCCACGTAGAACGCACCCTTCTGGTGCGGGTTCTCGCCGTAGCGCATCCCCTGGGAGAGCTTGAACTGCAGCGTAAGGGTATCCGGGTAATCCGCGACCCCCTCGCCGGTACGGGCGCCGAGCCAGTTGGAGATGGCGGCGTCGTAGGCGGCGGTGTGCTGGTACACCTTAACCGCGAGGCGGAAGTTGGTCTGGCGCGAGACGTGCCCGCCGTTGGCGCGCATCTCCTCGAGGACCGCCTGGTAGTCGGCGCAGTCGACGATGACGGTGACGTCGCGGTTGTTCTTCGCCGCGGAGCGGAGCATGGTGGGGCCGCCGATGTCGATGTTCTCGATGGCGTCTTCCATGGTGCAATCGTCATTGGCGACGGTGGCCTCGAAGGGATAGAGGTTGACGACGACCATGTCGATCGGCTCGATGCCGTGCTCGGCCATCTTCGCGGTGTGCGCCGGGTTGTCGCGCATGCCGAGGATCCCGCCGTGCACCTTCGGGTGCAGCGTCTTCACCCTGCCGTCAAGCATCTCCGGAAAACCGGTGAACTCGGAAACGTCCTTCACGGGGATCCCGGCATCGCGCAGCAGCTTCGCCGTCCCGCCGGTGGAGAGGATCTCGATCCCAAAGGTTGCCAGTTCCCGGGAGAATTCCAAAACCCCGGTCTTTTCCGAAACGCTGATCAGCGCACGCCCTATCCTTGCCATAGTCCACTCCTTTTTATTGGTGCTCTGCGGAATTCCGGGGGCACCTCGTTCCCAAGCTCCGGCTTGGGAAGCGCACTTGCCCGGGAGGCTCCGCCTCCCAGAACCGCGATTGATCTTTTATGTGCTGATGCGGATGCAAAGCTGGAGCTTTGCGCCCAAGTGCGTTCCCAAGGTGACCTTGGGAACGAGTATATGAAGGTCAGGCAAAATCGAGCCTGCCGAGGAAGAGCCTCTCGAAAGCTGGCGTCCCCGAAAGGGGAATTACCCGCACCCGTGCGGCCAGTTCATCGACCTTTTTCGCGCCGTCCTTTTCCACCAAGAAGCGCTCCACGCCTGCCAGCGCACCGTCCCGGGTAAATCCGGAGACTATTACCATCTTTTCCGTGAAAACTCCAATTTTTTTTAGGACCGCTGGCGGCAGCACGGCGCCGAAAGAACCGGTCAGCACGACCTCGGAGAGGGAGTCGAGCGACACGCCGGCGCGGGAGACGAGAACCTCCATCCCCGCCCGCAGGGCGCCCTTCGCCAGCTGCAGGGCGCGGATGTCTTCCTGGGAGAGATAGACGCTCCTCGAGGCGTCCCGGTAGAGGAGAAAGGAGGTGACGCCGTCGATGTCGACGACGCGGTTGGCGAGATTCGATTCTATCTCCGCGGCCGGCCGCAGCCGCCCGGACGGCTCCACGACGCCGCAGGAAAGAAGCTCCGCCACGCACTCCAGGACGCCGGAGCCGCAGATGCCGCGCGGAGGGGCACCGCCAATGGTGCTGAGGGCGACCCGCTCACCTTCGATCTTCACCCCGCTCACCGCTCCGGAAAGCGCGGCCATGCCGCAGGAGAGGTTCCCCCCCTCGAAGGCGGGGCCCGCCGCGGCGGAGGTGGCGAGGATCGTTTCGCCGTCGCAAAGGGCCATCTCCCCGTTGGTGCCGAGGTCGAGGTAGAGTGTGGGGCCTTTTTCGGCGAGCTGACGGGAGAAGAGAAAGGAGACGAGATCTCCGCCGACGAAGCCGCCGGGGAGGGGAAAAAGGTAGGCGTGAAAGTCGCGGGACCAGCCGAGCGCGCGGGTGGAGGTGCGTCGCGCCTCCTTGGAGATCGGGAGATACGGCGGGTGGATCAGGCGGTCGACCGGGAGCCCGAGGAGGATCTGCTCCATGGCGCTGTTTCCCGCAAGTGCTATTCCGGCGAGCTCGTCCTCCGCCCCCCCGGCGCCCGCGAGGAGCTCCAGCGCCAACCGCTCCAGTTCCGCCCCCGCGCTCTTTTGCATGGCGGCGAGGGTCTCGGGGGAGCGGCCGGCCTCCAGGCGGGCCAGCACGTCGGCCCCCCAGGCGCGCTGGGGGTTCATTGCACCGAGTGCCGCTATCCGGGCGCCCTTTTCCAGGTCGACAAGCGACGCGGCTATGGTGGTGGTGCCGAGGTCGAAGGCGACTGCGAATCTCTTAATAGAGGACAATGGGGGAGCCTCCCCGTGGCACGACGTCGCCGATGGCGGTCGCGAAGACGCCGGACTCGGCGGCGCGGGAGAGAAAGCGCTCGGCCCCTTCGGGGGAGAAGGTGATGAGGAGCCCCCCGGAGGTCTGCGGATCGAAGAGCGGGATGAGCGGCTCTCCGGTGATGCCGGATACGAAGCCGCTGTAGTGGGCCCGGTTGCGGTAGCAGCCCGCGGGGACCATGCCGTCCGCGACGAGGGTGGCGATGTCGTTCATAAGCGGGATGCGGGAGAGCTCGAGCATGAAGGTGAGTTTCGCGCCGAGCGCCATCTCGCAGGCGTGCCCGATGAAGCCGAAGCCGGTGACGTCGGTGGCGGAGGTCGCGCCGCACTCCACCATGAGTTCCGCGGCGGTGCGGTTGAGGGTGCTCATCCAGGAGATCGCCTCCAGCTCCAGCGATTGCGGCACCATCTCCGCCTTTATCGCCGTGCTGACGATCCCGGTACCGAGCGGCTTGGTGAGGATGATGCGATCCCCTTCCTTTGCTGTGCAGTTTCGCACCACGCGATCCGGGTCGACGAGGCCCGTCACCGCGAGGCCGTACTTCAGCTCGTCGTCCTCCACCGTATGCCCCCCCACGAGGCAGGCCCCCGCCTCCTTTATCGCCTCCAGCCCGCCCGCCATGATCCGGGCCAGCACCGGGACCGGGAGGACGCAGGAAGGGAAGAAGGCGAGGTTCATGGCGGTCACGGGGCGCGCCCCCATGGCGTAGACGTCGGAGAGGGCGTTTGCCGCAGCGATGCGGCCGAAGGTGAAGGGATCGTCGACGAGAGGAGTGATGATGTCGGTGGTCTCCACCAGGGCGAGCTGGTCCCCTATGCGGTAGACCCCCGCATCCTCGCCCCCTTCGATCCCCACGATGAGGTTCGGATCGTCGGAGAGGGTGATGTCATGAATGGCTTCTTCCAGGCCCGCCGGGCCCAGCTTTGCGGCTCAACCCGCCGCCTGCACCATCGTTGTCAGTCGGATCTTATCTGCTGTCATAGTCTCCACTCGAAATCACAAAAACGGAACATCAAAATCGAACATCCAAAGCAAACATCCACCGCAAAGGCGCAAAGGGCGCAAAGGAAAATCCGCAAAGGGAACCTAGAACCTTGAACGATTCAAGCAAAGCCCCCTGACTTATAGGGCCGTTCTTTGCGCTCTTTGCGTCTTTGCGGTTAATTTCGCCTTTTGCCTTAAAACCAAAAACCCTCTCACCGCAAAGACGCAAAGGCGCAAAGGAAAATCAGGAAAGAGAAAAGAAATGCTTGACCCCTGCTTTTATATTTCTCCGCTTTTCTTTGCGCGCAGTTCTTTGCGCTCTTTGCGCCTTTGCGGTGGGTGTTGCCTTTGCTTTTGCCGTAGGTTTTGCCTTTAAGGCAGGTACACCCTGGGCACCCTCTTGCTTATACCGCAAAAGATCTCATACGGGATCGTCCCCGCACGGTGCGCGAGCTCCTCGGCGCTGATGCAGTTCCCCGCCGGGTCGGCGCCCAGAAGGGTCACTTCGTCCCCCACGCTGACGCCGGGGACGTTCGTCACGTCCAGCATGATCCAGTCCATGCACACCGTTCCCGCCACCCGCGCCCGCTCCCCCCGCACCAACGCTTCGCCGCAGTTGCTGAGAGCTCTCGGGTAGCCGTCGGCGTACCCCGCGGGGACGCTGGCGATGAGAGCGCGCGTCTGCGCCTGGTAACGCCGGCCGTAGCTTATGGAGGTTCCCGGCTCCACCCACTTCAGCATAGCGACCTTGCTGCGCAATCTCAATACCGGCTGCGGGGCGACCTTCCCCTTGAACTCGTCCGACGGCAGGGCGCCGTAAAGGACGATCCCCGGGCGCACCAGGTTGCAGTACGGGAGATCCATCCCAAGGAGTGCCGCGCTGTTCGATATGTGTATGTAGCGGGGGGAAAAACCGAGGCGGCGTGCCTCGATGATGGCTGATTCGAAACGCTCCGCCTGCAGCTTGCTGTACGCCTGCCCGTCGGCATCGAGCTCGTCTGCGCTGGCAAAGTGGGAGAAGACCCCCTCGAGGTCGAGATTTTTGAAGGTCTTCAGCTCCCTGAGGAAGTGCGCGGCGTCGGCGGAAGGAATCCCCAGTCGTCCCATCCCGGTGTCGATCTCCAGGTGGACCTTCGCCTTGCGGTACAGCTTGCGCGCCGCCTCGTCGAGGGCGCGGGCCTGCTCGAGGGTGAAGAGCGCGGTGGAGAGGTCATACCCTATGCAGCGCCTTTCCTCGCCGGGGTAGACTCCGCCGAGGATGAGGACCGTGCGCTGCAGGCCGGCCCGCCGCAGCTGCACCCCTTCGGCGAGAAAAGCCACGCCGAAAGCGTCGGCCCCGAGCGTCTCCAGCTCCTTGCAGACATCGAGAAAACCGTGGCCGTAGGCGTCGGCCTTTACCACCGCCAGGATTCCTGCCGACGGCGGTGCCATCTTCTTCACCAACTGATAGTTGTGCCTCAAGGCGGAGAGCCTGATCTCTGCCATTGTCGGGCGGCCATCCGTTTGCATCTGAAAATTCCCGGCCCCAAATAGATTTTGGCTGAAGCGCTCGGCGGACCAGATAGTGGAAAGCGGGAGCTCACACTCTTATTCGCTTTCCAACCTCTGGCACTCAGTCTTTGCCGGGCATTCAGCCATCGACTTTTTCTACCACTTCTGCAGTACGCTGTAAAGGCAAAAACCTGAAAAGTGTTGACAATTTGGGCCCATTCCATTAACTTGCCCTGAAGTTAGAACTGCCAGCTGGGGGAGTTCGCAAGAGCTGAGACAGGCACTGCCTGAAACCCTTTGAACCTGATCCGGGTCACTCCGGCGTAGGGAAGCGGCGCGTGTCTCCCAGGCAGCCCGATTGGAGCCGTGACCTCTTCGTCACGGTTTTTTTATTCGCCCACGCAAGCAATAGTACCGCCAGAAGCGGCACCTTTGGCCAATCACCGGGCGACAGCGGGAGCTCCGCGCGCAAGTCTCTCCGTGAGGACCTCTACAGGCAGGGAGTGGGCATGGACAGACACGAAAGATCGCTGAAGCTCGTGGTGGACCACAGCAGCACCGAGCGCCGCGTCTGTGGTCTCTACCTCATCACGGACGATGGGGACCGGCTGCTGGAGCGGGTGCGCGAGGCGCTGTCGGGTGGCGTGAAGATCGTCCAGTACCGCGACAAGATCCGCGACTACTCCGACCGGGTGGCGCTGGGGAGCGAGCTCAAATGGCTCTGCCGCCAGTACGGCGCGACCTTCATCGTGAACGACCACGTGCAGCTCGCCCTGGAACTCGACGCCGACGGCGTCCACCTCGGGCAGGACGACGGCGATGCCGTGGCCGCCCGCAGGATGCTCGGCGACAAGCGGATCATCGGTGTCTCCACCCACAACCTGGAGGAGGCGCTGGCAGCGCAGGAAGCGGGCGCGGACTATGTGGGACTCGGCGCGATCTTTCCCACCGGGAGCAAGGACGTCCCCCGCACCGTGGGGCCGCAGATGGTGGCGCAGGTGAAGGCGCAGCTGCGCATCCCGGTCGTGGCGATCGGCGGTATCTGCCGGGACAATGCGGGCGCGGTCATCGACGCCGGCGCCGACGCGGTCGCCGTCATCTCCGCGATCCTCGGAGCGCGCGAGCCGGCACTGGCGGCCACCGAGATCTGCCTCCTTTTCAACCGCACCGCCCCTTTCCCGCGCGGCAAGGTCCTCACCGTTGCCGGGAGCGACTCCTGCGGCGGCGCAGGGATCCAGGCGGACCTGAAGACGATAACGCTCCTCGGGAGCTACGGCGCCTCGGTCATCACCGCGCTGACTGCCCAGAACACGAAGGGGGTCTCCGCGATCCACGCGCCCCCCGCGAGCTTCGTCGCGCAGCAACTGGAGGCGGTGCTGACCGATCTGCAGATAGACGTGGTGAAGGTGGGGATGCTCTTTTCCGCCGACATCGCGCTGGCGCTCGCCCAGGCGCTGCAAAGTTACCAGCTGCGCATGCTCGTCCTCGATCCGGTCATGACTGCGAAAGGGGGGACCGAGCTCCTGGCGAAGGTGGCGCTAAATAGCATGAAGCAGCGGTTGATTCCCGCCTGCTACCTCTTCACGCCGAACGTCCCGGAGGCGGAACGGATCACCGGGATGGAGATATACGATGAAGAGGGAATGGAGCGGGCAACGAGGAAGCTGCACCTCATGGGCGCGAGAAACGTCCTTCTGAAGGGGGGGCACCTGACCGGCGGGACGGTGACGGACATCCTCTTTGACGGGACCACTTACCACCGCTTCTCCGCGCCCCGCACCCTCACCCGCAATTCCCACGGCACCGGCTGCACCCTCGCCTCCGCGATCTCTGCCTATCTCGCGCAGGGAGAACCACTGCCGGTGGCGGTGCAAAAAGGAAAGAAATTCGTGACCGCAGCCCTGAGGCTCGCCCAGCCGCTCGGAAAGGGGCACGGTCCGGTGAACCATTTTCTGGCAGCCAGGGAGCAGGCGGGCCAGTCGATAGAGAACCAGGAGTAGCCATGACACAGCTTGAGTACGCCCGGAAAGGGGTAATAACCGAGAAGATGAGGACCGCCGCGGCCGCCGAAGGGGTGGAGCCGGAGTTCATCCGCGCCGGCATCGCCGAAGGGACGATCATCATCTGCCACAACAACGTCCACACCAACGGGATTCCCCTCGCCGTCGGGAAGGGTCTGCGCACGAAGGTGAACGCGAACATCGGCAGCTCCGCCGACGACACCGACATCGAGAAGGAGCTGGAGAAGGCGCGGGTGGCGGTGGCAAACGGCGCCGACGCCATCATGGACCTCTCCACCGGCGGCCCCGTCGACGAGATCCGCCGCGCCGTCATCGCGCATACCAGCGCCTGCATCGGCACCGTCCCGCTGTACCAGGCGGCGCTCGACGCGGTGCGCAGACAGAAGAAGGCGATTGTGGAGATGACCGTGGAGGAGATGTTCCAGGGGATCCTGAAACATGCCGAGGACGGCGTCGACTTCATCACCGTGCACTGCGGTGTGACGCGGGCGACGGTCGAGCGGATGCGCCGCGAGGGGCGGATCATGGATGTCGTCTCGCGCGGCGGCGCCTTCACCATCGAGTGGATGGCGCACAACAACCAGGAAAACCCGCTTTTCGAGCACTTCGACCGCCTTCTGGAGATCGCGAAGGCATACGACATCACCCTTTCGCTCGGTGACGGCTTCCGTCCCGGGTGCCTCGCCGACGCCACCGACCGCGCGCAGATCCACGAGCTCATCCTGCTGGGCGAGCTCACCCAGCGGGCGCAGGAGTTCGGGGTGCAGGTCATGATCGAAGGGCCGGGGCACATGGCGATCAACCAGATCGAGGCGAACATCCTCCTGCAGAAGAGGCTGTGCCACGGCGCGCCCTTCTACGTTTTGGGGCCGCTGGTGACCGACATCGCCCCCGGCTACGACCACATCACCTCCGCCATCGGCGGGACGATTGCCGCCGCCGCAGGGGCCGACTTCCTCTGCTACGTCACCCCGAGCGAGCACCTGAGGCTGCCGACCGTGGAGGATGTAAAGGAAGGGGTGATCGCCTGCCGCATCGCCGCCCACGCCGCCGACATCGTGAAGGGGGTGAAAGGCGCGCGGGAAAAGGACGACAAGATGGCGGCCTGCCGCAAAAAACTCGACTGGGAAGGGCAGTTTGCACTCGCCATCGACCCCGAGAAGGCGCGCCGCCTGCGCGCCGAGTCCGGCGTAGCCGACCACGGCGCCTGCACCATGTGCGGCGAGTTCTGCGCCTACAAGGTAATGGACGACGCCACCGAGAAGGAAAAGAAGCAGGCAGCAGTGTAGGGTGGACTGGCTCCGCAGCAGGGGACTGGCTCCGCAGGTGCCAGTCCCCTTTACCCCTCATCCTCTGCCCCCTCATCTTCAGCCCGCACACCCGGTGGCACGTCCCCTCCCTTTCAAGGGGAGGGACAGGGTGGGGATGGGGTTCGCCTTGACCCTTGCAGAGCCGCCCCCAGCGCCCGTCGGCGGCAGAATCTAATTGACGAGCGGTACTTTTTCCGGTAAAAGTCTAGGGCGGCTAAGAAGGGGGCACACCTCCTAAGGCAGCGAAAAGAGAAGACAAGCCGATTTAGCTCAGTTGGTAGAGCACATCACTCGTAATGATGAGGTCGTCGGTTCGATTCCGACAATCGGCTCCAAACAACAATCCGACAGGAAACAGTAAAACGCGAAAGGCCCCGAAATCACGGGGCCTTTTTTGCGTATGTTGTCCAGAGATGTCCATGTGGACCGAAGGAAATCCGTAGCACTTTAGGGCAATTTTGGGGGTATCCTCTTTTAGCTCCCAGCCTGATACCACCAAAAACATAGATACCACCAAAAGCCGGATACCACCAAAAGACGGATCCACCAAAAAGGAGATCGGGCAATGCCAAAGCGGATTCAGCCACTGTCGGACTCTCAGGTGGAAAGTGCGACGCCGAGAGACAGGGACTACAAGTTGTCAGATGGCCAGGGCCTGCATCTGCTGGTTACCAAGTCAGGCGGGAAGTTATGGCGCTTCCAATACCGTTTCGACCGCAAGCAGAAGCTTCTCGCCCTCGGGGCTTACCCCGCTGTCCCATTGGAACAGGCGCGGGTATTGAGGGACCAGGCAAAAGAGCACTTGGCGCATCACGTCGATCCTGGCAGTGTGAAGAAGGCAGAAAAGGCAGCTAAGGCACAAACACCTCTTAATACGTTTGAAATGGTGGCTAGGGAGTGGTACGAGAAAAACCAGTCTCGCTGGTCAGATGCTCCCGACCTTTTATCCCGCCTCGAAAAGGATGTGTTTCCATTTATCGGCAACCATCAAATTTCCGAAATTACAGCGTCCGAAGTTCTGGCGGTCCTGCGTCGAATTGAGCTTCGGTGCCTCAATATGGCGCACCGTATCAGGACTGCCTGTGATGGAATCTTCTGCTATGCCTTTGCAACAAAAAGGGCTCTCTTCAACCCTGTCAATGACTTGCGTGGAGCTTTGCAGAGTAAGTACAAGAAAAAGACGAGATGGGAATCTGTACCTCCTGCTGAGCCTAAAGAAGTACAGGCCGTTCTACGTTTGATCGATGGGTACGAAGGCTCCCGTATCGTTAAATATGCCTTGCAGTTTGCTTTCCTTGTATTAGCTCTCCCTGTAGAACTTCGACACGCGAAGTGGATCGATATCGACTTCGAGACAAAACGGTGGCATGTCCAACCTGAAAGGGCGAACGAAGGAATCTCACGTATTGTCCCTCTATCAAATCAAGCTATGGCCATCCTGCGGAATGTTCGGCCTCTAACTGAAAAAAGTGAATACGTTTTCAGCTCTGCCAGATCGCACACCCGTTGTATTAGTAATAGCGCAGTCAGTGCTGCATTACGGGTAATGGGGTTTGAAGAAGAACTCATTTTTGGAGAGCGATTCCGTTCCATGGCGCGGACGGTTCTTCAAGACATCTTCAAAGTGAGCCCGCATATCATTGCGCAACAGCTTGAGGAGAAAACAAGTCGCTCGCACAAGCAGGGGTACGACCAAGCAGAGGATTTAGCATTACGACACGGCATGATGCAGATGTGGGCTAACTACTTGGACGCACTCAGAACTGGAGCGGAGCGACACGCGCAAGAGGACATGACGGCCTGAACAAATCTATATTGCCAAGATAATGACTCACATTTACAGCGCTGCCCCCCCGCGAAAAAGATTTAGCTACCGAAAAGGCGGCAACTCCTTCATGTGTAGAGGCACCGAGAACCCTGCTTCGGATAATGCCTTGTTGTCACACCTGAACATACCTGCAGCATACCCTAAGGCTTTGCAAAAGGGGGAGTAGTGGGGGGCGCATCCTTGATAGACTAGTAGTACCGCCTACTACCGTCCGGGGCTTTTGTTGATGCAGCCTTTATTTTCCCAGCAATACCATCTAGATTAGGAGCCTGCGACGTTAACCCGAATAATGGGCCAGTAGATTTTATGTCAGACAGGACCAGCTCAAACGCAGCCCCCTTCTGCAGATTATCTTAGCCGGATGGCCCCTGTCTACTCGTGAGGGGGTTGCCAGCCAGCTATCGAACATCTTGGCACTGCGTCATCTCTACTCTAAAATATTAATGGGGTTGCGGACGGTAACGGCGGGTACGGCGCCGCTTGGAGAGAGCGTCCATGAACCAATTCGATGTTTCAGAACATGTAGCGGATCCGGAAAGGCTGGCAGCTTTGCGGGCTGTAGCCCTTCTGGATACGCCGACGGAGGAGGCATTCGACCGCCTTGCATGGCTGGCGACGCGGAGCTTGCATGCGCCAGTAGCGCTCGTATCTCTGGTAGATGCCGACCGCCAGTTCTTCAAGAGCTGCATCGGCCTGCCGGAGCCCTGGCAAGCCCAGCGTGAGACACCTCTGACACACTCATTCTGCAAGTACAACCGCGTTGCCGGGAAGCCGCTGGTGATCGAGGACGCGCGACAGGACCCGCTCTTCAGGGACAACCTCGCGGTTAAAGACTTAAACGTCATCGCCTACCTCGGCATGCCACTGGTAACCGCCGATGGGTACATCCTCGGATCCTTCTGCGTCATCGACGGTAAGCCGAGGCAATGGACGGAAGAAGAGATTTCCATAGTTGCCAAGCTGTCCTATGCCGTAATGACGGAAATCCAGCTCCGAACGGAAATCGCCGTGAGAATCAAGGCCGAAGAAGCCCTGGTGCTGGAGCGCGCCGCTTTGACTTCCGAGGTTGCGGCGCGTCTCGACGCGGAGGAGAGGCTGAAAGCCCAGCACGGGGAACTGCGCGAAGCCTACGAGAAGCTGCAAAAAGAGACGGCGGATCGGCTGAGCGTATCAGAGCAGCTCAGGCTGCGCGAGCACATGCTGCTGCAGCAGAGCCGACTGGCAGCGATGGGGGAAATGATCAGCAATATCGCTCACCAATGGAGGCAGCCGCTGAACCTAATGGCGCTGCTCGCACAGGACATACCCGCCACCTTCAGTGCGGGCGGGGTGGACGATGAGTATATCAATGGTAACGTCGGCAAAATGATGGCGGCGATAAACCACATGTCCGAGACGATAGATAATTTCCGGCATTTTTTCAGCCCGACCAAGGCGAAGGTGCCGTTTTGTATCGCAGAGATGGTCCACCGGACGGTTGCGCTCCTCTCCGCCGTCCTGGACGGCGCCGAAATCAAGGTAACAGTCTCGGGCTCGAAGCCGATACTTACGGGGTTTCCACGGGAGTATTCCCAGGTCATCCTCAATATCTTCATGAATGCACTGGATGCCTTTGCCTCGCGGCAGGTCAACGATCGTGCGATCAGGGTGGAGATCGGTTCCGAAGGCGAGAAATCGATGGTCCGGATCACTGATAACGCCGGGGGAATACCGGAGGACATCGTGGAAAAGATATTCGACCCGTACTTCACCACGAAGGAGCCCGGCAAGGGCACGGGCATCGGACTTTACATGTCGAAAATGATAATCGAAAGGAGCATGAGCGGGTCCTTGATGGTGGAAAACGTCCCCGGCGGGGCCAGCTTTATCATTAAGGTTTAGCCTCTACGGCAGGGTGAAGTAGAAAGTCGCACCCCGATCGGGCTCGGACTCGGCCCAGACACAGCCTCCATGCCGACGGATGATACGCTCGACTGTAGCGAGGCCGATACCGAAACCTATGTATTCCTCAACTCCGGGAAGCCTCTTGAAGGGAGCGAAGAGTTCGCCTGCCTGCGCCATGTCGAACCCCATGCCGTTGTCCCTGACGTAAAACGTCTCCCTTCCCTCGAACTCCGTGACGCCGACCTCGATGACCGCGTCGACACGCATGCTGGTGTACTTCCAGGCATTCCCGATGAGGTTCTGCAGGACCGCGCGTATCAGTCCGCGGTCGGCATGGGTCACCATCCCCTCAGCAGCGCGGAAAGTAATCCCGCGGCCCGGGGCGTTGAATGTGACTTCCGCTGCGACGTCTTTTGCCATATCGGTTATATCAATAAGCTCGCGACGCAATTCCACTCTTGTTGAATTTGAGAAGTTGAGCAGGCTGGTAATGAGGTCGTTCATCGCCAGCGTTCTCTGGTAAATGCCGCGAACGTGGTCTTTGCATTCCTCACTAAGCGCCTCTCCGCAAAGCATCTCAACAGCCTGGATTAAAAGCCCCATGCGGTTGAGCGGCTGGCGCAGGTCGTGCGAGACCATGCGGTTGAACGCCTCGAGCTCTGTGTTCGCCTCCTTAAGCTCCGCCACCTGGCTCTCCAGATCTCGATTCAGCCGTTCAATTTCCTCCTGCGCACCTTTTAGATCGGTGATGTCCTGGACCATGCTGAGCAGATAGCGATTGTGGTCGAAATCAATGATCTCGGCCGAGTAGAGGCCGGTGAAAACGGCTCCGCTTTTCCCCCGATAGGTGATCTCGAGGTTGCGGATGGAACCCGCATGCTCCTCGACCGCCCGTATTATCCGGGCCCGGTCCTGTTCATCCCCCCACAGGCCGATCTCCTGAGTCGTTCTCCCCAGAACCTCAGCCCTGGCATACCCCAGAAACTGCAGCGCATTGTCGTTCACATCGATTATTCTGCCCTCTTCGAGCGTAGTGATGCCGATCAATGCCGGGGCGAAGTTGAATATTTTTGCGAACCGCCCCTCGGAACTTCGGGCGGCATCCTCAGCCGTTTTCCTTTCAGTGATGTCGCTGAAGAGAACGGCCAACTCCCCCTTCTCCGGGGGACCATGCCGAAAAGCGTACACCTCGAACCACCGATCCAGCTGCGAGGCGTGACTTACAAACCGTGCAGGTTCACCTGTGAGCGCCACTCGCCCGTATGCCTCAAGCCACTGCTCTTCGTGCATAGGGGCCAAGTCGCGCAGGGTTTCTCCCCGCGCGTGCAGGCCGGTATATCGCTCGAATGCCGCGTTGGTCTCGAGAAAGAGATAGTCGATCGGCTTTCCGCTGTCGTCGAAGATCATTCTGATGATGCAGAAGCCCTCGACGATGGAATTGAACAGGGTGCGGTAACGGTTTTCGGAGTACTTGAGAGCCAGAACCTCGTCTCTGACCTTGTATTGGCGTTGTCTTCTCCTGAGCGCTGCGCCAATGCGGGGAACCAGTGTACGGGCCTGGGTGGGACGAGCGATATACTCGACATCCCCGATAAAGCAGTCGCAGTCTGGGGAATTGTCTGTGTCATCGGTTAAAAGAATGAAGAGGGGGAGGTAGGACCAGGAAGGTTGCTTTTCCAGTATGTCTCTTAGCAAGGGCACCACTGCTGGAGTAAGCATCTCCGTCCCCACGATGGCGGCACCAGCTCCAGTCTGGAGGACAGAAATGAAGTGATCTGGCGCCACGCAGACGACAGACGCTACGCCGGCCTCCTCAAGCGCCTCGTGGATCATCTGGACGTCTTCCGAGCTCTGCAGGTAAACAACGACCTTGCCTTCGACGCTACTATGTCTGCCATCGTTCCCGTTCAAGATGTTCCCCCTCAGCCACATCGAGAGCATGACTGCCCACGCTAATTCAGAGGCTTATCCTATCGCGTTGTGCGCTTTGAATCAATTAATAAATAACAAGGTGGAAGCTCGTCCCACTGGCCCTGTAAGCCTCATGACCGGGGGACACCTCAGCCTATGCCTCAATGCCTACTTCTGGGGAAATCCCATGCCGTTTCCTTCGCTGCCGGTTACACCTCCAAGCAACTCCATCATGGCGGCGGTCTACTTGGTGGCCATCACCAGCTCGACGAGAATGAGCAACGGGCGAGCATACACGTTGAGCTGCCGCATCTCCTCCGTTGTTGTCATTCCTTTGTCCAAGTACTCGGGCGGACCTCCGAGTTCTGTCTCAGACTGTTCGCTGCTCTTGAACTCCTAGAAAAGCAGTAACCGAAGGTCGGTTTACCCGCCCCTTTCGCTTTTCCACAGACACTGTTGAAAAACCCCGCGCCCCCTGTTGAAAACGATTCTGGAGTGCCCGTATGGAAGATGCATCTACCGTATTGCACAAATAATGGGCAGACGTCAACAGCCTCGCCCACTGCGCGGAGTGGGCGCTTTCGTCTGGCTCTTCCGGGTTTTCCGTGGTGTAATCTGAATGTGCTTTGGTGGACTTGACCCCCCTGAAAGAGTGGCGTCATGCGAGATACCGAGCTGTATCGTCACCTGCTGGCCTTGGAGTTGCCGTGGCCGTTGTTCACCTTGACGTCGCAGCGCAGCTGCGTCGATGTCTACATGCAACGCATCGTCTTCAACACGGACGTGCCGACGCTGATGCACATGTTCAACCACTCAAGCCAGAAGCAGACCCTATCCTACCTGAGAATCCAACCTAGCGAGGTCAAGTAGGCGTACTTGAGGGAGATCTGGACTCTTGTAAACGTCGTCGCACCCTGGAGTCGCCAATTAGAAGCGATTTCCCCCTAATAATGCAAAACGCCGTAAACTTTTAGATATAAGACGATTTACGCGGCGTTCGCCTCGGCGAGACTGAAGAAGGTGCGGTGGCGCAGCGCCGCCAGGATGAAACGCTGCACGATTCGGACGCCGACCTCGACCTTCGACTTGCCCTTCGGACGCCGCACGCGGACGGGGACGACGGCGACCTGGTAATGCTTAGCCAGTGCGGCGTAGGTGGGATTTATGTCGGGCTCGTAGCGGCAGGTCTTGGCGACGCCGCTTTTCAAATTATCCGGGATGAGGCACTTCGGCACGGCCTCCATAAAGGCGAAGGCGCGCACGTGGGAGCCTATCCAGTCGGGGAGCGCCTGGCTCCAGGTGGCCTCGGCAAAGGTGTAATTGCTGGCGCCCATCACCGCCACGAATACCTGGGCTTCCCGGAACTCGCCGGTAGCGGCGTCGACGATGGGGAGCGTGCGGCCGCAGTAGTCGACGAACATCTTCTCTCTGGCGCGGTGCTCCTGGCGCATGGAGAGGTCGAGCTTCTTGCGCCACTGTCGGAAGGGCTCACAGAACTGGCTGTATTAATACCGTTTGGGATCGCACCCCTTGTACTCCTGCCACAGGAGCATCAGGGTCACGTCCTTGTCGGTGGTCAACTCGTTGTGGAGGTCGCGCCACTTCGGCTGCAGTCGGGAAAAGGTGGGGGAAGTATTGCTGGGGGGATAGAGGAGTTTTTCGAGGGCGGCATCGTCCAGGACGGCGGGAAGAGGCCAGGACAGCTTTGCCATGAATGCGCGCCTGACGGTGTCGGTGACCGTGGTCTTGCTGACGCCGCAGCTCTGTGACACGGAAGCCCTGCTCTGGCCGCAGGACCAGACAAGGCTGAGGATGTCTCGTACTTTTCGCATGGTAACTCTTTCCTTAGGCATCGTGCCCTCCCTCATGAAATGAGGAGGTACGATACCGGTTGAGTTACCTCGCGACTACCCTAAATCAGCCGGTCGCAATGCCTCCGGAATGGCGGTCGCAATACCGTCGGAATGCCGGTCGCGATCAGATCGGAATGCCGGTCGCAATCGGCCGGAATACGCACCCAGGGGGTAACGGTGGACAGCTGTGGGCCTATGACGGGGAATGTAGGCGAAGTGCTTTCGAGGAAGGTATGCTAAATGAATGCAAAGCAAATTGACAACGCACTCGTAAGTCATGCTTTATGGAGAGCGCGGCTCACCGCGGCTCTTGCTATCGGAAGATTGGATATGTCACTCGCGCAAATTCAGGCTGATAATGAATGCGACTTCGGCAAATGGCTTTACAGCCCCTTACTCGCCTTCCAGGAAAAACAATCCGAACACTACCGGACGGTTAAAGAACTTCATGCCGAGTTCCACAGAACAGCTGGTCGTATTGCCACACTAGCAATTGAAGGGAAAAGAGCCGAGGCAGAACACATGATGACATCAGGAGGTTAGTTCGCAGACATATCCGCAAGGTTGGCTTCTGCCATGCTCATGTGGAAAAAAAGCGTTTCTTGAAAGTGTTTCGCTCTCTGAGTAGGCCCGCTTTGAAGTACAGGGACGTCCTACAGTTGCGTGATAAAAATGCCCCTTCCCCCCCCCTGCTCACGATAGATGACATAACCGAGTCCAGCAGAAGATCCGCAGCTAGTGGCAGCAGTAGAGGCAACCGAGTCTAGATACTGTAGTGTAAAAAGTAAAAGAGGCGCGGCTATATCTTGCCGCGCCTCTCTCGTCATTTTAATACAGGTGTGGTAGTAGGTTTACTGGGAGATCGTGGTAGCATCCTTAACGACAGAGTCCTTTACTCCCTTGGCTTCTTTCGCCGTCGCTTTCATTTTCTGACCTGCCGCATCGGCGGAGGCTTTTGCCTTCAGCTTCGTTGCCTTCGCACTATCCTTTACTTCCTTTTTCTTAGCGTCGGCAGCAGCTTTTTTCTTGGAAACCTTAGCCTTTACTTCCGCACTCTTGGTGGCGGTCTGGGCCTTGGTATCAGCTTCTTTTTGGGAAGCAGTGCCTACAGCGGTATTCGCTTTGGTTAAAGCGTTGTCGGCTTTTTCGAACACATCGGCTGCGTACGCAGATGCGGAAAGACTTCCACAAAAGACAAAAGCAACCAGCATCGACATCTTCCTCATACAACACCCTCCTTTTCCCTTACAAGATTTAATTGCAGTGCTGCAACCCTTCGACTGTGCTTCGGCTGCTGTTCACTCACTATTTCCTTAGGTCTACCACGCTTCAGCGAAGGCCATGTCGTTGTACAGCGTTTCCAACTTGACCTTATGCCCCTGCTCCATGCGCGACAAGGCTTCAAACATATCCTTTTGAGGGCCGTCTGAACTGACGGTCGCAAGCCTAGAGTACTTGACCATTGCGTCTTCTTCCTTTTTTATTGCCAGTGCAATGGCTTCTGACGGTTTCATCCAGATGCTCAGTTTCGGGTCGTCAACCGCCTGGGCGATATTGTAGTCGTGACCTGGATCGAAACTCATCTTCTGGGGCTCGCTGAGAAGATTCTGCAGGAACTCACGGTGCTTCAGCTCCTCTTCGGCGAGGTCTTTGAAGATTGCCTTTAGAGTAACGTCGGCCACTTTTCCCGCGGCGGAGCTGTAAAAATCAAATGCTTCAATCTCGTTGTCGACGGCTGAGGCGACGATCTCCTCATACCCATACACGCTCATACAGTTACTCCTTTTTGGGGTTCACTTCGAGACTCAGGCGACTGCTGCCCCGCACGCCCTGCATCGACGGGCCTGCGCAGGAATGCTTTCGAGGCATTCAGGGCAGCTCTTCACAGGGGGTGCCGGAGGCGGTTTCAGGAGCGCCTTCGTGATCAGGAATACTATCAGGGCAATGAATAGGAAGTCAACCAACGTCCCGAGCAGGTGCCCATATGCGATGGCGCTCTCACTAGCCTTCCCCTTGATATCAACGACTGTGCGCATAACCCATTTCGCCTCCCGCCAGTCCCCTGCCGGCAGGATCAGGCCAACGATCGGCATCAGGAGATCATCCACAATTCCGGACACAACCTTCCCAGTGGCCGCACCAATGATAACCCCTACAGCCAGGGCCAACGCATTCGACTTCGTCAGGAAAGCCTTGAACTCTTGCAGCATAGGTTCCTCCTTTTCGTTCGTTGGTGTCTATGGTACGAAAAAGCGGGCAGAGATCATTAGTCCCTGCCCGCTGTACCTGACTACTTCTGCACGCAGTCGAAGTTTGCCACTATCCTGCGATTGTTCCGGCGCCCCTCCGCGGTGGCGTTGCTGGCAACAGGCTTGGAGAAGCCGTACCCTTTCGCCTGGAGGCGGGATGGGTCAATACCGAATTCCTTCACCAGGTAGTCCTTGACGCTTTGGGCGCGACGCAGTGACAGCCTGTCATTCATTGCCTTGCTACCGACGTTGTCAGTGTGTCCTTCTATCACGCCCTTGACCTGAGGATATGTCTTCATGAAGTTTGCGACCTTCTCAAGCTCGGGCCGGTACTGCGCGGGTATCGCCGCCTTCCCAGTAATGAAGTTGATATCCAGCGTCACACACAATTCTTCCGCTTTCGGCGCCGGAGGCGCCGGCGCCACCACCGAGATGTTAGCGGTATCATGTACCGTGCCCCCATCTCCGTTACAGGTAAGGGTGTACGCGGTGTTGTCGGAAGGGGTGACGCTCATCTCCCCCTGCGTTTTCACCGGGCCGACACCAGGCTGCACATCGCAATTAGTGGCATTTTGCGACGACCACTGGAGTTTGGCGGACTCCCCACGCGAAACGGAGGCAGGAGTTGCGGTGAGAGTGGCTTTTGGTGCTGGCGCTGCAGGCGGAGCTACAGGCAGTGCGATCGCTACCTGTGCAGCACTTGTCGTGGAGCCGCCGGGGCCATTGCAGGAAAGAGTGTAGGAGGTATCCCCTGCCGGTGTGACGGTCATGCTGCCTTGCGGACGGACAGCACCCACTTCCGGGGCTATTGAGCAGTCTGTAGCGTTTTGCGACGTCCATTTCAGGGTTGCGCTCTCTCCTTTCCTGATGGAAGAGGGTGCCACTGACAGGGAAGCTGTCGGAACCGCAGCCGGAGGCGGTACGGAAGCGGCTTTTTCTGCTGCTGCAGGAGCCGGAGCCGGAGCGGGGACAGCTTTTTCGCCGCCGAAGAGGAAGGAGAGGCCAGCGGTGTATTCCCAGTTATACATAGTTTTTTCGCCGAAAACGAAGAGCTGACGGACATCGCCGCGTAGGGCAACGGAGTCGGTCAGAAAGTACTTCAAGCCGCCGCCGACGTTAGCAGTCGCGGCCGTGTTCCTGCCGGAGTTACTGTAGAGAAGCTCGTTGCCGTCGCGGTTGTCGAAGCTCCCGCCGTGGCCGATGGTCATCCCCCCTCCGCCGGCAGCTAGATACGGCACCAGAGGACCATCGGCCAGGAAGTTGTAGAGAAGGTCCAGACGGTACGACACGGCATTCACACTCCTCTCGCCTCCCCGCGTCCTTTCGCTCGACAGGTAGTCGCCTACGGCTTCAACCCCAAGGTTTTTGGTGATGTCGTAGCCAAGGCGCAGCCCGTACACGGGCGCAGTTTTGAGGTGCTGCTCCCCATCGAAAGTGTACCCGCCCACGAACGGCGACACGGAGAGTGCACCTGCACGCTCTCCAGCAAAAACCGGTTGCGCCACTGCAGTTATGGCGGCAGCCATCAATACCGATGAGACTACTTTTTTCATACATCCTCCTTTTGGATTACATTCCATCTACTGATGCTGTACTAATGAGCACTCACTGGATATCACTAGGGAATACAAAAGTCAATGTGAACCTCGGATTGAAGGTTTCTGAAGCGAATGGGTCTTGACTGGCAGATGCGCTAGCACTGGGGACTCACATGATGCAGGCTCACCTTTGTAAGCTCTGGTTCACGCCCACTGTGCTGCTTTCTGTTGCAAAGTTCGCAAAAATTAATTAAAAGAATTTTGCATTACACTGCAGCATAGGCGTATCCCATGCCGTTAGGCTAAGGAGCCTCCTGTTTTTCGTGCCGTTATCCGAATTGTGACAAAACCGAGGAGACAGCATGGAAGTGTCAAAAAAGACAAAGGATCTACCCACCGGTATTCCAGGTCTCGACGAAATTTTACGAGGAGGCTTGAAAGCGGGCAAGATGTTCCTTCTCTCCGGAGCTCCGGGTACCGGGAAGACCACCTTTTTCATGCAATTTCTCGCAGAAGGGATTCGAAGCGGCGAACAGTGTCTCTATGTGGCTGTTGCCGGTGGATGCGAGGACCTCGCCGACATGGCACGGGACGCTGGCATTTTCCTGGATCCCGCCTTTTTCAGCACCCACTCCGTAGAGATCTCGGGTGAAATCATGGAAGGTCCCGAGCAAAGGATCTTCCATTCTGCGGAAATGGAGCCATCGGGGGCGATGATAGATCTGCTCGCAGAGGTCAGGCGTGTGAAGCCGCTGCGTCTCGTCATCGATTCCCTCTCTGACCTGCGACTTCTCTCCGAGGACCTGGTTAGCTTCCGTCGCTTCGTCCTTGCACTTCGTCGGGAATTCGCCGGCAACGAGTGTACCGTCCTTTTCACCAACAACATCGGGCAGAGCGATCTTGACACGCACATGGAGACCATCTGCCATGGTGTCATCCGGCTCGAGCAGGTAGCGGCCGAATATGGGCCGGTACACAGGCGCCTACTTGTTCAGAAAATGCGGGGCAGGGGGTACCGGAGTGGTTGGCACAGCTTTAAGATAGAGGCAGGCGGTCTGCGCGTCTTCCCAACCCTCACCGTAGACCCCCTCCGCTCTGAAAAGAGCCAGAGGGAGATCATTCCCACGGGCAACGAGGAGCTTGATCTCCTTTTCGGAGGCGGTATTGACCGTGGCACCACTACCGCGATCATCGGGGCCTCCGGCACTGGCAAGACAACGCTGGCCAGTCTATGCGTTTATGGACGGGCCCAAAAAGGGGAACCGGCTGTAATCTATTTATTCGAGGAGACAGAGGATTCGCTCAAGGAACGGGCGGCGGGATTGGGGATGCCGATGGACGACTTCATCGAGCAGGGACTGGTCATTCTCCACCAAGTCGATGTCGCGGAATTCTCTGCCGGTGAATTCGTCTGGAAACTTCTTCAGGACGTGGAGGAACGAGGTGTACGGACCGTCGTCATTGACACATTGACCGGGTATATCGCTGCTATGTCCGCCGAGAAACAACTGCACGCCCAGTTGCACCAGCTTTTGACTTATCTTGCACACAAGAAGGTGTCGACGTTCCTGATCATGGAACAGCATGGCATATTCGGCACAGAGAGCGGCGACGTAAGCAGTATCAGCTACCTTGCCGACACGATTCTTCTCCTGCGTTACTACGAGCACCGGGGCGCGATCAGGCGGGCCATCTCTGTAGTCAAGAAGAGAAGGGGAGCCCACGAAACCACGATACGGGGATTTACTCTCACCGCCGAGGGTATCTCTATAGGAGAGCCGCTGGTGAAAATGCAAGGGGTTCTGACTGGGGTGCCGAACCTTGAAGGGTAGCGGAGGTCCATACCACGGCAAGGATGAGCGGGTGATCTTACTCCTGCCGAAAAGCCGGGACGCGGAGTCGGTTCCGCGGGTGCTAGAGCAGGTCGGAGTGGCTTCGCTTGTGTGCGCGACTGAGGATCATGCCTGCGCCGAAATTGAAAAAGGGGTAGGAGCACTCATCATAGCCGAGGAATTGCTCACGCACCGGGTCGCTTACCGTCTGCGGGAGACGTTGGACCGCCTCCCCGCGTGGTCGGATATGCCGATCATAGTGCTTTTGCGGCAGGGCCCGCAGACAAAGAGCGTCCGAAACATTCTGCTGCTGCCGGGGGATGTGACACTTATAGCGCGCCCCCTGCGGGTAAATACGTTTGTGGCACACGTACATTCCGCCCTGCGAAGCAGGCGGCGCCAATATCTGGTGAGAGACCAGATGCTGGAACTGGAGCGGTCCGAGAGCCGCTACCGCACCCTGTTCAATTCCATCGATGAAGGCTTCTGCATAGTAGAAGTCATCTTCGATGAGAACGACAAGCCCGTCGATTACCTCTTTCTGCAAACCAATCCATCGTTCTCGAAGCATACCGGGCTCATCGACGTCCAGGGGAAGAGGATGCGGGCACTTGCGCCAGAACTCGAGGAGCACTGGTACGAGATATATGGACATATCGCTCTGACGGGAGAACCGGCGCGTTTTCAGCAGGCAGCAGCACAGCTGGGCCGGTGGTATGACGTCTTTGCCTTCCGCTACGGAAACGCGGAACGCCGGCAGGTGGCAATACTTTTTACCGACATTACAGCGCGAAAGCGGTGGGAGGACGCGCTAAGACGCTCTGAGAACAAGTTTGCCACCATTTTCAATTCGGCCCCTGCTCTTGTTGGCATAACCACTCTTAAAGATGGTGAAATCATCGATGTTAACGAAAGCGCCCTCCGCTTTCTTGGGTACCGGCGGGAGGAAGTGATCGGCAAAACCACACGTGAGCTGGGGTTGTGGGGCGATCAATCGGATCGCGTGACAATGTTACAGGCCATGGAGGAACAGCGGGGGATCCGCAATCTTGAAGTCAACTTCAGGGGAAAATCAGGCCAGACCTATACTGGACTCCTTTCCGCCGAGTTCATCGATGTCGACGACACCAGATACCTGCTCATCATGGTGCAGGACATCACGGGGAAAAAGCTTGCCGATCAGGAAATAGAGCGGCTAAATGCGAGCTTGGCCGCCCAGGTTGCGGAACTGAAAGGAGCAAACGAGGAACTGGAAGCGTTCAATCGAATGGTCTCCCACGATCTCCGTCAGCCGTTGAGTAGTATGGGCCTTACCGTTCAGGCACTTGAGTTGCTGTGCGGTGAGAACCTGGACGAGGCGTGCAGAAACTACGTCCAGTCGATTCACCATCGCGTAATCGTGATGAATGATCTCATCAGTACGCTTCTGGCCTTTTCCAGTTCCACCCGCCAGGAACTGCGACGGGAAACCATTAACCTGAGCTCGATGGCGAGGGGCGCCGCTGAGGAAGTGAGGTTGAACGAGCCCAATCGGAGGGTGATCTTCCGTATTGCCGAAGGGGTGACGGCGGACGGAGATGCTAGCCTACTGCGAGTGGTTCTCGCCAATCTCATCGGCAATGCTTGGAAATACACAGGGCCGCGGGAAGAAGCAGTCATCGAATTTGGTGTGACTGAGATAGAGGGCCAAGAAACCTTTTATGTGAAAGATAATGGAATTGGATTCGACATGGCAGATGCCGATGGGCTTTTTGCACCGTTCAAGCGTCTTCCTGGTGCTGATACCTTCAGAGGCTTTGGTATCGGCCTGGCAACCGTCAATCGCATAATTCAGCGGCACGGAGGACGGGCGTGGGCAACAGCTAAACGAGAAGAGGGCGCAACCTTTTACTTTACGCTGCCATAGTAGCGGATTTTGACCGGTCAACCACGTCTCGCGGCCATACAGCGGAACACATGAGCCATGGCTGTCGAAAAAGCGTGCTGGTATTCTGTGAAGTTCTAGTATCGCTACCTCCGCGGCTAATCACAAAGGAGATTTTATGTACGTTTTGCGGGGCCCCAAGTGAAAAAAAGATGTTTCAAGCGCTGCATCGGCTCTTCTGTTTACGATGAGTTGCTTATTCTTCAAAGCCAAGTTGACCGATACCACAGCCTGATAGAAGACTTCATCAAGCTGCGATGCACCGGTTGCGATATACCAGGCTACACAAACTGTTTAGATCGGGATGCTGCATCTGAATGTGGGGACGACACAGCGGAGTAAAGGGGTGTCAACACCGAGTACATTTTACGCACCCAAACTCCCCTTGAACTATTTCTCGTTGAGTTCCGTTGGCTGATCTAGAATGCTTCGGACTTTTTTCAGGAGTTCTGCGGGGGGGAAAGGTTTGTGAAGCAAAGGGACCTCCCCAGGGACTACTCCGCGCATAATGACAACGTCCTTCGTGTACCCACTCATAAAAATGGCTTTTATACCAGGGTGCAGGTTCTTAATCTTCTCGTAAAGCGCTTTGCCGTCCAGCTTCGGCATCACAACGTCCGTCGCCAGAAAGTCGATTTCCCCTTCATGTGCGATAAAGTGCTCCAGGGCATCCTGCCCGTCCCCCGCCTCAATGACCCGGTACCCAGCCTGCTCCAGGATCATTTTGTGTAGCTGCCTTACCGCTTCGTCGTCCTCAGCGAGAAGTATGGTTTCCTTCCCGCCCTGTACTGGGTATTCCTCTGCAGACACTTCAGCGTGCTGTGGGACCTCCTCGAGCAGTGGCAAATAGATTTGACAAGTGGTGCCGGCGTGGAGGGCGGATTGAACCGCTATGTAGCCGTTATGTTGCTTCACGATTCCGTACGTCACAGCCATCCCGAGGCCCGTCCCTTTGCCGAGAGCCTTTGTCGTGTAGAAGGGCTCGAAGATGCGGCGCTTAGTCTCCTCGTCCATGCCCACACCTGTGTCGCTTACTGAAAGGCAAGCGTAGTCCCCCAGAGCACCGAATCCATGAACGTGCAGGAACCCAGTATCCATCGAAACCTTTGACCCCGCCAGGACTAGAGTCCCCCCTTGGGGCATCGCATCTTTGGCGTTTGTAAGGAGATTCATTAGCACCTGTTCGAGCTGCCCCTGGTCCGCCAGCACTACGAGGTCTTCCTTAGGCATATTTACTGTGAAATCGATGTCCTCTGGGATAATTCGAGCGAATACCTTCTTAAACTCTGACACAGCCTGTTGGAGAACCACTGGCTTCGTCCGCAGTACCTGCTTACGGCTGAAAGCGAGGAGCCGTGCTGTCAGCTCTGCTGCGCGCCCGGTGGCGAGCTGTACTTGGCTGGCGTAACCGCGGAGAACGCTGTCTTCCTCCAGACGTATGGCAAGTATGTCGGAATACCCCATAATAGCCGTTAAGATGTTGTTGAAGTCATGGGCTATTCCTCCTGCAAGTTGCCCCACCGCTTCCATCTTCTGCGCTTGATGTAGTTGCACCTCCAGTTGACCACGCTTCTCCTCTGCGTGATGGCGCTCCGTAACATCCCTGCTGATCCCAATGAGGCCGCAGGCAGTGCCGTCGGGGTCGTAGAATGGCGTCTTCAGTGTTTCTAGAAGCACACGACGGCCGTCCGGGTAGTTTACCCACTCTTCGTACCGGAGAGTCTGGCGTTGCGTCATCATCTGGTTGTCCATCTCACGAAAGAGTGCAGCTGCTTCACGCGGGAAAATATCAAAGTCCGTCATGCCGGTCAGCTCCTGCTCCGTTCTGCCGGCGAATGTTGCGAAAGCTTTATTGCAACCAAGGTAAGTGCTGCTGTGGTCTTTGAAGAAGATGAGGTCCGGGATGGAGTCGAGCAGCGCTCGCAGGAGGGCTCGCTGTTGATCAGAGCTGGCGGCGAGAGCACGATATTCTTCTGCGGCGGAGCGCAGCGTCTCAGTAGCTTCGCGATGGCTAGCCCGCGTCCGTAATGCACCAATCCCATAGGCCAAGTCATTGGCAAGTTGCATCATGAGTTCGACTTCTTCTGGATCGAAGGCGTCCGGCTCCGCCGAATAGATGCTGATTGCTCCATGTTGGACTTCAGAGAGGAGAGGCACTGCAAGAATTGATCGGAATCCGTGCGACTCAGCCCGCTGGCGCCATCCCGCGGTGGGCGGCGCAAGCTCGATGTCAGCTACGTAGGCCGGGGCTCCGGTGCGAATTGCAGTCCCAACGGGGCCTTGTTCGATGTCAGCATCATCCCAGGTTATCTGCAGTGTCTGTACATAACCACCTGTGTCACCAGCCTCCGCAACAGCCCTGAATGCGCGCGGGGCATCTTTTTCGGCGTAAGCGACCCAGGCCAACCTATGCCCACCCTCCTCAACGACTAGCCGACAAATGTCATTGAGGAGTTGTTGCTCGTTGCTCGCCCGCACCAGGGCTTCGTTGCATTTGGTAAGAGCTCGCAGGGTGCGGTTCAGGTGCACCATAGCGTTCTCAGCGCGACGGCTTTCCGTTATGTCCTTGACGAATCCGAAAAGGAAGGACTTGTTATGCAGGGTTATCTTTCCTGCGGAGACCGCCACAGTGAGGTAATGCCCATCCTTGTGGCGGAATGTAGTCACGAGGCTATCTGCAAAGCCCTCCTTCTGCACTGTCTCGATTAGTCTGCGACGATCCCCTTCATTGGTCCAGATCCCCAGCTGCAGCGCGCTCTTTCCGATCACGTCCTCTGCGGCATATCCGGTGACCTTTGTGAACCCCGGGTTGACATCAGTGAAGACGCCATCCTCAAAACCACTTATGGAAAGGTACTCTGGAATTACGTCAAATGCGGCCCGGAATAGCTGATACCCCTCTCTGGCAGCGAGTTCTGCCTTTTTAAGATCAGTGATGTCCTGATTTGTTCCGTACAGCTTGATGATGTTCCCAGCGTCGTTGCAGGCGACCCGGAACCGCACCACCATGTACCGGGTTTCTCCGTCACGCCGAAGAATCGGGTGCTCTACCTGCACCATGTAGTCGCAGTTGCGGCTGGCGAGGGCGCGTTCAATCCCCGCAGGGACCATGCCGGCACACTCTGAAGGTAAAAATCGCATATACTGCTCACAAGAGAGAGAATATCCTCCTTCTCGCTCGGCGGTGGTGCCGTAAAGGGCGTAGAATTCGTCATTAAATCGGAACAGCCCGCTGGCAACATCATATTCCCACTGTACAAGCGACGCGAGTTCAGCCGCGAAGACTAACCGTTCCCTGTTCTCTCGCAACTCCTCGGCGGCCTGCTCGCGCTCCGTAACGTCGCGTATCGCAACTATGGCAACCGTGTCCTCCCGCAACGTGAGGTGCGACACCCGACATTCCACCGGGAAGGCCCTTCCGTCCCTTGCACGATGCCGGATAGCATGGGCGAGATTAGGGGCAGCAGCAACGTCAATGTTCCCGAGGACAGTTATCTTCTGCCCGACAAGCGCGTCACGGGTAAAGCCATAGAGGGAGCAGGCGCTGTGGTTAGCCTCGACTATTGCATCTGTCTCTGTGTTAACCAGTACGACGGCATCGCTTTGCATCTCGAAAAGTTGGCTAAACTTCTGCTCCTTTTCAGCTAGTTGCCGCTCATTCCTGGTGCTTAGACGCACCAGCAAAAAGGCAGCCGAGGAAAAAAGAATCGTAAGCACCACAGCAAAGAGGGCGATCTCGCTACGGAATTTGTCATACACCGCCATGTAGGTGCTCTTAGGTGTGCCAACGTAGAGAGCCCCGATTATATTCCCATCAGCATTTTTGATGGGGTCGTAGGCAGTGAGGGAGGGTACGCCAAGGACAAGAGCCTCGCCGCGATAACTGGTTCCGTGGTTGAAAAGTGCGATCCGTGGTGGCCCCTGCAAGACGGTGCCGATAGCGCGACTACCATCCTGCTTGAGCGCGTTCGTCGCGATGCGACGGTCGCCAAGGAAAATGGTGGCGGTGCCCCCGAAAATCTCCGACACGGTGTCCGGTAACTCATTCCTGCCGTTGAGAACATAATTGCCGACAAGGAGTTGCCCATTCTGCACCGTAAAGCCGTGCCCCTTGCTCGCCAACAATTTTTTGAACGTGCGCAAGTGTTGATCCTGCTCACGCAGCACCCACTGTTCCGCTGACTCTCGTACTTGCTGGAGGAAGAAGACCGTGGAGGTCGCTAGGGCCAACGCAACGAGCAACACATTAAGATATAAGAATCTTTTTGTCTGGAACATGCTCTACCTCTGCAGTCCGCAGCCAGGGGCTTCTTGGCTGCATGTCCAAAGTGATTTTCAGGACGAGGATTTGTGTGTTATAAGGGACCGCCTACATAAGGAACCACCTACTTTGTACCCTCATGTTAGCGCGATAGGCAAATAAATTTGCAGTAGTAGTGAAAGGAGGAGGAGATGAAATCGAACCGCATTGCAAAGGGCATCGTCTGTGCTTCAGCAGTCGCCGTTTTGGCGAGCGGGTGTGCAACAAACCCCGATGGTAGCTACGAATACAAGAGGAGCGCCATCGGCGGAGTGGGGGGTGCCGCGTTGGGTGCTGGTGTCGGCGCGATCTTCGGTGGGGGTAAGGGAGCGGCGATTGGTGGATTGACCGGCGCGGTAGTTGGAGGCGGTATTGGGAACTATATGGACCGTCAGGCCGCTGCCTTGAAGAAGAGTATGCCCGAAGCGGAAGTCGTGCGTGACGGTGACAAGGTATTCGTTGCCTTACCATCAGGCATTCTCTTCGATACTGGGAAAGATGCCTTAAAAGCGTCGGCTAAAGAATCCCTAGCAAAAGCCGCAGCCACGCTAAAAGGCTCAGAGACCAACATCATTATTCAAGGTCACACAGATTCCACAGGCTCCGATGCGATTAATCAGCCATTGAGCCAAAAACGGGCCAACCATGTTCGGGATTTTCTAGTAGCCAATGGCGTACCAGGTTCCCGGATGACGGCCATTGGGTACGGATCAAGCCGCCCTGCTGTGCCTAACGATACTGCTGAAAATCGTGCGCTGAACCGTCGTGTGCAGATGGAAATTAGCCCCAACGAAAAGGCCAGGGCGCAAAACAGCGGCAACAACTAGAGCGTGATTAACGATCCCCGAATCGACTCAGCAGGATAAGCAAGCTTGCAATGAAGTGAGGGGATCGAAAGTCGAGCAATCTTTCCCCTTTTCATCGCAAAGCACCACCCATAAATATTCGAGTAACAAGGCTGCAATGTCGAGCGAGCTCGCCATAGGACCTGAGTATATTGGAATGGACAATGTTACTAACACCGGAAGGGACGTGAAAGAAGGTCGGACCTCCTGTACAACCTCCGTGCTGATGGCCCGTTCGTGTCGTACATCCCTGTCGGTAGAGCCTAGGTCACCTCAACTCCGCGCTGAAAACTTCCAGACGAAGCTTTATTAAATCTTGTTTTAATTTTTACCAGATTCTGCTATATCATCGGCATTGTTATGGAATGGGTATTACATCGCAAAGGAGGCACACCAATGTTTTGTTACCAATGTGAGCAGACAGCAAATGGGACGGGATGCAACATTTCGGGCGTATGCGGCAAGAAGCCGGACGTGGCCGCGCTGCAGGATCACCTCGTCTATGGTCTTAAAAGCCTCGCCCTCTACGCGGACAAGCTGGGGCGGAACCCGGAGATAGACCGCTTCACCATCGAGGGACTCTTCACTACCGTTACCAATGTTGCCTTCGAGCCGGCAGGAATTGGCGCGATGATTAAGCGCTGCTACGAGTTGAAGGAAAAAGCGAAGGCACTTTCCGCGGCGGTGGTTAGCGGCCCCTATGCCGAATGGAAACCCGCCGAAGACGTCGCAGGGATGGCGGCGCAGGGCGAACTGTATGGCCTCAAAACGCAACATGAGGACGATGACACCCGCTCCGCCCTCCACATCCTCATGTTCGGGCTCAAAGGGATGGCCGCGTACATGGACCACGCCATGATCCTGGGCCAGAGCGACGATGATGTGCTGGCTTTCTTCCAACGCGCCTTGGCTGCCACCACCGATTCCACCCTCGGCCTGATGGACTTTGCAACCCTCGCCTTAGAGTGCGGAAAGCACAACCTGACGGTGATGGGCCTGCTGAACAAGGGCAATGTTGGCACCTACGGCCACCCGGTGCCGACACCCGTGCAGCTCGGGACGAGAGCGGGAAAGGGGATACTGGTCTCCGGGCACGACCTGAAGATGCTGGAAGAGCTGCTGAAGCAGACTGAAGGGAAGGGGATCAACATTTACACCCATGGTGAGATGCTTCCGGCCCACGGGTATCCCGAGCTGAAGAAGTTCAGCCACCTCACCGGCAACTTCGGCGGCGCATGGCAGGACCAGGCAAAGGAGTTTGTTGATTTCCCCGGCGCAGTCATATTCAACACCAACTGTATCCAGCGTCCCGCCCAATCCTACACCGACCGCCTCTTCACCTGGGGGCTGGTAAGCTGGCCCGGGGCCAAGCATGTAGAGGGATGGGATTTCTCCGCAGTGATCGAGAAGGCACTCGAATGCCCAGATCTGCCTGAGAATCCGGGCAAGGAGATCCTGACCGGCTTTGGCCACAATGCAGTCCTTGGTGTAGCGGACAAGGTAATTGAAGCAGTGCAGGCTGGGAAGATCCGCCATTTCTTCCTGATTGGCGGGTGTGACGGTGCGAAAACCGGGCGCAACTACTATACCGAGTTTGCAGAGAAGGCACCGGAAGACACTGTCATACTTACCCTCGCCTGCGGCAAATACCGCTTCAACAAACTCGACTTTGGCGATATAGGAGGCATCCCGCGGCTCCTGGATGTCGGGCAGTGCAACGACTCCTACTCGGCCATCCAGATAGCACTTGCCTTGGCGGACGCCTTCAAGTGCGGCGTCAACGACCTGCCTCTCTCACTCGTACTCTCCTGGTACGAGCAGAAGGCGGTGGTGGTGCTCCTGACCTTGCTCCACCTGGGGATCAAGAACATCAAGCTCGGGCCGTCGCTCCCAGCCTTCATCACCCCGAACGTCCTCAGCTTCCTCGTGGACACCTTCAACATCGGACCTATCACGACTGCCGACGCTGATCTCCAGGCAATTCTGGGCTGAGGCTGAGACGTCATATCCAAATCGCCCCGCCGGCACCGGCGGGGCGGCTGTTGAAAGCGATGCGTAATTCTTCCTAAGCTACTTAAGCGGAAGCGCCACTGTCTCCAGTCTGAACACCCGTTTGAGCCTCTCTCAGTCGTTCCGTCTCCTCAACTTCCTGTAGTTGGTGCTGGTAATATTCCGGGACAGACCTGAACATTACCCCGGCGTGCTCCTCGGGCGATGAGGGCACAACGTTGGCAGACAGAGAAAACACAAGAGCTCGATAAGTATGCAGATGATTAAAAGGGAGCTGGGGGCTTAGGCCTCACCGCCCTATCAGCTGTTTATGCCGAATATGAACCTCTAAGGCTCCCATCCATTCCTGTCGATGGATTCGCCATTTCTGCAAGGGAATGGAATTCATTCCTAACTCGGAGCAACGCCGGCACTGCGCCACCTCCCTCCAGAGAAGACGACAGCAGCGACGCCACTTCGCTGCCGTCGGGTCCACGCCGCATCCATTGACAAAATTGCCCTCACAGATCCCCTCTCCTCCTTTTCAAGTGAACGCACTGGCGTCTACTGCCACCACTTAAAATTTCATCACATCATTGAAGCACTTCACGGCAAAGTGGTCGCTCATACCGGAGATGAAGTCAAGGATTGACCTGACGTATTGTATTTCATCAGACGCTGCATAGATAATTTTATTCTTGTATTTTCGCCTACTCCTGAGGTCCAAGTCACAATCGGAGTATTTCAGGAGCCACTCGCAGAAGGTTGGGACGATGGTCGGATATGATGGAGCGATGGCGAACAGCTTTTTGTACAAATCTTTGTTTCTGTAATGCGATAGCAAAAATTCGAAGATTGATTCGAGTACGACGTTAGCATATTTTTTGTAGTAGGTAAGTCTTTTGTGGTAATAGATATTCTTATAGTTAAAGGCCTTAATCAGGTTGATGAATTCTAGATACTCTTTAGAAAAACAGATGCCTTGTTTGGGACTGCTGCAATGACAAAGATCAAGTATAAAGTGATGCATCAGAATGGTGTTATTCACCTCTCTTACATCTATTTTTGTAAGAGTTTTTATTATGGCTGCAAGTTCTCTCAGCTGAGATCTATCGAGGATTCGCAAACTGATCGCATCCTCAATATCTCGACCCAGATAGGAGATCTTGTCAGCTATTTTCACTATGCACCCCTCCCACGTGTAGGGGGAGAACTTGTTGGGCCGATCGATTTCGGACAAGTCGTTGAAGAAATCTCGTGGTAAGATGGCATTTTCGTCTACCTCGCCTGAATGGCAAACGATGCCGTCTCTTACTGCATATGTCAGGTTGAGATTATCCTCATTGCCGTTGGGATCTGGCAGCGTCTCAATGTTGTCTACAAACCACAGAGAGTTCCTCTCATGCCAAAAGACGTCGGTGATGTAGTCTTTGCCTAGGGTCTTGAGGATCGTCTCCCCCTCATGACCAAAAGGCGCGTGTCCAACATCGTGCCCTAACGCAATCGCTGAGCAAAGCTCTGTATTGAGCCCGAGCTCTTTCGATATGGTATAGCTCACGGAAGAGACATGACTGACGTGCTCGATGCGGGTGCAGACATGGTCGTTTTCCGTGGCGAAGAAAACCTGTGTCTTATGCTTCAGCCGCCTATACGCAGGACAATGCAGGAGCCTGTTGTAGTCGCGGGAGAATTCACTGCGGATTTCATCCGGCCGCTTGTACAACTTAGTCATCCTGCTGATGCACTTTTCCCACTTCGGTGAGCCAGGAAAGGCTCCGACACCCTCAAAGCTGGTTCCCATGATCCTCTACACCTCCCCCGGGAACGGCCAAAAGGTCCCGGTAGCCATGACAGCCATAATTCTCCGTGATGTAAATGGTGTGACTATTCAGCATAAAGATTTAGCTTCGCTCGCCTCTCCTCATACTCCGGCATCAGCCGGCCGAGGAGTGCCCAGAAGCGCGGGCCGTGGTGCTTTTCCGCGAAGTGACAGAGCTCGTGCATGATGACGTAGTCGATGCAGTCTTTGGGGGCCTTCACGAGGGAGAGGTTCAGGGTAATCCTGCCCGCCGACGAGAAACTACCCCAGCGGCTCCCCATTTGCCGCACGGTCATGGCGGGGAACCCTATACCTTCCCGCTCGGCCCTTTTATAGCAGGCCAGCAGTCGCTCGTGAAACACCACCTTCGCGTGAGTCCGGTACCAGCCATCGAGAAGGACCTTAGCCCGCTCCGGAGTCGGTTCCGCTTTGGTTGTAACCCGGAGGTATCCCCGCAGACACTTCACCGACTCGGCCTCTCCCTGCTCCAGCTTCAACCGATACTGCCGCCCCAGGTACCGATGCGTCTCCCCGCTCACGTAACGCCGTGGCGGCTGCTTTGGAAGATACCCCTCAAATTCACGTTGAGACCGGCTGATCCACCCGGCCCGCCGCAGGACATACTCCCGAATCGCTTCCGGCGTCGTGCCGTGCGGGGCTTTCACTGTGACGGAAAGATCCGGATGTACGCTGATGGCGAGGGTCTTTCTCTCTGAATACTGGTAACGGTAGGTGATCTCCACGCTACCCCAGGTGACACTGTCGGGATGCATCGGCTATCCGCCTGCCAGTTTCTTCGCGATGGAGAGGCAGCGCTCGATGATCACGTCCATGTCAGCTGTCGAAAGGCCGACGCCGAGCCTGTCTCGCGCCTCGAAAAGATAGTCGTCTATGGCGTTCTGCATGTCCTTCATTACGTCTTCCATGGTGTGCCAGTCGCGGCGTTTCAGGCTGCCGATGATCTCATCGATGGCGATGGCCATTTCGGTGGCCAGCTGTTTGCGCTCCGCCTGCTCCGGGCCGTATCCCTCAAGCACCTCTCCCACCACGCCGTAAAAAGACCGTGCCTCCTTGTAATGGGTGAGCTGATCCGGCAGCTCCGCCTCATGCCCTTGCCTGACCGTTGCCAACTGGTCGGCCACCTTGCGCAGGTACTCGGCGTCGGAGATCCGGCCGCTGCGGTAATCATCGATGGCCTGTTGCACTAGGTCGGCGAACTTGCGGTAGAAGACGGGGTCCTCGTCCATCTTTTCGTGAATGGTCTTCACCAGGCGGCTGGCAATGGTGTCCGCCTTTGCCGCGGCGCCCACCCTGCGCTCCACTTCTTTATCGAAGGCCTCCACATCGAAGATGTTCACGAGCTCGGTCACCACCTCGACGTCAGGCGCCTGGATGTGACTGTCCATAACCTTACGGATCTGCTTCTCGTATTGGCTGTAGTCGATCGTCTCGGCGAAGCGCTGCTGCACCGAGGCCCGCAGGCTGCGGAACAGTTTGAGGTCCTCCTTGTAGGCGCTGATGCGCTCCGCCGGCGTATCCTCGTAGAAGTGCTCGGTGCCGAGCGCCACCGCCAGGGTCTTCTGGTATGCCGTGAGCGCTTCGTAGAAGGCCTGCCGCCGGTCTTCTGGAGCGAGGTGCTGCTCCATCGCCTCGATGTCGCGCTTGTTCCTAACCTCCTTGAAGACGTCCCACAGGTCCGTGTGCCGCTGCGGTAGGGTGCGCACCTCCGCATGCGTGTCGATCACGGCGCCCCCGAGGTCGACGTCGGCGGCGTCGAACCCCTCCAGCTTGTCGTAGGTGTTCATCGCCTGGTTCAGCTCTCCCAGAATGCCGCGGTAGTCGACGATATATCCGAACTCCTTGCCGGTGGCGAGGCGATTCACCCTGGCGATCGCCTGGAGAATGTTGTGCTCCTTGAGCCCTTTGTCGATGTAAAGGACGGTGTTGCGCGGCTCGTCGAAGCCGGTCAGGAGCTTGTCCACCACGATGAGGATCTCCACCCCATCCTCCCGGCCGAAGGAACCGATGAGCTCCTTGAGGTAGCGCTCTTCGGAGCCGAAACGCCCCATCATCTCCTTCCAGAAGGCGTTGACGCAGGTTTCGTCTTCCTCTTCCGTGGAGTCGTGCTCCTTGCGGGTATCCGGCGGCGACATGATGACCTCCGCCTCCACCATGCCGTATTCTTTCAGGAATTTGCGGTAGAGGATGGCTGCGGTTCGGGAGTCGGCGGCAAGCTGGGCTTTGAGCCCGGTGCCCTGGACGTTCTCGCGGTAGTGGGCGCTGATGTCGAAGGCGATCATGCGCAGGCGCTGTTCGGCCTTCTGCACCACCTCCTTGGTGGCCATCTTCCGCTTCAGGTCGGCCTTCTGCGCATCGCTAAGGCCTGCCGTGACACGCTGGAACCAGCGCTCCATGGCGTCCCGATTCTGCTCGAGAATCGCCATGCGCCCTTCGTACAGAAGCGGCGCCACCGCTTCGTCCTCCACCGCGTTGCGCATGGTGTAGGAATGGATGAATCCCCCGAACTTGCGGGCGGTGCTCTTCTCGCTCTTAAGAAGCGGAGTGCCTGTGAAGCCGAGGTAGCAGGCGTGGCTGAAGACGCGCCGCATCTGGGCCGCAGTCGTGCCGTAGTTGGTACGGTGGCTCTCATCCACCAGCACGAAGATGTTGGGATTGGGGTCCTTGATGCCGTACTTGCCGCGCACCGTGGTGAACTTGTTGATGATGGTCGTGATGACGCTCGCCTTCCCCTCGGTGAGGAGGCGCACCAGGTGTTCCCCGGTGGTGGCCTTGGCGGCGCTCTTGCCGCACGCTTCGAAGGTGCGCCAGATCTGGTCGTCCAGATCGACACGGTCGGAGACTATGATGACGCGGGGACTGACGATTGCGGAATGCAGGGCCAAGGCCTTGGCCAGCATGACCATGGTAAGGGATTTCCCGCTCCCGGTGGTGTGCCAGATCACGCCACCCTGTCGCTGCCCCTCGTGCAGGGGAAGCACCCGCTCCACGGTCCGCTTCACCGCAAAGTACTGCTGGTAGCGGGCGATCTTGCGGACTCCCGCGTCGAAGACCACGTAGCCATAGACGAGCTCCAGCAGCCGCTCCGGCCGCAGCAACGCCCACAGGGTGCGGTCCTGGTTGGTGGGGAGCCGGTCCCCTGCGCTCCAAAGATCGGTGAAGAAGTCGCGCGCCTCGCGGAAGCTCTCCACCTCCTTCGCCTCCAGCGGTGCGAAGATCTGGGCCTCCACCTGCGAAGGGAGGCGCAGGTTGGCGGCAGCGTGGATCACGTCGTCGTGGCACCCCTCCTCCTTCCAGACGCTCCAGTACTTGCGCGGAGTACCTACGGTGGCATAGCGGATATCGTTGACACTGGTGGCTATGAGGAGCTGGGCGAATTGGAAAAGGTGGGGAACGTAGTCGTCCTTCTGGTTGCGCAGCTGCTGGGAGATGGCGATCTCAATCTGCTTCTCCCCCGCCTGGTGGTCCTTGTCCCGGCGCTTGCACTCGATCACCACGAAGGGGATGCCGTTCACGAACAACACCAGGTCGCAGCGCACCGTCTCGTGCGAGCGGGTGCGCTCCACCGTGAACTCGTTGGTCACGTGGTACTGGTTTCTCTCCGGGTGCTGCCATTCGATGTAGTGCAGGGAGCGCCCCTTGCGATCGCCGGCGATGGTCTGATCGAGGCTCGTCCCCAAGGTGAGCAGGTGGTAGATCTTCTCGTTGGTGCGCACCAGCCCGTCGAAAGGCTCCGAGGTGAGCCGTCTGATCGCCTCGGCGATGTTGGCGTCGCTGAAAAGGTGGCTTTCCCCCTTGACCTCGATGCGGTTATTCGCCTCCAGCCAAGGGCGCAGCACCTCGGTGAGCACCACCTGGTCGGCACGGCCGTTGCGCAGCCGCAGCGCCTCCTCCCGGCTCAGGTAACGCCACCCCAGGGCGCTCAGGAGCTGGATAGCCGGGATAACCGAATCGAAATCTTCAAGGTAAGAAAGCCTCATCCTGCCTCCCTCAAACAGTTCATAGCATCACCTGCATGAAACCTTCACCCGCACCTTTCCGGTCAAAAGCTTCTGCATGAGCCCTTTCTTCTGCTCGCGCAGAGCGTCTAGTTGATCACGTAGGAGAGTGATTTCCTGGTCCACGGCACGAAAGACCTTGGCAAGGGCTTGTTGCTCCGGCTTTTCTGGAATGGTCACCTTAATTTCTGCAAAGTGCCGCCATTTTAGATTTAAGGTGTCGTCGACTAACCCCTGTGAATGACGATGGAACATGTGTACTACTGTAGGGGATTTGAAAAGAAGGGCCATGAACTCGCCATCGACGCTATCTTTCGGCGTAACTATTGTGTAAGCAGGGCTAACGATACCCTCTAGCTGGGAGAGACCACATACTCCTTGCCACATTCGCATCGTGTTATAGCCTATGTCGCCAGGGCAGATTCGGAGGTACCTACTTTTGTCTTCGCTTGAGGTGTCTCTTCGAATCAAATCATCACGGCTCACGACGCCGTTTTCACCTGTAATGGCGACAAGGGGTAGATCTGGATGATCAGGCTCCATTCGATTAGTAAATACATCTCGTAGATGAACCGTTTGCCACGGTTTTTGGAAAGACGAAAGCCGCCGCTTCCCGGTCACAAGTTGCTGAATGAGCCAAGAACGGCGCACTTCTTTGGCGGTAATTACCTCTTCAAGGAATTTTTGGGCGCTGTACCAAGTTTCCAGTACCTCAGAGATTTTTTTCTGCTCTTCAACGGGAGGAACAGGTACAACCAGAGACGCAAAACGCTCCACGCCCAAGTGAGCAATAGAGGTCGTTCTCGATGCTATGGCTTGGAAGTGACCTGAAAGACGGCAGTAAGTGAAAAGATGCTGAGCGAACTCGGGATCTACGTGCGCACCCGCCTGGAAGCGGATCAGAGTATTTTGATAACAGCAATCCGGTGGGTTCCCTCGATACATTGCCGATCTTCCCACCAACTCGAGACTCTGCCCTTCGTTCAGCAGTATGTCCCCATCCTTGAGGTGAAACCGTTCAATTTCTGCCTCGGTAAAAGGCATCTCGAGCACGTCTGAAGCGTCTATGAAACCATCCTGAACATTCGCAACGCGCAGATAACGCTGTAGGATGCCTTTTGCGTGTGGAGAGCGTTGCCGTCCTCCCTGGACGCTACCTATCTCATCCACCCGCATTTTCCGCCAATCCTTGGGAATCAAGATGCCCCCTTCGTTTTTTTCGGCAGTGCAGACTTCTCAATCCGCGCCAACGCCTCAAGATCTACCCGATCCGCTGCCAGCCGCTCCGCCTCGCGCCGATGGGCGTCGAACTTTTCGTAGCGGCCCAGAGCCAGTTTCTCCGCCACCGCGGACTTGATGCGCCCGGCATGTGTCAGCACGTCGCGCTCGTTGAAGGACAGGAAGGCATCCAGTCTCTCTTCCCAATCCCGCATGGTCATCTGCTTGCGCCGCCGCGCCTGGTCATCGGCGTAGTCGAGGTACATGGCGACGATGCGGTTCAGCTCGTCGATCTCCTCCTGCTTCAGGTAGTTCTTCGCGATGGTCACATCCTTCTTGCGGACGCGGCCCCCTTCCCATGACATAAGCCCCATATTGAGCAGCCCGGTATTGCTGCGCTCGCAGATGATCTCTGGCGCGGTGTGGCCGGTGATCGCCCAGAGCATCTTGTTCTGTACCTTCTTGAAGAAGAGCTGCGCCGCTTCGCTCCGCGAATCGTAGTCGACGCTGGTGGTGTAGATGTCGCGCACCTTCTGGTAGAACCGCTTTTCCGAGGCCCGGATGTCCCGGATTCGTTCGATGAGCTCGTCGAAATAGTCCCAGCCGCCGGGCTCCTTCAGCCGCTGGTCGTCCATGGCGAAGCCCTTCACAAGGTACTCGCGCAGCGTGCTCGTCGCCCACTGCCGGAACTGTGTGCCGCGCGGGGAACGGACCCGGTAGCCGACGGCAAGAATCATGTCCAGGTTGTAGAGCTGGATCTTTCGCTTAACCTCTCGTCCCCCTTCGATTTGAACTGTCAAGGATTCCTTGACAGTTGCCTCCTCAGGAAGTTCCCCCTCGTCCAGAACGTTCTTGATGTGCAGGCTGATGTTCTGCTTGGTGCTCTGGAATAGCTCCGCCATCTCCATCTGAGTCATCCAAACCGTGCCGTCCTCCACCCGCAGCTGCATCGCTACGCGACCGTCTTCGGTCGTGTAGATGATCAGTTCCCCTTTGGTCATAGACCGAGCTCCTTCAAGTAGACAGCCATCTGCTCGCGCACCTCGGCTAGCTCCTTTTCGATGCCGACGATTCGCTCCTGCACCGCGACGATGTCCACCTCTTCCTCCTCTTCAAAGGTGTCCACGTAGCGGGGAATGTTGAGGTTGTAGTCGTTCTCGCGTATCTCCTCGCGGCTGGCCAGGTAGGAATACTTCTCTACGCTATGGCGGCTGCGGTAGGTCTCGACGATCTTCGCCACCTCCACGTCCTCGCGGATCCGGTTTTGGTTCTTGCTGCTCTCGAATTCCCGGCTGGCGTCGATGAAGAGGACCTCGGTGCGCTCATCCCTGTCCCTGCGGAAGATGAGGATGGCGGCCGGGATCCCGGTGCCGAAGAAAAGGTTTTGGGGCAGCCCGATCACCGCATCGAGCAGATTCTCCTCGATGAACGCCTGGCGAATCTTCCCCTCCGCTCCGCCGCGGAAGAGCACACCGTGCGGCACGACAACGCCGACACGCCCGGTGCCTTGCGTGGTTGTCTCCACCATGTGCGAGATGAAGGCGTAATCCCCCTTGCTCTTCGGCGCGATCCCGCGGTGCCAACGGTTGAAGCGCTTCGCTTCCTCTCCCGCCTTGTCGGCCCCCCACTTGTCCAGGGAGAAGGGAGGATTGGCCACCACCACCTCGAAGCGCATCAGCTTGTCGTTTTCGATCAGCTTCGGCTCCAGGAGGGTATCGCCCCACTCGATGCGCGTGCTGTTCTCGTTGTGCAGGAACATGTTCATCATGCACAGCGCCCAGGTGCCGCTGATCGCCTCCTGGCCGTAAAGGGAGTAATCGTTGCTCTTGTGGGCGGACCTCACCTGGCCCGCGCACTTTAACAGAAGGGAACCCGACCCAGCCGCGGGGTCGCAGATCCTCTCACCTGGCTGAGGGTCGAGCACCTTGGCGAGAAGGAGCGAGACCTCCGGAGGCGTATAAAATTCTCCCGCCTTCTTTCCGGCATCCGCGGCAAAGCGGCCGATGAGGTATTCGTACGCGCTACCGATGACGTCGAGATTGCCAATCCGGCTCGGGCGCAGGTTGAGCCGAGGATCCCCGAAGTCCTCCAGGAGGTGCTTGAGAATACGGTTGCGCTGCCGCGTGCTGCCCAGACGGGGCTCCGAATTGAAATCGATGTTGCGGAAGACGTTGGCGAGCTTGGTCTTGTTGGCCATCTCGATCTTTTCCAGACCGATGTTGATCAGCTCCCCGACGTTGGCCGCCTCGCGGTTGTCGTAAAGGTAGTAGAAGGAGCCTTCTTCCGGCAGCACGAAGCGCTCCCGCTCCATGCGGCGGTGGATCCTCTCCTCGTCGTCCCCGAAATGCTTCTTGTACTCGTCGTAGTGATCCTGCCAGACGTCGGAGATGTACTTTACGAAAAGCATGGTCAGGATGTAGTCCTTGTACTCCGTGGCATCTATGGTGCCCCGGAAGGTGTCGCACGCCTTCCAGAGGATGTCATTGATCTCCTGCTGAGATATCTTGCTCGTCATGGTGATTCGTTACTCCTTTGGATCGTGGGCCAGGCGGGACAAAAGCTGCTGGCCGGTCAAGCGATGCAGACGCTCGGTCTCCTCGACAAGTTGATGCAGCAACGACCTTTCCCGCGCCTGCAGGTCGGCAACAGCCGCAATGCGCCGCTGGACCTCCAAGGGAGGGAGCGGAATGACAATTTCGCCGAATTCACGGCGCGGGATCAGCGGAGTACCGGCACCGGTGCGTATCTCGTTCAACTGGGCTCTGACCCCTTCCTGGTTGATGCACCAGGCGAGGTACGGCGAGAGCACGTTTGCTTTCGGCTTGAGTATGTAGAACGTGAGGGGGGCGATAGCCGGCTGGGGGATGTCCGCGATGAGGACGGCGTAGTTGTTTGCGCCGCGGGACATAAACAGGATGTCACCGGGTATAACGTGATATTTTTCGGTGGATCGGGAAGGTGAAATACGGAGCGTGTGCTCCTCCCGGTAAAGGTACGGCTCGCCCTTGCGAAGATGCTGCGCAGTGATGACCTGCACGGCCCCGTCAGGCTCGCTCTCAATGGCACCTTTGGCTGAAAATCCGGACCGCACCTCGGCACAGTCCTCTATGCGCACAGTAGTCGGCTTCATGAGGCGACTATATGCCCGCCCACCCCCGCTGTCAATTATTTTTCAGAGTAATTACATTCATCCCATAAAATTTCTGAAACGGCGACCATGGCTGGGAGATAGACGCCCTGACCTGGGAGACGATCAAGAAGGAGCCGCTTGGGGGCATCTATCGAGCTAGGGGCCGGTTCCGGGTGGATCGTTCTGGCCACTCATGCAGGGAAAGAGCCACGCCTGAGACAGTCCGTGGGGGCTCTCGCCCCTTCGCATCGCTCGAGTCTCATAGCTGCGGTAGCGGGACCGTCTCTTCTCGTCACCCCCATCAACTCCGCAGGCCCACCCTGGTCCGCCATCTCCGCTTCGGCTTTTGTGAAGGCACAAAAAAAGTTATAGTAGCAAAAATATTTCACTTTATGTCACTTTCACACAACAAGAAGTTTTTATTTTTTACTGACACAAATCAAAAAATCACACATAAATTTCATCTATGTCAAAAAAATGCAATCGAATATCGTCTATTATGCCAGTATAAATCTAAATGATATGCTTACTTGGACCATTTGACATTCACAAGTAGACATGTAAAGTGAATTGCGAGGAGGATTTACCATGAGAATATATCTATTCTTAAAAAGTTTCGCCGAGCTTAACACAAATTTATTTATAGAAAGAGTTATTGCTTTCGCCAAGTACTATAACCATGAAATTGGAGGCATCCATATATATAACAAGGGAGAGCGCAACGACCCAATAGGCTCGATTATTGAAATGATGAACGGCTACAACTTGTCACAGCCAACGTGGTTTTTGATACACAAATGCAGCCCAGGCAATCCCTTAACCCTATTTAGGGTCGTAGACGATAAGAAGGCGGAATTCACGTCTACCGTAGTCATTTATTTAGCGGACAGTTACGATCCAGGCGTGTTCAATAGCATCTCCGAAAATGTATCTAAAACACATGGGCATTCTCTGCACCCTCCGGCGAAAGCTACAACACTGAAAGTTGTCCCCAAAAGGCAAAAGCGTAAATAGGGCTCTTCAGAGTTTTCCGTGGGTAGAGGGGTAGACGTGCTACTGACTAAATGAAGCGCTCCAGCGAGCGAGGCGCCTCAGAGAAGACAACGTGGTGGACGACCAGCAGGAAGACCGGGAGGAGCACTGGCCGATAGAAGAGATCCGGCTGAAAACGATACTGAAGGTGCACGACTTGAGGTGCAAGTACACGACGGAGAGAATCCGTACATCCAGACCAGCGTCGCTGGATTCGCCTCATCGACAGCATGGGAGGCGTGCTCTTCGCAGACGTCCAACTCGGCGGATGCAGGGGACGAGAACGGTGGCCAGCTACGTACGACTTCCCATCGATGCGGCAGCGCTTCAACAGCACATGATGGGCATTTCTTCCCTTCTTTCCACTGGGATCTCGCACAGCGCGGGCAACGGTAGAGTCACGGCCGCTCGGAGATGGAAAGATCCAGCTTCAGGTAGCGCACAATCGGCTCAGGAAGGCATTTCAGTACCACGCCCGTCTTCTCGGCCGCGTCCGAAGCCGCCTCCCGGACGACTTCGTTTCCAGCGTCATCGACCACCTCCTCCTCGATATCGACCGAGAACTCCGGCTGGCCGAGCAGCACCTCGAACTTCTGGGCCCGCCCGAGGAGGCAATCGTGTTGGAAGGTTTCATAGTTGTGGGCCAGAAAGGGTATGCCGATGTTCAGCCGGTTGCGGTCCGGCTGTGCCGGGTCGTACTGCCGCTCCGCGAGGGAACCGACGCGGTCGATCCGACCGGTGCGCTGCTCCAGCTTGGCAGGGTTCCAAGGGAGGTCGTGATGTATCACGTCGTCGCACGGTACCAGCAGCACCTGCTCCAGGAAATCGGGGAAGAGCGTGTCCTCACGGTAGCCTTCGTCATCCTCCACAGCGCCCGCGATAGATGGCGTGGCAGGCACCTCCGAGTAGCGGTCCCTCCGGTCCACACACGATGGGAAAAGATCTGGTCCCTGAGAAAGTCCGGCCGCTCCTCGATCCAGGCGACGCCCAGCTCGCGGTTGTCGCCGAGCCACGCCTTGCCGGAGAAGTTCGCACTGCCGAGGTACGCCACCGCCTGTTTCCCCCGGCGCAGGAGAAGGAGCTTCGCGTGCAGGTTTCGGGTGATGACCATTTCCTCAATGGCCTTCTTCCCCCAGATCGCGGCGAGGCGTTGCTTTTCGGCAGGGAGTGTGTCTTTCGGGATCAGGAAGAGCCGCCGTTCACGGATCGCCCCTGCGGAGCCATAGTGGGACTGCGAGAGTTCTGGCAGGAGACGTTCGTCGGTGATGAGGGAGAGTTCGGTGAGTCCTGGGAAGCGCTCGGGGAGGGCGGCCGCGATCCGCTCGCGCCGGGGGAGATATCGAAAAAGGGGGAAATAACCAGAAGAGAATCCGGATCCACGCTAGGAAACCAGCTCCGCCAACACTCGGCCAGCACGTCCAAGCCGTTTTTTTTGCTGTAGCCGGAGGGTATGAGACGGCCTTTTTTGCTGCGAAGCAGCAGTCTCGGGCAGCCGAGCAATCCGACCCTTCAGATTCTTAAGGACCGGAAGGAGCGCGCTCTGCGAAGAGGCCTTCAACCTAGATGCGTAGCAGCTCTCGAGGAATTCGGTCCACTGGCGCAGGATGTGGGTATCCGAGGCACTATCGATGCTCCAGAGGTACGACTGCATGACCTCGCGATTCCGGAACAGTCCGGTGGCAGTGAGGTTGAAGCTGCCCAGGGCCAGGCGGACCGCCTTGCGCGTGATGACCAGGTATGCTTTGGAATGGTGACATGAAAACACGGGGGACTTGTACGGGTGCAGTTCGAGGAACTGGGGGAGCTTGCCACAGGGGCGGGTCTTGCGCGCGTCGTAGATGACGAGTGGACGAATGTCAGAGAGGAGTTAGCTGCGTGCGGCTGAGTTCCATCTCCTCTTCTAAGCTGCGTCCGCAGGCGAGGTTAAGCAGTTGCTCCTCATCGAACTCATACGTAAGGATCAGCAGGTGCTCGATCGGGTCCGTTGCCTTGTCGGCGACCACCTCAGAAAAGATGTCACCGAAATTCCTGTAGCAGCCCCGGCTCATGCCGCACCTCCCGCATACTCTATCCACTTGGCGGTCCGCCCGAAGTGCCAGTCGCGCCTGTAGTGCCAGGCAACCTTCTTGTTGAGATCGGCGGGGTTCATGGCGATACCGCCCACGGCAAGTCCTGTCAACGGATGGAACGGTTTCCACACGGAATCCTCGTGCCGTCCCATGCGAGTTCCCGTGTCTGCCGGTATATCTCCGCCGCCACCGCCTCCTGCACCGCAGGGTACTGCATCCCGGTCTCCTGCACCTCATCCAGGCGACGCACATATTCCTATTCGAACACGAACTGAACCAGTCCGGCCAGGAGCTCGAAGCGCTGGCAGAGCTCCACGCGGCGACAGAGGTCCGTATGCATGCTGTAGTGCTCCAGCACCGCAGGGAAGAAGCCGGGGTAGCTCGCGGCGGTCCCCGGCAAGGTCTAGGATCGGGCGCGGCAGCGGGCTGGCCATAGCAGGGCGGTCACAGGGTCCTTCGTGCAGAATGCATCGATCACCCGCTGCCAGGCGGCCTTTTCTTTAGCGTCGGGCGGAGCGTCAAGGCTAAAAAGAGGCACGGCCTTTTCGAAAGCTGCAGAGCCGAGCACGGGCCTGTCCGCCAGCCACTCTGCTGCGATATTCTCAAAATCGACGCTTTCTCTAGAGCCCCACCCCTTTGCGAGGGCTTGGCCCTGCTCGGTCAGGCGCTGACCCTGCCGGTCAAGAAGCTCCCAGTTAATCGAAGGGCGCAAGTAGTGCCCCAGCGTTCCCTAGTAGAGGCGCTCCTCCATCAGTGAGCGGTACGCCTTTAGATCGCGCAGCCTAGAGATCTCCTCGAGATCGAGCTTGCGGTACTTATTGACGTTGATGATCTAGGTGTCATCTCTAACGTTGACGATTCCCCACAAAGCCTCCAGAGACCGGAACCTGCGGGCGAAGTCGCGGCTGGTTGGCGTAAGGCCGCTCTCGGCGAGGTGAGCAAAAGCGAAGCAGAGGAAACCATGGTAGGCAGGGTGGTTACTGAGGACGGTGAACTGCTTAAAGACGTTGTCCGCGATGGCGCTGGCGGGGCGCATGAAACCTAGAGGGTCAACAGTGCCAATGGCCCTATCAACCACTAAGTAATCAGAAAAAAACACGTATCACCCCTGTGCGATCAGTCGGCACCGCTCCAGACTCAATGACGGATCGGTGACCTAGTCGAGTCCAGGTACCCTCCGCCACTCGCCCATCACCCAGACCTCCCATCTCCCCTCTTCGTCCTTCCGCACTAGTTCCTTGGCATGCAACTCTATTCCGTCACTTCGAACCAGGTCTCTTAAATACTCACTCACGGCTTTGCCGTGGTAGAAGGCCTGAGTCCGGAAAATATCTACCTCGTACTTCGTTAGACGTAGGTTAATCAGTATCGACTTTCTCTCATCATCGTTTTTCTTTGGCCGCATCTACCCTCCAGAGGCGGGCACCTCTCCTTCAAGAGCCCACCGGTGCCGAAACTACCCCTCTAAAACCAAAAAATCAAGAGGTCGAGTTTTTGTAAAGATTTTTTATTTACACTAACACATGTAAGGATTATAATACAGGTCGTGAAGGCAAAAAAATGCAACCAGGAGGATCTACATGTACGATGTCATTCGCGCGAAACTGAAACTCCTCGAGAAACATGGATATGCCCTGACCGTGCAGTGCACCGGAGACGACGGCTGGGATGTTTCATCAACTGGCGAAAAAAAAACGATCTTTACCTCACCCTCCCCACTCGCAGTGAGCTCCTTCTTATCGGAGTACCTGGTCACGAAGATGCTGTAACCTGTCCACAGAGCTGCGAACGACTGCCCTTCCCCGAAATCCTTGGTCGTGCGCAGCTCCGCTCCCCAACGGAGTGGCGTCCTCTGGCCTTCTTTTTACACCTTACCCAGCCCCACTCGTTCTATAACAGGATGTTCGATAATTATTTTTCATAAAAAAACATTGCTTTTTCGGACGTCCGATATTATAATGACGAACATGCACACTAAAGCAAAGACATCGCCATCTGACAACACCGAAATTTCCGCGAATCTTGTCGAGATACGCGGAAAGAAGCGTCCACGCTGGACGACCCTTGCTACCGCTCTCAGGGCTGTCCGGGAAGAAGCAGCATGGCCGTTTGAAGGTGCGAGAAATTTTACCGAGTGGCTTGAGCTGAACGCCGAACACTTCGGAATGAAATCAACCATGTTGAACACCTGCATGTGGATGGGCAAGTATTACCTAGAGGACCTTACACCAAAGCTCATCCAGTGGAATATCCCAGCCCCTCCTCTCGATGAGTTGCCCGAACACATAGGCCCCGAACTGTTGGCGGACCTAAGAAAAATCTCGCGAGCTGGATTTTCCGATACGGAACGCCACTACGCCGAACGCATCATGATGGGGTCCGTGCGGTGCGCGGAGCTCCGTCAAGCTTGGGTATCCTGCAGGAAAGCAATAAAAAAACCGCATGCACGAGGGCGTGTTCCCGCTGCCAACTATGAACAAAGAGAAAGCACTCGAATGAGAGCCGGCGTGTTCGAGGCAGAAATGCTTAGCGCTATCCTTATGCACCGCGGCCTCTTAATGGAGAATGGCGAGATCATTGAATACAAGGTGCTCCATGACACTCAACAGCTTTTTCCTGATGTTCCGATGCCAGATTTTATACTTGTCCGAAGACATGCGGCAGCAGGGATATCGCTGGAAGCCATTGAGACGCGCTTACGCATGACACCGGAAGCGGAAAGGTCTGGTGGGCGGTGCAGAAACTTTTTTGACCGTGTATGGTTGGCGCTTCCTCAGGAAGTTCTCAAAAGTTATCGGAATACTTCCCAGGCTTTTTCGTGCTTTGATGGTGTTTTGGCCGTGGGTGATCAAAGAGTGACGATCTGGAAGGACTCAGCAGCTAAAACTTGCGGTGATAAGGTAGACGTGTTGATGCGTCGACTTCTGGCAAGGTTGCTATGGTAGGGGGCATCGCACTTTTATCGGGAATCCGTCCATGTCGTAGAAAAATCGAAAAGTAGGAAATTGCAGTTATTTCTACTATTCGACTAATGGATAGGCCCGAAGCAGGGTCGGCAATTTCCGGTCGTGTTTCAGGGGTCTAAATATCGTCCGAAAATTATCGGACATCCGAAAAAGGAGGATACATGGCACGCGAAAAAAGTCGTTTGACAAGGGATAGCCTTTACTTCCTCGGGAAAATCCTCGACGCGCTGACGTCCATGCCGCTCACGGCAGAAATTGTCAGGACAGTGTGCACAGCCGCAGGGATAGCAGCTGTGGGCCAGGCGGAGCTTTCTGTCTGGCTGCGGGACTACCATTCCTCTGAAACGCCTCGATCCCCCAAGGACACGATGCAGACCCTTCTCGATATGCTTCCGGAGGAGGTGCTAATCGCGCTGATTCTGTTGTCACAAGAATTTTTCAAGATCCAGGTCAAGAACCTCTATGAGGCAGATGTGCAGGCCACCATGGGCCTGCAGAGCAAAGTCATGAAACTGGAAAATGAAAAGGCGGAGGCCCAAGCAGCATTAATCGCGAAGGACGCCGAACGCCAAGATCTCGCGAAGGAACTGGAGGCTGAGAAGCAGAGGAGTTCGCAAAAGGACGAGCGCAATTTGGAGTTAGAGAAAGAGAAAGTGGAGTTAGGGAAAGAGAACGCCACCTTGCTAGGCAGACTGCAAGAGCGCTCGCAGATAAAAGGGCAGCGTGCGAAGAACACAGCAAGCGTGAAGACGCCTTCGAAACAGTCTTCAGCTCGCCCTCCGAAATCACCGATCATCGCACTGACCACTAACGACAGTGCTGGGTCTTCTCATGCCGTGCAAGATACAGCTGTCGGAGAGATTGGAGCTGGGCAATAAGCAAAGACCGCGAGATTGGGATCGGTCGTGAAGGCGAGAGAACAGGCACGTCCCGTTGACCGCACTCATCCGAAAAGAACGCAGTACATCTCAAGCAGCGGGGGATTGTTCCCCCGCCACAGGAGGGAAGCCATGTCTGAGCGTTTGCTGAGGTTGCGGGAAGTTTTGAGTTTGGTGCCGGTGAGCAAGAGCACCTGGTGGGCCGGCATCCCCGAGGTGTTCCCTCCTGGCCGGAAGTTGACGAAAAGGACGACCGTCTGGCTGGAGTCGGAGATCCATGCGGTTATTAATGGCACTTGGAGGAAGGAGTAGAAACATAGCCTGCAGTGGCTTCGCCTCCCCCAGGTGAAGCCCGAGTGGTCGGCATCACAGAGGGATCACCGTATAGACCTAGCCGCTGCGATGCGGACATGCCTACTAAACGAGGAGATACCAATGCCAGGAAGGAGTAAGACCCAAGGAACTAAGACTACCGTGGCCGAAGCGATTGCACCGGCAACCACCTTCCACGATGCGGTGCGCGAATGGCATCACAGCTACGAGTCTGAGTGGTCGCCGAGCCATAAAATGCAGGCGATTGCCATCCTCGAACGTGACGTTGTTCCCTTCTTGGGTAGAAAGCCCGTAAAGGACATCTCGCCCGCCGAGGTGCTGGAAGTCCTTCTGCAGATTGCCAATTCCCGCACGGTAGGCGTTGCTCACCGCGCCAGACTTGCTTGCAACCAGGTATTTCGCCTTGCTGTACTGACCGGAAGAGCGGAACGCAATCCCGTGGCTGAGCTTCACCGGATGCTTCCACCTGTCGACCGGGCGGAAAAACCTGCAATCGAACTGAAGGATTTTTTTCTCCTCCTGCGTGCAATAGATGTCTATGACGGCTCTACTATCGTCAAAACCTCAATGCAGCTCGCGCCGCTTCTACTTGCCCGATCGGGGGAACTCCGGAATGCGGAGTGGTCGGAGATTAACTGGGAGACTGCGGAGTGGATTATTCCCGCCCAAAAAAGAAAGAACAATAGGTCTCACACTGTTCCACTTTCTACTCAGGCAATGGTCATTCTCAGGGATGTTCACGCCTTAACTGGTCATAGTAGGTTTGTGTTCCCCAGCCAGAGGTCGCCCTTCAACTGCATCAATGAAAACGCTGTGACTGCGGCCTTCCGCCGTTTGGGCTACAAGGGAGCGGCTCCGTCTTTCGTCTTCCGTAAAAGGGCGGCAATGATTCTGCTCGAGGAGTTGGGTTACCCGAGCGATTTAGTTGCATGCCAGCTCGGACACACCATCGACGACCTCCATTCGCGGAAATTTTACGCTCGGGAATCGACCCGTCTTGTTCAGCGGCGTGAAATGATGCAGCGGCTGGCAGACTACCTGAAATCGGCTAAGAGTGGCCAGAGGCTCCCTAACAAAGGAGGTGATGTGTAATGTCAAAGCGTATTCCGCCCTTAGCAGATTTCGCGATAAAAAACGCGAAGCCGAAAAGCAAGGATTATAAGCTTTCGGATGGCTACGGACTGTACCTGCTGGTTAAGCGTACTGGGGTAAAGTTGTGGCAGATGCAGTACCGGTATCATGGCAAACCGCAGACGATATCCTTCGGCTATTATTCCGACAAGAACGGCAGAATAATTTTATCTCTGTCCGATGCTCGGGATAAAAGGGATGACGCCCGGCGTCAGCTCCTCAAGGGCCTTAACCCGACTGCCGTACGGAAGCAGGAAAAGGCGACAGCGCTGAAGGAAGAAAACAATACCTTCGAAGTAGTCGCGCGGCAGTGGCACGAAAAATTCAAGTCCTCTTGGGAAGAGAAAACTGGTCGCAGAATCTTAGCCAGTCTCAAAAAAGATGTCTTTCCTATCATCGGCAAAACTCCTATTAGTAAGATAGAGACACCAGATATGGTGGACCTGCTTAGCAAAATCGCGGAGCGAACCCTGGAGACCGCGCATAAAATAAAGATCTCTTGTCAAGGGGTATTTAGACATGCCGTTCTTACCGGTAGCATCAAACATAGCCCCATGGCCGACATGCGTAACGTCCTGCCCTCTGTTAAAAATAATCATTTTGCGGCTCCCACGACACCGAAAGACTTAGCGCCTCTTCTCCGCGCGATAGATGGCTATGAAGGTACCCTTGTGGTCAAGTGCGCGATGCAATTTGCCCCCTTGGTATTTGTTCGTCCGGGAGAACTACGGCACGCCGAGTGGAAGGAAATCGATTTCGAGGCAAAAGAGTGGAACATTCCAGCAAAAAAAATGAAGATGAAGAGAGATCACCTGGTTCCGTTGTCAGATCAGGCTATAGAGATCCTTAGGAAGCTGCAGCCTCTCACGGGGCACAGTCCTTACATATTCCCAGGCCAGCGATCGCTGCTTCGGCCGATGTCCGACGCAGCGGTCAACGCCGCATTCCGTCGCATGGGTTTTGGAAAAGACGTGATTGTCGGGCACGGATTTCGAGCGACTGCACGTACGATTCTCGCCGAAGTTTTTTATTTTCGCGTTGACATCATCGAACACCAGCTTGCGCACATTGTTAAAGACCCGACTGGGCGCGCGTACAATAGAACTGAATTCCTTCCATATCGACGTGTAATGATGCAGAAGTGGGCAGACTTCCTTGATATGATAAAAGAAAATAACTTTGACCCCTCCCCCATCATATTGGAGGTTAGCGAGTTAATAGCCATCAGCTGATGTGCAGGTGGCATTCGAACTGCCTTTCGAGAACGAGACCGGCGCCGGCCACTGTTTCCACCTGTCGTCGGCGCCGTTTCTGTACCGCCCCCATCAATTACGAACAGATTTCGGTCAAGCCGCCATGCGGTAACCCACCGTGGTCACCACGAGCCTTGCGGAGGCCACGCCCCAAGACATTCCGCGTGAAGTATTCGGCTACGACGTCTCACGTGGAATTTTTCCACGGTGCTTGACAGGATTGTCTGGGTGCAGGGGCGCTGTGCAGTCCGTGCCGGATCAGGTTTGCGATGGGAGGTGGCGATGAGATCGAGGGGCGTTGCCTTGCCCAGGCTCTCCCCTCGATGGCCACTCGACGCGGAGCGCCTTCTGCGGGTTAGGTTCGTGGCCCCTTGACAGACCTGTTGAGCCCTGATACTAAGTGCACAGTGGAACAGAAACAGTGGAATTCAGCGTACATCTTGGCGGCAGCCATTTTGGCGACAAGTGTTGTCGTGGCTGACGTACAAATGAAAGTGCGGATGCAACCTTGGTGGTATTTTTGAAGGTGTCCACTAAGCCCCTTTTTGAAAGGGATAAATTTTACTAGGACTTACGTCGCGTATTGTATTCCGTCTGGCGGGATCGAACTCGGAAAATCCCGTGATTTTCTTTGAAGGTACCCTTGAAGGTAGGCGCCTTGGTTCTCGCGGAAAAGTTACTGTACTTTCAATAGGTTGTATGACCGATTCGATTCCGACAATCGGCTCCAAATGAAAAGGCACCCAGCGAAAGCGGGTGCCTTTTTCTTTGCTACCTCTCGATCCGGAGGATGGCGATTCAAACACCGTCCCCCCATCATGGAATCCTCAAATGGGAAGCCTGACCCCGCGACAGCTACAGCTTGAAGGTCCTCGGTCGTACGGTCATTTCTTCATGTAAAGGTTTTTTGCCCTAAAAAGGAGTCGCAGTGCCATCATCACACCAATTGCATTCAACAGTGGGGATTGCATCAAGCTGAAAAGAATCACAATCGCAAAGGAGTACAGCGTCAGTTCAACCTTTTCAGGCCTCTTCATTTTCACTCCGTTCATTGCTGAATCCTTGGTGGATGTGTTTGGCTGCCTACGCCGCACCTGCAACGACGTTGCTATGGCCGAGAGCAGTTTGCTCGTTGCTCGGTGGCGTCGACGGGAACACAGGTAACGCCTTGCCCTTGGAGGAGCAGCCCGAACAAGGTAGAGCATTGCTTTCGCCTCGTCAAGACCGTGCTCCGACACAGTTCCTTCCAGTACATTCCCTACTGCTCTTCGGCTTGACTCCGTCAACCGCTCTCTGCAATAGAATGGTCCCACGACTGTGCCACTACAACAATGGGCACCACGGCAGCACTCAGGACTTCAGCGGGTCAGACCGACGCATTTTAAGTGGGTTGCGAGAAGGGCGACTCAATCCACGCTATCACCATGGAACCGACGCCAGACTCGGACAATCGGCTCCAAATTGAAAATGCATTTCTCGATCTGGACGATGGCGATTCTAACACTCGCCTCCGCCGTTCATGGAATCCCCAAATGCAAAGCCTGACCCCGCGGCTGCACTGCCCCCGCGGCTGACCCCGCGGCGGCAATTGCTATTTCTCCTTTTTTGAGGTACCCTTACACCGCTTTCTGAGGGGGCGAGTCCCCCACGGCCTGACTCACAAGAAGGATTCGATCTAGCATGTTGAAGAAGTTTTTGTCTTTTTCCCTCCGTACCCACCTCCTCCTGATGGTTTCCCTCCTTACCCTTCCCGCCATCGCCATTATCGTCGACTCCGGCTTCCAGCAGCGAAAGGAAGCGATGAAGGCGGCGGTCTACAAGAGCAGCCGGCTCGCGGACAGCATCGCGACCGAGCAGTACAACCTCACCGGTAATGCGGCGGAACTGGCGCGGGTGCTCGCGCAATCTGCGGAGCTGGCCACCGGCAACGCTGCGGCGGCCTCGTCGCTTCTGGCGCGCGTCCACAAGGCCAGCGGCGATTACGGCAACATCGTGATCACCGACCGGGACGGCACGGTGTGGGCCTCGGCGCTGCCGATGACCAAATCGTTTTCTCTCAAGGACAAGCGCAGCTTCTACGACGCCCGAGACAAGCGCCGCTTTGCGGCAGGGGAGTACGTGGTCGGCAAAATCTCCAACCGCCCCACCATCGGCTTCGGCTACCCCCTCATCTCCGGCAACGGCGCCTTCAACGGCGTCATCATGCTCAACATGAACTTCCCGCGCTTCAACGATCTGGTGCGGAAGACGGCGCTCCCGAAGGGATCCACTTTCGCCATCGTGGACCGCAACGGCGTGGTGGTGAACGAGGGGCCCAACGCATCGACTATCATCGGCCAGAGGGACAGGCTCTTTGAACGCATGGCCAACGGGGAGCCGGAGGAGTCGTTCATCGAGAAGGACCAGCGGGGGGAGAAGGAAATCGTCTCCTACCGCGCGCTGCGCCTCACCCCGGAGGCACCCCCCTACCTGTACGTGCGGGTGAACGTCCCGCTGAAGGACACCCTCGCGCGGGCGCAGCACCAGCAGCTGAAATACACTGCGTTTCTCTCCATCTGCCTCCTCGGCGCCTTCGCCGCGTCGCTGGTGCTCGGGAAGCTCGTCTTTCTTGACCGCATCCGCAAGCTGCGTGAGGTCTCGCAGGAGGTGGCCAACGGGGAGTTGCACGTGAACGTCTCGGAAAGCGTTAAAGGCGGCGAGCTTGGCGAGCTTGCCATCGCCTTTGACGATATGGCGAAGCAGATAGAGGCCCGGGAGATGGCGCTGAAGGACGTGGCGAAAGAGCGTGAGGAGGTAATCGGGCTCCTGCAGAAGGCGTTGCAGGATATCGACACCCTGAACGGCATGCTCCCCATCTGCTCCTTCTGCAAGAAGATCCGCGACGACAACGGCTACTGGAATCAGCTGGAGGCATATATCTCCAGCCGCTCCCAGGCCCTTTTCAGCCACTGCATCTGTCCGGAGTGCAGCAAGAAAATGCTGGCGGATCTGGAGTAGGGAGGGCGGTGGCTCCAGACCTCAATGTATCCATGGTATCTGAGCAATGTTGACTCTCGGCGGCTCCACAGGTAGGATAGATTGTCATACTAAGGAGCTCTCCCCATGCCTAAAGCGAAGTTGGCAGTTACCCTTGATGAAAAGACCCTCTCTGAGGTGGACACCCTCGTTGCTCAACGCATCTTCCCGAATCGCAGCCGCTTGATCGAGGAAGCGGTGCAAGAGAAACTTGCCCGGCTGAGCAGGTCGCGCCTCGCCCGTCAATGCGCCCTCCTGGATCCCGATTTCGAGAAGGCCATGGCGGAGGAAGGCATTGGAGGGGATCTCGAGCAATGGCCCGAATATTAAGAGGAGAGATCCGCTGGGCTGACCTGAACCCTGTGCGCGGCAGCGAGCAAGGCGGCATGAGACCCGTTCTTGTTATCAGCCATGACGTCTTCAACGCACGGTCGGGAACTGTGATTGCCGTTGCCCTTTCGAGTCAGCCACAGCGCGCCGGATTCCCCCTGACACTGGAGCTAACGTCGGCTCACCTTCCGAAGCGCTCGTGGATCAAAATCAGCCAGGTAAGGACGCTGGCGATAGAACGGCTCGGCGAAAAGATAGGGGAAGTAAGTCCTGAGGAACTTGTACAAGTGATCGAGGGTCTTCAGGAGATCGTGGGTTAAGGAAATGACGTCAAGCCTTCACTGAATTCGCGGACAGAACAAATTTTTGAGGTGTGCCTGTCACGAAACTCTTGACTCCGCCTTTCATCCCTGCTAAATTGTCGACTCTTTTGGCCACGCATGATCGGCCGGAAGGGCGGTACGAAAGCCGGAGTGGCGGAATTGGTAGACGCGCTAGATTCAGGTTCTAGTGAGGGTTCCCTCGTGCTGGTTCGATTCCAGTCTTCGGCACCAAAAACTGCATAATGCGCTCGTAGCTCAGCTGGATAGAGCACCAGACTACGAATCTGGGGGTCAGGAGTTCGAATCTCTTCGGGCGCGCCATTTAAAAAGAAGGGGTTACGTCGACGACGTAACCCCTTCTTTCATTTCAACCACGACCCTCCCTTTCTCCCTCTCCCCACTGGCAGCGCAACACCTTCACGATATAATTAGGGCGCTCACGAGTTTCTTTCATTATCCGCCTGCTCCATCCGGCTCACATCGATGCGCCGCAACTCTCCAGGAGGACGTGATGAAAAAGGGATTGCTCTTTTACGCTGCGCTTCTCGCCTTGCTGCTCCTTCCCGCCTCCAGCTTTGCCGCGCGAGGCTACCGGCAGGGGGCATCCGGTCCCGCACCATACCTCGGGGTGTTCGCCGGAGTCAGCTTCCCTCTCGACGCCGACACCAGCGGCACAGACTACTACCACTCCCCCACCCTCTCCTTTGACGAAAAGATTGAGTTCGACCCGAGCCTCCAGGGAGGCATGACGGCCGGTTTTGATTTCGGCATGGGACGGCTGGAGGGGGAACTCTCCTACAAACATGCCGAGATGACGACGATCACGGGACCGGGTAACATCAGGTACGACGACGCGGACGGCAGGGCCGGAGCCTTCTCTGTCCTTTTCAACGGCTTCATCGACGTGCATAACAACTCCCCTGTCACCCCCTATTTCGGCGGCGGGATAGGCTTTGCCGTCGTGCATATCAGCGATACCTACGTGACACAACCGGCCGGCTACCAGGACATCCTGTACTTCTCCGACGACGACACCGTCTTCGCCTACCAGATCGGCGCCGGGGTCGGCATCTTCCTCACCCCCCTCGTCTCCCTCGATGTCGGATATCGCTACTTCGGAACGTCCAAGGCCCACTTCGAGGAAAGTCCCGTTCGCGCGGAGCTCGAGATGGAGAGCCACAACGTCTCTGTCGGGGTGCGCTTCACCTTCTAGCGGTTTTGCCCGCAGACGGAAAGAGGCGCTGCAACCGGTTGCAGCGCCTCTTCCTTTTTCAGCTATCGCCACAAGCATATTGCGTCTGCGGCTATGGCTCTTCCTTCTTCTCCTTCAGGAAAACCACAAAGGCACCGCTCCCCCCCATCTCCCTCGGGGCCTCGGCAAACTCGGAGACCATCCCCTTCCCGTGCTCCCGCAGCCACCCGGCCACCGCCTGCCGCAGGACCGGCTCACCGTTTGAGTTGTTCCCTTTCCCGGTGATCACCAGGACCCCCTTCTGCCCCCGGGCGTGGGCGCGCACGATGAAGGGGGCCAGGTTTTCCAGCGCCTCGTCCCGCGTCAGCCCGTGCAGGTCGAGCTGCAGGTCGATGCGGATGCCGCCGCGGCGCAGCTGCCGCAGGCGATTTACCGCCACCGGGCGCTGCCGCCCCTCGTCCTCCTCCAGGGCGCCGTCGCTGAAGCGGACATCCATGCGCAGCGCCTCCACGGCCTGGAGGAAGATGCGGTTCTCCTCCTCGCTCACACCCCTTTTCTCCGGGGCCGGCGCCCCCCCTTTCGGGGGAGGAGCCTTCGCTCCCTGCAGCGGCTTTATGTCGGCAACGGCCTCGAAGAAGAGGGCGAGATCGTCGAGCTCTTCCTTCGGCTTGGCGGGCTTCTCCGGCTTTTTCGGCGCAGCCGCCGCGCCTTCCTGCGAGGGAGGGGGAGCAAGGTGGACCCCCTTCAGGGCCTTGAAGGGCGCGGCCGCGAATTCCTTTTCTTTCTGCCTTGGCTGCTCTTTCTTTTTATCCTTCCTGCCGATGTCGCACCTCCTATTCCTTTGATACCAGCACAATTTCGATCCTGCGGTTTCTGGCACGCCCCTCGTCGCTGTCGTTCGGCGCAACCGGTTTGAACTCGCCGTAGGCGACACCCGCAAGGAGCGAGGGATCGATCCCCTGCTGCTGCAGGTAACGGGTCACATTGACGGCGCGGGCGGCGGAGAGCTCCCAGTTCGTCGGGTACTTCTTGGCAAGTGCACCGACGATCGGAATGTTGTCCGTGTGCCCCTCCACCCGGATCGCCTTATCCTTCAGGTTCTTCAGGATGTCGACCACCTTCTGCAGCACCACGAGCCCTGCCGGCTTCACCTCCGCCTTACCGGAGTCGAAGAGAACGGCCTCGACGACGTTCACCGTGAGCTTCCCTTTCAGCTCGGAGATCGTCACCTCCCCTTTGGAGATCTCGCTCTTCATCTTCTCCAAGAGGTCCTCGTACGTCTTGCTCGTCTTCTGGACCTCCGACTCCTTCTGCTGCTGCAGCCGCACCACTTCATCCTTGAGCTTCCGGTTCTCCCCTTCCAGCTCCGATATCTGCTGGCTGAGCTCGGCAATCTTCTTGTTCTTGCTGTCCGAGGTCGACTTCAGCGACTCCTCCAGCCCCTTCTTCGTGGTAGTCAGGGCATCCCTCTCCGCGGCAAGGGCCGCCCCACCGTCGGCAAGCTTCTTCACCCGGGCCTTCAGCTCCTCATTCTCCGCCGAAAGCTCCCTGTATTCCCCCTGCAGTTCCTGGAGGCTCTTCCCCAGCGTCTGCGCCTCCCGTTCCTTCTGCTCGAAGCGCCCGGTGGAAACGCAGGCGCCCAAGGATAAAAGGAGCCAACTGACCATAAAGAAACCAGCAATCGTGCGCATATCACCCTCCCTTTGCCGTCACCCGCGAAGCGGATTTCGCGGCGCCCGCTTCTTTCACATGAGTCTGCCGCGAACGACGTTTCATTATTGCTCTTTTGCTCCGCGTTTCAAATCTTTTTTTTGCCCCTTTTCCGGCTCAGGGAGCTGAAATCGGGACTGCGCTTGGCGGGAAGGGGTGTGAAGGATAGGGAGGGGGTACACATTAGCACCTTCAAATGGCGTGGTATAATACCAGCGGACGACGGGGGAGGTCAATCCCCCCACCGTCTCTGCCAGTGCGCCTGCTCCAGGAGGGTCACCATGCTAATCGAAGCAGTGAACGTGGAGACGACAGAACGCCATCAGGTCGAGGACAACTCCGGACTGGAAATAGCTGCCCTCCTGATGAAGGCAGGTCATCTCGCTGAGGATCAGCTCAATTACGCCCTGCGGGTGAAGAACAAGCTCGTATCGCCAAAGACGCTCGTTGCGGTCATGCTGGAGCTCGGCTTCTTCTCCAGGGAGGAGCTGCGGGAGACGCTGCAAAAGAGCGTCGTGTCGGTGAAGCTAGGCGCGCTCCTCGTGGAACTCGGCTATCTGAAGCCGGGGGAGCTGCAGGCGGCGCTGGGGATCCAGGGGGACTCCGACAGCGGGAGGATGCTCGGGGAGATCCTCGTGGAGAACCGCTTCATCGAGGAGCACACCCTGGCGGAGGCGCTTGCCTTCCAGCTCGGCTACCCCTACATGGATCTCGACCTCGGCGCCATCGACCGCGCCCTCGTGGCGAAGGTCCCTCCGCAGTGGATCGCCCAGCACAGCTTCCTGCCGATCAAGGAGGTGGAGGGGAAGATCCTGGTGGCGATCGCGGACCCTCTCGATCAGGAAGCGCGAAAGACGGTGGAGAAACTCTTCGGCAGCAATGTCACCTATGCCATCGCCACCCTGAAGGGGATAAAGGAGACGGTGAACACCCTGAGGAAGGGGTGGGGGCAGGGGGACAGCACCGCCACCGACGAGCACACCGTCACCGGGATCGTGAACAGCATCTTCGAGGAGGCGATGAAGGAGCGCGCCAGCGACATCCACATCGAGCCGATGCGCACGAGACTTCGGGTGCGGTTCAGAAGGGACGGGATGCTGACGGTGTACAAGGACTTCGCGAGAGAGCTCGCGGCGCCGATCTCCACGCGGATCAAGGTCATGGCGGAGGCGGATATCGCCGAAAGGAGGCGCCACCAGGACGGGCGCATCTGCTACGAGAGCGCCAAGCGCGGGGTGACCCTCGACATGCGCGTCTCCTTCTATATCACCATCTATGGAGAGAAGATCGTACTGAGGCTCCTCAGCAAGAAGGGGGAGCTCCTCGACCTGAAAGACATCGGGATGCCGCCGAGGATGCTGGAGAAATTCCTGGACGACGCGGTGGACACCCCGAGCGGCGTTCTCATCATCACCGGCCCCACCGGGAGCGGCAAGACCTCCACCCTGTACAGCTGCGTGCACCACCTAAACGACATAAACACCTGCATCGTCACCGCCGAGGAGCCGGTGGAGTACGTCCTGGAGGGTATCTCCCAGTGCTCCATCAACCACAAGATCGGGGTCACCTTCGAGGAGACGCTGAGGCACATCGTGCGTCAGGACCCGGACATCATCGTCCTTGGGGAGATGCGCGACAACTTCTCCGTGGAGACGGCGATCCAGGCGGCCCTTACCGGCCACAAGGTCCTCACCACCTTCCATACGGAGGACAGCGTCGGCGGCCTGTTGCGGCTCATGAACCTGAACATCGAGCCGTTCCTCATCGCCTCCACCGTAACGTGCGTCCTCGCGCAGAGGCTTTTGCGCCGGGTCTGCCCGGACTGCGCGGAGGAGTACCTTCCGAATCCCTCCGAGCTGCGCCGCATCGGCTACACCACGGCGGAGCTGCGCGGGGCCGAGTTCAAGCAGGGGCGGGGGTGCAGCAGGTGCCGTTACAGCGGCTATCGCGGGAGGGTGGGGGTCTTCGAGATGCTGATCCTGAACGAAATGGTGAAGGACGCCATCCTCAGCAAGAAGACGAGCTACGAGATCAGGCGCATCAGTACGGAGACGACGGGGATGGTGACCCTTCTGGAGGCGGGGCTCAGCAAGGCTGCGCGCGGGGAGGTCTCCCTGCAGGACAGCGTGCGGCTCCTGCCGCGCATCGGCAAACCGCGGCCGATCGCGGACATTCGGCGACTTTTGGGGGAGTGAGTCATGACGACGAAACCGTTTGTGGAGCTCATCAAGGAGCAGATGGATGTCGAGGGGCTGCAGCTGCCGATGTTCCACGCCGTGGCGGTGAAGCTGCAGGAAGTCCTTTCCAGCGACGACTTCACCATCGAGCAGGTCGCCGCCCTCATCATCAAGGACCAGGCGCTCACCAGCCAGATCCTGAGGCTCGCCAACTCCGCCTTCTTCAGCGGGCTCTCGAAGGTCACCACCATCACGGAGGCGGTCGTGCGGCTTGGCGCGCGGGAGATTGCCTCCATCGCCATGATGGCCACCCAGCAAAATACCTACAACAGCCTCACCATCCCCGAGCTCAGGAGCTACTCGCAGCTCCTGTGGCGCCACGCCATCGGCTGCGCCATCGGGAGCAGGTGGCTCGCGGAGCGCACCGGCTTCAAGCACCTTTCCCAGGAGGCGTTCATCGCCGGGCTCCTGCACGACATCGGCTGCCTCCTGATACTGAAGGTGCTGGAGGCCCTGCTCCTCTCCGGTGAGACGGAGCTCAAGTTCTCCCGAGAGCTTGCCGCGGAGATCATGGAGACGATGCACACCGACTGCGGCTACGACCTGATGCAGAAGTGGAACCTGCCCGATCTCTACAGCGTGATCGTGCGCGACCACCACAAGGAGCAGTCCGACACCAACAACGTGCTCCTGAGCATCGTGCACCTGGTGAATACCACCTGCCGCAAGCTCGGCCTGAGCACGAGCCCCGACACGAGCGTCATGGTGGCTGCGACTTTCGAGGCGCAGAACATGGGGATAAAGGAGATAACGCTGGCCGAGCTGGAGATTACCATCGAGGACGCCATGGAACTCGCCGTCGCGGCACCGTGAGCGGCGCAGTCAGAGCGGAGGCGGGAACGGGAAGAGGCAGCGGCATGCCGCTGCGGCTGCGACGGGAAGGGGAAAGAGGAAGGACAGACTGATGAGGCGACAGGGGGACGGCATCGACAGACGCCGTCCCCCTTTTTTACTCTTCCGGGAATTCTGGGGAAGGTCATTGCAGAGAGCCCGGGTGCCCCCGCGCTGGAGCGTAGGCATCTTGCCTGCGATGGGGGCGTAGCCGCCACAGACCGCGAGGCTGGCGCCGCGGCTACAGGCTGGGAAGCCTGTGCTCCACGGCGGCGAAGTAGCATCCCCTCCCGTCAACGGAAGGGGGTTAGCCATGCAGGGTTCGAAATTCCGGGTGAACCCGTGCAAGCCGTCGCCAGCGCGTCCCCTCCCTTTCAAGGGGAGGGAAAGGGTGGGGATGGGGTGGAATCTTAGTGCGCTTCGCTCCAGTTGAGGCCGAAGTTGAGATCGACCTTCAGCGGCACCTTCAGCGCTACCGCGTGCTCCATCTCGCGGCGCACCAGCTCCTCCATGAGGGGGCGCTCCGATTCCGGCACCTCGAAGACCAGTTCGTCGTGCACCTGCATGATGAGGCGGCTCTGCACCTTCTCCTCCTCCATTGCCCGCACAACCGCGATCATCGCCTTCTTGATGATGTCCGCGGCGGAGCCCTGGATCGGGTAGTTCACTGCGTTTCGCTGGGCAAAGGCGCGGATGTTCCCGTTCTTGCTGAAGATCTCGGGGATCGGGAGCCTGCGCTCCAGTATCGTGGTGACGTAGCCTGAGACCTCGGCCTCCCTGACGCAGCTGTCCAGGAAGAGGCGGGCTCCGCAGTGGCGCTCGAAGTAGCTGTCGATGAAGGACTTCGCCTCTTTCGGGGTCACCCCGAGCTCCTTCGCGAGGCTGAAGGCGCCCTGGCCGTAGATGATCCCGAAGTTGATGACCTTCGCCTGGCGCCGCATCTCGGAGGTGACCAGGTCCGGATCGATTCCGAACACCTCTGCCGCGGTCCGCCGGTGGATATCCTCCCCGGAGGCGAATGCCTCGCAAAAGACGTTGTCGCCGGAGAGGTGGGCGAGGACCCGCAGCTCGATCTGAGAGTAGTCGGCGGAGAGGATGAGCGAGCCGGGCTCGGCGATGAAGGCGCGCCTGATCTCCCGCCCCTCTTCCCCGCGCACCGGGATGTTCTGCAGGTTCGGCTCCGACGAGGAGAGCCTCCCGGTGCTGGTGACCGCCTGGTTGTAGGAGGTGTGGATCCGCCCCGTGACGGGGTCGACGAGCCGGGGCAGGGCATCGGTGTAGGTCGACTTCAGCTTGGAGAGGGAGCGGTACTGCAGGATGAGCTCGGCCACCTCGTGCTCGTCGCAGAGGCGCTCCAGCTCCTCCACGTTGGTGGACCAGCCGGTCTTCCCCTTCGTCTTCTTCCCGGAGGAGAGCCCCATGCGGCCGAAAAGTACCTCCCCGAGCTGCTTCGGTGAGTTGATGTTGAAGGCCCCGCCGCACAGGGTGTGGATCTGCTCCTCGAGCGCCACGAGCTGCTTCCCGAAGCCTGCAGTAAGGTCGCGCAGGAGGGGAAGGTCGAGTTTCACGCCGTGCAGCTCCATCTCCGAGAGGATCTCCAGGAGGGGCATCTCCAGCTCGAAGAGCAGCTCCTCCATCCTCCCTTCCCTGACCTGCGGCAGGAGAATTTCGGAAAGGAGAAAGGTGACGTCGGCGTCCTCGCAGGAGTAGGGGGCGGCGCGCTCCAGATCGACCTCCGAGAAGTTCAGCTGGTCCCTCCCCTTCCCCGCCACGTCCTCAAAGGAGATCATGCGGTGGTCCAGAAGCTCCAGCGCCAGTGCGTCGAGCCCCTGGCTGGTGCGCCCCGGGTTCAGGAGGTAGGCGGCCAGCATGGTGTCGCACCAGAGCCCTTCCATGTGGACGCCGGAGCGGCGCAGGATCTGGTAGTCGTACTTCAGGTTCTGACCGATCTTTTTGCGCGACGGGTCGGTGAGGAGCGGCCGGAGCCTTTCGAGGACCGTCTCCTCGGAAAGCTGGTCCGGTGCGCCGAGGTAGCGGTGCCCCACCGGGATGTAGTACGCCTGGTGAGGCTTCCAGGAGAGGGCAACGCCGACGATGCGGGCCTTCATGGCGTCGAGGCTCGTTGTTTCCAGGTCGAGCGCGAAGGCGGGGGCGGCGGAGAGCTCCTCCACGAGCCTTGAGAGCTCCTCCTCGGTGAGCACCGTACGATACTCCTCCGTCGAGAGGGTAGGGGTGCTGGTGAGGTCCTTCATGAGGGAGGTGAAGCCGTACTCCTTGAAGAGGTCGGCGAGCTTGCGCGTGTCCGGCGGGCAGACGGCGAAGTCCTCCAGAGAGAAGTCGATGGGGACCTCGCAGTCGATGGTGGCGAGCTGGCGCGACAGCCTCGCCTGCTCGGCGAACTCGATAAGCTTCGGGCCGTTCGCCCCCTTCACCTCGTCCGCGCGGGCGAGGAGCTCGTCCAGGGAATGGAAGTCCTCCATGAGCTTCTTCGCGGTCTTTTCTCCGATTCCGGGGACGCCGGGGATGTTGTCGGAGGTATCCCCCCAGAGTGCCAGGACGTCGACCACCCGCTCCGGATCGACCCCGAACTTCTCCCGCACCTCCTCGATCCCGAAGCTCTTCTCCTTCATGGTGTCGAGGAGGGTGACCTTCTCGGTGACGATCTGCATCAGGTCCTTGTCGCCGGTCACCACCACGCAGTCGAGCCCCTGCGCCTCGCAGCGGCGGGCGATGGTGCCGATGATGTCGTCCGCCTCGTACCCCTCGAGCTCGAGAGCCGGGATGTTGAAGGCGCGCACCATCTCCTTGATCGGCCCGATCTGCTGGGCGAGGTCGGCGGGCATGGAGCTTCTGTTCGCCTTGTACTGGGGAAAGAGATCGTTTCTGAAGGTCTTCTTCCCGGCATCGAAGATCACCGCCACGTGTTCGGGTGTGCGGTCCTTCATTACCTTCAGAAGCATCTGGGTAAAACCGTAGAGGGCGTTGGTGGGGAAGCCTTTCGGGGAGCTCAGGTGCCGAATGGCGAAATAGGCGCGGTAGATGTAGGAGGAGCCGTCCAGCAGGTAGAGGGTTTCGCTCACCGCTCCACCTCGCTGGTGAAGACCACGAATGCCATGGCGGGGCGCTTGCTCGACTCCCTCATGGCGAACTGGATACCCTCGAAGCGCCACCCCTTGCGGGTCCACTCATTAAGCGCCTCCTCGAGCGTCTCGTCGGAGACGGTGTTCACCTCGACCACCTTGTACTGCACCATTAATCCACCTCTCGGGACGTGATAAATGCCCATAGTAGCCGATCTCCGGGGCACCTTCAAGGGCAAAGAACGGTTGCAATACGGGGTTGAAATGTTATGATAAAGACAAAAAAATCTCCAAAGGAGGGTGCTCTAACGGTCGATAAGTAGTCCACGCATCACTATCAACCAGGCCTAAAAGGGGATCAGCATGGCACAGAATGAAGAAGCAGTCATCGAAGAACTGGCACAGCAGTTGGAAGCGAACCTGGCAAGCGACTACGAGAAAAAAGACCTGAAAGCACAACGGGAGCTGACAAAACAAACCCTCTATGACGGCTCCAAAAAACTGAAGCACAGCATCCCGAAGGGGAAGAGACACTAGGAAAGAGGGCACGAAAAGTATCGAAGGGGAGGGGGCAGGCGCCTCCTCCCCTTTTTATGATTACTCCACGAGAACGCTTAAACCGGCTACAGGAGGGGATTAAATGGCGATCGTCAAGTACAACCCGCTCGGTGAGTTGCGCAGCATGCAGGACAAGATGAACCGGCTTTTGGACCTGGCCTGGAGAAAGGAGCTGGGGGAGGAGTTGCGCGAAGGGGTGTGGCAGCCGGCCGCCGACATCTACGAGGACGACGGCTCGGTCACCGTGAAGGTGGAGCTCCCCGATCTGGAGCTTAGCGATGTCGATGTGAAGGTTGAGAAGGGAACCCTCACCATCAGGGGGGAGCGCAGGCACAACCACGAGGCGCGCAAGGAGAACTTCCACCGCATCGAGCGCTCGTACGGCCCTTTCCAGAGGACGTTCGCCTTCCCCATGGAGCTCGAAGCGAAACAAATCGGTACCGAGCTCGACTGCGGCGTCCTCACCGTCACCATCCCGAAGAAGAAGCGCTAGGACTCCGCGCTCGTCTCGTTCATGCTTCCGCTGCGGTACCCCTGCAGGTCGAGCGCCACGTAGGTAAAGCCGCGCCCCTTGAAGAAGGAGAGGACACGCTTCCTCAGTTCCGGCTCAAGCAGGCGCGGCAGCTCCTCTTCCGAGAGCTCGATACGCGCCGTCTCCAGGTGAAACCGCACCCGGTAGGTCCTGAACCCCTCCCCTTTCAAAAATTCCTCGCACGCCTCGACCTGCTTCAGACGCTCCGGAGTGATCTCCACCCCATAGGGGAATCGGCTGGCAAGGCAGGCGTACGGCTGCTTCTCCCAGGTCGGGAGGTTCAGCTCGCGGCTCAGCTCGCGCACCTCGGACTTGGAGAGCCCCGCCTCCAGGAGGGGGGAGCGGACCTTCAATTCGCATGCTGCGGTGCGCCCCGGGCGGTAGTCCCCCAGATCGTCCGTATTGCTGCCGTCCGCCACGAAGGAGAAGCCGAGCTCGCGCCCTTTCTCCACGCAGATAGAGAAGAGCTCGCTCTTGCAGTGGTAGCAGCGGTTGCGCGGGTTTTCGGAGAAGCCGGGGATCTCCAGCTCGTTCGACTCCACCGTCAGCTGGCGCGCCCCGATCCTCTCGGCGAGGGCGCACGCCTCACGGTACTCGGACTCGGGGTAGGTCGGGGAGGTGGCGGTAATCGCCAGCACCCGGTCCCCCAGCGTATCGTGCGCCACTTTCAGGAGGAAGGTGGAATCGACCCCTCCGGAGAAGGCGACAACGAGAGAGCCCATCTCGGCGATCATGTCTTTCAGGTGCTGGTATTTCTGGTGCAGTGTATCCATGGTACCTTCAGAGGCGACCGCCCCCGCAAGTCCGGTGGCGCGCCTGTAGTTTAGATAAAATACATGAAGCGGTGATCCTGCTCCCTCTTGATCCCCAGCGCCTCGCCCCGCTCGCAGAGCGTCTTCAGCGTGATGGAGGAGAAGAACTCGTTCAGCTTCTGGTTCGACTCCTCCCAGACCGTCTGCGTCACGCAGGTGCCGTCGAAACCGCACTCCTTCCCGCCTTTACCGGAGCAGTCCACCAGAAGGGTATCCCCTTCCGTCGCCTCGATCACATCCTGCACCGTGATCTCCTCCGGGCTTCTGGCCAGGCAGTACCCCCCCTGAGGTCCCCTCTTGCTCTTCAGGATGCCGCTCTTTTTGAGCCCCTGAAAGATCTGCTCCAGGTAGCGCGGAGAGATTTCCTGGCGGCGGGAGATGTCCTGGATCTGCGCGGGCTGCGTCCCCGCGTTGTAGGCGATGTCAAAGAGTGCTCGCAGTCCGTAACGGCTTTTGGTGGATAGTCTCATGGCAGTACTCCCCAATTATGGTAGGGCGAGCCTACAATACCACATCCACCATGTCAACAATATAAAGGGACAGCGGAAGGCATTCTCTACCTGCAAAGTGGCGTTACCAGGCACGCTCCGGAGGGTCGGTCCTCCCCAGGAGGAGGATCTCCCCGTCCCGCACCTCGAAGCGGTCGCCGTAGACATTGACCCAGCTGTCCCCCTCCTCGAGGGGGTAGGGAACCTCGCGGCTCCCGAGGAAGACCTCGTGCTCGCCGAGATAGGCAAACCACTCGAGGTTCCCGTTCATCCACATCCTGTTTTTGAGTTCCATAACCCCTCCCTTTACTGGCACGATGATAGAGAAATGGCGGCGGCCGGTCAACCGAAAGAGCGGCCGGCGCGGCATGGGGCGCGGGTACAGTGGAGGCGGGCGTCGAAGCGGGGGAGGCGCCGCTTTTTTCTTGTTGCGGCACAACCTTTTTGTTATTAGAGAGTGATACATTAACCCGGAGGCTTTACATGAAATTCACCAAGATGCAGGGCGCAGGAAACGACTACGTCTACGTCAACTGCTTTACCGAGACGGTGGAAGATCCGGCTTCGGTGGCGATAAAGGTATCGAACCGCAACTTCGGGATCGGCTCTGACGGCCTCATTCTCATCATGCCGTCGGAGGTGGCGGATGTGCGCATGAGGATGTTCAACTCGGACGGCTCCGAGTCGGAGATGTGCGGCAACGGCATCCGCTGCGTCGCGAAGTACGCCTTTGACCACGGCATAGTCGAGAAGAAGGAGATCACCGCGGAGACCGGCGCTGGCATCCTCACCCTGCAGCTTTTCACCGCCGCGGACGGCACCGTGGATCGGGTGCGGGTTAACATGGGGCCGCCGAGGCTGACCAGGGCAGAGATCCCGATGCTCGGGGAGCCGGAGGCAAAGGTCATCGACGAGCCGCTGAACATCCTGCACACGACCTTCCGGATCACCTGCGCCTCCATGGGGAACCCCCACTGCGTGATCTTCGTGGACGACTTGGAGAACTTCCAGGTGGCGAAGTACGGCCCGCTCATCGAGAACCACGAGCTGTTCCCGCGCCGGACCAATGTGGAATTTGTGCAGGTGATTTCCCGGACCGAAGTGCGCCAGCGGACCTGGGAGCGCGGTGCGGGAGAAACGCTGGCCTGCGGCACCGGGGCGAGCGCGGTGACCGCCGCCTGCATCCTGAACGGGCTGACGGAGAAGAAGATCCTGAACCACCTGAGCGGCGGCGACCTCGAGATGGAGTGGGCCGAGGACGGCAACGTGTACATGACCGGGCCGGCGGTGGAGGTGTACTCCGGCGAGATCAACTTGTAGATCGCCTGACTGGTCCGACTGGTCCGACTGGTCTGACCGGTCGGACGCCACAACGCCGGGCCACCACGCCCCCAGCCCATGAAAAGGAGCACATCATGACCGGCTGCCCGATCTGCAGCAAGTGGGAGGACGAGCCTGAGCTGCGCATCGCGGAGCTGCGCCACTGCTACGTCTCCCTCAACCGTGACCAGTTCTTCACCGGCTACTGCTTCGTCTATCTCAAAGCCCACGTGACGGAGCTCTTCCACCTCGAGCCGACCACCCGGGACGAGGTCATGGCGGAGGTAAACGCCGTCGCACACGCGCTTTACAACCTGTTTCTCCCGGATAAAATCAACTACGAGCTGCTGGGGAACATGGCGCCGCACATGCACTGGCACATCGTGCCGCGCAGGAAGACGGACCCCTTGTGGCCCCGCCCGCAGTGGAGCGAGCCGCACCAGGAGCTCATTCTGGAAAAGGAGGAGTACGCCGACCGGGTAGCACAGGTCAGGCTCGCTCTGCAAAAGGTATGACATGGATCTCCTAGGTGCACACGTCTCCATCGCGGGGGGAATCTTCAACGCCCCCGAGAGGGGGGTGAAATCGGGCTGCCGCGTAATCCAGTTCTTCACCCAGAACGCCAACCGCTGGCTCGGCAAGATCCCCACGAAGGATGACGCCGCCCTCTTCAGACAGAACTTCGCCGCCTCCGGGCTCCACGAGGCGATCAGCCACGACATCTACCTCATCAACCTCGCTGCGGCACCGGGAGAGGGGCGGGACAAGAGCCTGGAGAGCTTCGCCCAGGAGATGCAACGCTGCGCGGCGCTCGGCATCAACAAGATCGTCATGCATCCCGGCGCCCACAACGGCGACGGGGAGGCGATCGGGATCCGGCGCATCTGCGAAGCGTTCGACGAGCTCTTCCAGAGGGTGCCCCAGTACACCGGGCTCGTCCTCCTGGAAAACACCGCGGGGCAGGGGACGTACCTCGGGTACAACTTCGAGCAGCTGAAGCAGATCATGGAGGGGACCGCCTTCAAGGACCGCTTCGGCGTCTGCATCGACACCTGCCACGCCTTCGCGGCAGGCTACCCCATCACCGACCGGGACGGCTACCTCCGCACCATGGAGGAGGTTGACCGCACCATCGGGCTCTCCCGGGTCGGGTGCCTCCACCTGAACGACTCCAAGAAGGGGCTCGGCTGCAAGGTGGACCGCCACGAGCACATCGGGGCAGGGATGCTGGGGCTCGAGCCGTTCCGCTTCATCCTCAACGACCCGGCGCTGGCAGCGGCGCCAAAGATCATCGAGACCCCCAAGGGGGACAACGACGAAATGGACGAGATAAACCTGAAGGCCCTGCGGGCGCTGATCGCTCCCTGACGGGAGGGCGAGGAGAGCATGCGAGAAAAGATCGAGATCGTGCTGACCGACATCACCCGCCTCGAAGTGGACGCCATCATCAATGCCGCGAACAGCACACTCCTCGGCGGCGGCGGGGTGGACGGCGCCATCCACCGGGCCGCGGGCCCGCAGCTCGTGGCGGAGTGCAGCACCCTCATGGGGTGCCGCACCGGCGAGGCGAAGATCACGAAGGGTTATCGCCTCCCCGCAAAGCACGTCATCCACACGGTCGGCCCGGTCTGGCACGGGGGGGGGAAGGGGGAGCCGGAGCTCTTAAGAAGCTGCTACCGCAACTCCTTCAGAATCGCCCACGAAAACGGCCTCACTACCCTCGCCTTCCCCGCCATCAGCGCCGGGGTGTACGGCTACCCGATGGAGAAGGCGTGCCGCATAGCACTTGAGGAAACGAAGGAAGCGGTGCGGCACTACCCGGAGCTCGCGAAGGTCCTCCTCGTCGTCTACTCGCCGCAGGCACTCGCGGTGTACCGTCAGCAGTACGAAGAGATAATTCCGTGAAGGCGGTGCTGCAGAGGGTAAAGGAAGCGCACGTGAAGGTCGAGGGGCGGATAGTTGGCGAGATCGGCCACGGAATCGTCGTCCTGCTCGGGGTGGAGGTGGGGGATGCGACCCGCGACGCCGACTGGCTCGCCGACAAGATCGCCAACCTGCGCATCTTTCAGGACGACGAGGGGAAGATGAACCTATCGGTGGCGCAGGTCGGAGGCGCCATCCTCGCCGTTTCCCAGTTCACCCTGGCGGGAAACTGCAGCAAGGGGAGGCGCCCCTCTTTCGATACCGCGGCCGATCCGGAGGAGGCGAACCGCCTGTACAGCTACTTCATCGGGAAGGTGTGGGAGGCGGGTGTACCGGTGCAAACCGGGATCTTCCAGACGGACATGGCGGTGAGCCTCGTAAATGACGGCCCCGTCACCTTCGTCCTGGAAAGCCCCAAAGGGAAGTAGCTAGACCAGCGGCCGCACCTCGTCGACCTTGAAATAGAGGACGTGCTTTATCTCCGAGACGTCCTGCACCCAGCTGTTCTTCGCCGCCCGCGCCCTGATCTCCTCCAGCAGCGCCCCCTCCCCCATCTCCTTCAAGCTGAGCGTCAGTCTCCACCCGTTGTACCCCCGCGTCGGCGCGATGTACAGGTAGCTCGCCTTCGCGTTCTCCTTCAGGTTGTGGTACGTCCTCCCCTCCCCTACTCCCCAGGCCAGCGTCTCCTCATCCACTATGTGCGGTATGGCAAAGACCGCAAGGTCGACCTGCCCCTGCGCGTCCGCAGTCCCTATGACCCCGCGCCCCCCCTCGGGAAATAACTCCGCAAGATTCATACTGCCTCCTTTTAATCTTTGAGGTCCCGTAACCATATGATAATCTACCAGTTCCTTTCCTTTCTTCAACAGAGGAACACCCCTCCCGGAGGCACCTTGGAGCTGAAAACCGTGCTGGAGGCGCTGTACGCAGCCCGCTCCACCGAGCATCTCGCCAACGATCCACTTTCTTTCTGCCACCGCTACCATGACGGAAAAGACCAGGAGGTGGTCGGCTTCATCGCCGCCGCCTTCGCCTACGGCAACGTGAAGATAATCAGGCGGAACCTGGAGTCGATCTTTAAAGAGATGGGGCCCTCGCCGCGGCGCTTCGTGGAGCGCTTCGACCCTGAGGAGGGAAAGCTTCTCTTCTCCCGCTTCAAGCACCGATTCAACGACGGCCGCGACCTGTGCGCGCTTCTTTGCGTGTGCCGCACCATGATCCGGGAGTCGGGCTCCATCGAAGGGTGGTTCCTGCGCTTTCATGATCCCGCGGCGGAGGATCTCACCCCCTCCCTCACCGGGTTCAGCGCGTCGCTGAAGGCGCTCGACCTCTGCGATGTGTTTGGAGACGAGGAGATTCCAGCCGACTCCTACTTCCCCTTCTTCTTCCCCTCCCCCGCGTCCGGGAGCGCCTGCAAGAGGCTGTGCATGTACCTGCGCTGGATGGTGCGTCCCGCCGACGGGATCGACCTGGGGCTGTGGCGCGGGGTGAGCCCGAGCCAGCTGGTGATTCCGGTCGACGCCCACATCCAGCGCATCTGCCGCCTGCTCGGCTTCACGAGCCGCAGGCAGGGAGACTGGCGCATGGCCCGGGAGATCACCGCCCGTCTCAGGGAACTCGACCCGCACGACCCGGTGAAGTACGACTTCTCCCTCTGCCACCTGGGGATCTCGGAGGGGTGCGACGGGAAGGACCGTGAGACCTGCCTGTCGTGCGCCATACGCTCTATCTGCGCCACGGGTCGCCAATGAAGCCGGTACGCGCCTTTGTGCACGGCTTCTCCTTTTCCGGCCTCATCGAGGAGATAACGGCGCACCGTCCCGAGGAGGTGGCCCCTGCTTTGGCGCGCCTGGAGGAGGCGACCGCCGCCGGGGCGCACGCCGCAGGGTTCGTGAGCTACGAGGCGGCGCCGGGGGTGGACGCCGCTCTCCCGGTCTGCGAGCCATCCCCTTTCCCCCTCCTCTGGTTCGGGATCTTCCGCGAACGCTACGAGGGGGGACTGCCGCACCCTGGCGGAAGCTACCGCACCTTCGGGTGGGAGGCGTCCGTCACCCCCGAGGAGTACGCCCGATCGGTACGGGAGATACGGGAGCTCATCGCCGCGGGGGAGTGCTACCAGGTGAACTTCACCATGCGCCAGCGCTTCTCCTTTTCCGGGGACCCCCTCGCCTGGTTCCGCGACATGATGCGCCTCCAGCCGACTCCGTACGGAAGCTATCTCGTGGTCGGGGAGTTCACGATTCTCTCCGCCTCCCCGGAGCTCTTCTTCGCCGTGCAGGACGGGACCCTTACCTGCCGCCCCATGAAGGGGACCGCTCCCCGCGGACGCTGGACGGAGGAGGACGAGGAGATGAAGGAGCGCCTTCGCCGGAGCCCGAAGGAGCGCGCGGAAAACCTGATGATCGTCGATCTTCTGCGAAACGACATGGGGAAGGTGGCCCAAACCGGCTCTGTGACGGTGACCTCCCTCTTCGACATAGAGTCGTGGTCCACCGTGCACCAGCTGACCTCCACCATAGAGGGAAAGGTCCCGGAGGGAACCGGCATCCGCGAGCTCTTTTGCGCCCTCTTCCCCTGCGGCTCTATCACCGGGGCGCCAAAGAGAAGGAGCATGAAGATAATTGCCGACCTGGAGGGGGTGCCGCGCGCCCTCTACACCGGCTGCATCGGCTACCTCTCCCCCGGAGGGGAGGCCTCCTTCAGCGTGGCGATCCGCACCGCTGTCATCGATGCCTCCACCGGGCAGGGGGAGCTGGGGATCGGCAGCGGCATCACCTACGACTCCCGGGAGGATGAGGAACACGCCGAATGCCTGGGGAAGGCGCGCTTCGCGCAGAGCGATGTACCGGACTTCTCCCTCATCGAGTCGCTCCTCTTAGACGGGGAGTACTTCCTCCTGGAACGGCACCTGGCCCGGCTGGCCCGCTCTGCCGCCTTTTTCTCATTCCCCTTCGATACGGAAGAGGCGCGCCGCGCCCTCACCGCGCACGCCTCCACACTGCAGGGGAGTCACAAGGTGCGGCTCCTGCTGCACCGCGGAGGGGGGCTCGACTGCACCTCGGCTCCGGTCGCAGACGCCGCGACAGACGCGATCGCCGCCTTTGCCTCAATACCGGTGCACTCCCGCGATCCCCTCCTCTACCACAAGACGACCTGCCGGCCGCTGTACGACGAGGAGAGGGCGCGCCATCCGGAGTACGACGAACTGATCTTTGTAAACGAGCGGGGGGAGATCACGGAGGGGGCGAACAGCAACGTGGTGGCACTGGTGGATGGGGAACTGCTGACGCCCCCCCGGGAGTGCGGCCTCCTCCCGGGAGTCCTGCGGGAAGAGCTGCTGGAGCGTGGGGAGATCAGGGAGAGGGTGCTGACGAGGGGGGACCTGGAAAAGGCGCAAGCGGTCTACATCATCAACTCCGTCCGCCGCTGGCGCACGGTCAGGCTGGCGGGAGCGGAGCGCGACTAAGGAAGGATCCCGTCCAGACCGCCTGGAGGCAGTCGCACCCCCGATGCAGCGGCGACCGCCTCACGCCTGCCGCTCCCTGCGGGCGCGGTGACGGGCGAGCTTGCTGTTCAACTGCGAGATGATCTCGGTGGCGGCGCCGATGATGTGGTCGGAGCCGAACCCTGCCGCCGCCATCTCCTTGTAGAAGGAGCGGGCGAGGATCTGTGCCATGTGGCCGGTGTCGGGGCGCTCGTGCGGAACGGAAGCGGCCTCCTCCGGCCCCCCCTGGGCGACGAGCTGCAGGTAGCGGGAGCGCAGGAGCTTTTGCAGCTGGTTCACCTGGATCGACTTTCCCGTGAGGGTGCTGAGGAAGGAAACCAGGTCGAGGTCGTGGACGGTGAAGCGCCTGCCGTCCACCGGATCGCTCATGTTGAGGACCCCGACGACCTTTCCGCTGATGAGGATCGGCACGCAGATGAACCCCTTCTTGTCCGACTCCGGACGGCGGGCCAGTTTCAGGTAGGGGGAGTTCTCTATGTCCTGCACCATGAGGGGCTTCCCTGAAGCCGCCACCTGCCCCGCTATCCCGTTGCCGACGCGGGCCGCTTCCTGAAAGGCGTGTTTCGGGAGCTCCCCGTGCTTGGCGAAGAGCTTCAGGCTGAAGGAGTTCGCCCCCTCCTCCTCTCTGAAGAGCATCATGGAGCATATCTCGCAACGGGCGATGCGCGCCATCTGCTCCACTATCTCGGACAGCCCGTTCTCCAGGTCGTCCTGGCCATCCATCAGCGCCGAGAGTCCCACCAGCTTCAGGAAATGCCCCTGGTTCTCTACTCCGTTCTTCCCCATTTCCTCTCCTCCTGTAAGGCCGTCTCCTCCCCGCCCCCCTGCCATGCCCTGCGGGGCCACCGCGCATAAAGTGTAGTGGCCGCTCGGTAAATTGCAATAAAGGAGTCGCCGCCGCGGGTGGGACGCGCTCACTTTCACATTGACAAAAGGTGCCGGCTCCCTTATCCTTCCCGGCACAATTGCATAGAGACCTGCTTATCGAGAGTGGTGGAGGGAAAGGCCCTGCGAAGCCACAGCAACCGGCCCTGAAAGGGCGCCAGGTGCTAAATCCTGCCGAAAGGCGAAGATGAGAAAGGCGCTTGGACTACCCACATCCGCACCCCAAAAGCCCCTTCTCACACCCGAGACGGGGCTTTTTTGTTTCCCCTGCCCGCCGAAGAGGGAAAGACGCACCCCTTACCTTACGAGAGAGTTTATGTCCTACGGCATCGTCGTACCGCAAAGCATCACACTGGAGAGGGAACTGAGGCTTGACAGCGGCAGGATTCTCGCTCCCATCACCATAGCATACGAGACGTACGGCACCCTGAACAGCGACCGCTCCAACGCCATCCTCGTGGAGCACGCCTGGACCGGGAGCGCGCACCTCGCCGGGAGGCACTCCGCGGAGGAGAAGCGGGCGGGGTGGTGGGACGAAATCGTCGGGCCGGGAAGGCTTCTGGACACCGACCGCTATTTTGTCATCTGCTCCAACGTCATCGGCTCCTGCTTCGGCTCCACCGGCCCCACTTCCATCAATCCGAAAACCGGCAAGAGATACAACCTCTCCTTCCCCGTCATCACGGTGCGCGACATGGTGCGCGCCCAGGCGCTCCTCATCGAGAAGCTCGGAATCGAGAAGCTTTTGTGCGTCATGGGGGGGAGCATGGGGGGGATGCAGACCCTGGAGTGGGCGACCCAGTTCCCGGAGCGGATACGCTCGGCAATAATTCTCGCCACCACCCCCCGCCCGTCGGCCCAGGCGATCTCCATGAACGCCGTGGCGCGCTGGGCCATCTTCAACGATCCGAACTGGAAAAAGGGGGAGTACCGCAAGAACCCGAAGGACGGGCTCGCGCTCGCCCGCGGCATCGGCCACATCACCTTCCTTTCCGACGAGTCGATGGAGGCGAAGTTCGGGAGGCGCTTCTCCGCGCGTGACGGCCAGTTCGACTTCTTCGGGCAGTTCGAGGTGGAGCGCTACCTGAGCTACAACGGCTACAACTTCGTCGACCGCTTCGACGCCAACTCCTTTCTCTATCTGGCAAAGGCCCTCGACCTGTACGACGTCACCCAGGGGTACGAGTCGCTGGAAGAGGCTTTCGCCTCTGTCTCGGCACCGATTCAGTTCTTCGCCTTCACCTCCGACTGGCTCTACCCCCCCTCCCAGACCGAGGAGATGGTCGCCGCCCTCACCAGGCTCTCCAAGCCTGTCGAGTACCACCTCATCAAATCCTCCTACGGCCACGACGCCTTCCTCCTGGAGCACGAAGCGTTCACTCCGCTGGCGCGAAACTTCCTGCTGCAGGCCGGGGGGTGACCCCCGCTCCATCCCCCTACCGGTCCATTAGAGAGCGTAGTGTTCGTATACGGTATCCTGAGACAAGGAGTGTTCGTATACGGTACAAACGAACAGAGGGGGGTGGAGAAGGGTCTCCTGCCCCCCTCGGGGAAAACGCTGTTTTTGGGGGAAAAGCAGGAAAAGGGAAAATTAGTGCACCTTAGGTAAACGCCTTGGAACGCCCCTTGCTTAGAGAAGGGACACTCAAAGGTGATCCTCACCTTTAAAACAACACTCAGGAGGAAATGAAATGGCATTAGCTGATCAGACATTCGGGTTCTTTATTCCTACGGTAACACTGATGGGCGTCGGTTCTTCCAAGGAAACCGGTGAGCAGATCAAGGCTCTGGGCGCAAAGAAAGCTCTCCTCGTCACCGACAAAGGCCTCTCCTCCATGGGCGTTGCCGCAAAGATCGCCGACATGGTGAAGGCTGCCGGCGTTGACTGCGTGATCTTCGACGGCGCTGAGCCGAACCCGACCGACAAGAACGTCGCTGACGGCGTGAAGGTGTACCAGGACAACAAGTGCGACGCGCTCATCACCCTGGGCGGCGGCTCCTCCCACGACTGCGGCAAAGGCGTTGGCCTCGTCATCGCAAACGGCGGCAACATCCGCGACTTCGAAGGGATCAACAAGTCCACCAAGTCCTTCCCCCCGTTCGTTGCCATCAACACCACCGCTGGTACCGCTTCCGAAATGACCCGTTTCTGCATCATCACCAACACCGATACCCACGTGAAAATGGCTATCGTTGACTGGAGGGTCACCCCGAACATCGCTATCAACGACCCGGTCCTCATGGTCGGCAAGCCGCCCGCACTGACCGCAGCAACCGGCATGGACGCCCTTACCCACGCTGTCGAGGCATACGTCTCCACGATCGCTACCCCGATCACCGACGCATGCGCCATCAAGGCTATCGAGCTCATCGCTCAGTACCTCTCCAAGGCTGTGGCAAACGGCGAAGACCTCGAAGCTCGTGACAAGATGGCATACGCCGAGTACCTCGCAGGTATGGCATTCAACAACGCCTCCCTCGGCTACGTTCACTCCATGGCTCACCAGCTCGGCGGCTTCTACAACCTCCCGCACGGCGTCTGCAACGCGATCCTCCTTCCGGCAGTTTCCCAGTTCAACCTGATCGCTGCTCCGGAGCGCTTCGCTGCCATCGCAGTTGCCCTCGGCGAGAACGTTGCCGGCCTCTCCACCATCGAAGCTGGCCAGAAAGCTATCGACAGGATCAAGCAGCTCTCCGCTTCCATCGGGATCCCGGCTGGCCTGAAAGAGCTCAACGTCAAGGAGCAGGACCTCAAAGTCATGGCAGAAAACGCGAAGAAAGACGCATGCCAGCTCACCAACCCGCGTAAAGCTACGCTGGAGCAGGTCATCGACATCTTCAAGGCAGCAATGTAACACCTTACTCCTGTTGGATTAAGCGCCGCGAAAAAGGATGGGCGTTAGCGGCAACGCTGACGCCCATCCTTTTTTTGTTGCAGGAAAGAGCGGTCGTGCAGTATTGTTGGGCGCCTCGTCCGACAGAGATGAAACAGCAGTAACTTTTCAAGCCTCCGAGCCGCGCGTCCTAAAGGGTATCCACCAAGGGGCGTCGGCCTACGGGTTTCGCGGGAAACGGCGAAGCCTCCCTTTTGGAAAGGAGCCTATCCAGAGAGCAGTAATCTCCGAGCCGTAGCGTCCTACAGGGGAAAACCCCATGGCGCCCGGCCTACGGGTTTCGCGGGAAACGGCGGAGCCTCCCTTTTGGAAAGGAGCCTATCCGCGAGAGCGGAAATAAAACCAAGACAGGGAGATGGAGAATGGACAAGATTTACCGCGTAAACATGACCGACAAGACCGTCAAGCTCGAGGCAGTCCCCGCTGAGTGGGCTCCGCACGGTGGTCGCGGCCTCACCTCGACGATCGTAGCGGCTGAAGTTCCGCCGACCTGCGACGCGCTCGGCCCCAACAACAAGCTGGTCTTCGCACCGGGCCTCCTCACCGGCACCGCTGCTGCACAGTCCGGCCGTCTCTCCGCAGGCGCCAAGTCCCCGCTGACCGGCGGCATCAAAGAGTCCAACGCAGGCGGCACCGCTGCCCAGCAGCTCGCTCGCATGGGTGTGAAGGCGATCATCATCGAAGGTCAGCCGAAAGAGGACAAGTGGTACAACCTCCACATCACCATGAACGGCATCACCATCAACGAAGAGACCGAGCTCCTCATGAAGGACACCTTCGAAGTGGTCGAGGCTCTCGAGGCGAAGCTCGGCAAGAAGACCGGCGTCCTCACCATCGGCCCCGCAGGTGAGTTCCTCATGGCAGCCGCCAACATCTCCGTGAAAGACCCCGACTCCAAAGTCCGCAGCCACGGCCGCGGTGGTCTCGGCGCCGTCATGGGCTCCAAGAAGATCAAGTTCATCAGCATCGACGAGACCGGTTCTTCCCCGGTTAAAGTTGCTGATCCGGAGAAGTTCAAGACCGCTGCCCGCGTTTTCGCGAAGGCGATGCTCGACCACCCGGTTTCCGGCCAGGGCCTCCCGACCTACGGCACCAACGTTCTCGTCAACATCCTGAACGAGGCTGGCGGTCTGCCGACCCGCAACTTCACCCAGGGTCAGTGCGCACACCACGACAAGATCTCCGGCGAGACCATGTACGACACCATCGTGGCTCGCGGCGGGAAGCACAAGCACGGCTGCCACGCAGGGTGCATCATCCAGTGCTCCCAGGAGTACGTGGCTGCTGACGGCTCCTACATCACCTCCGGTTTCGAGTATGAGACCATCTGGGGCCTCGGCGCTGACTGCATGATCGAGTGCCTCGACGACATCGCGATCGCCGACAACCTCATGGACCGCGTCGGTATCGACTCCATCGAAGGCGCTGTTCTCTTCGGCGTGGCTATGGAAGCCGGCATCATCCCCTTCGGCGACGGCAAAGGCGTACACCGCCTCCTGACCGAAGAAATCGCCAAGGGCACCCCGCTTGGGCGCGTTCTCGGTAACGGCACCGGCTCCGTCGGCCGCACCTACGGCGTTGTCCGCACCCCGGTCGTCAAGAACCAGGGTATCCCGGCATACGACCCGCGTTCCGTCAAAGGTATCGGCATCACCTACGCTACCTCCACCATGGGCGCAGACCACACCTCCGGTTACACCATCGCTACCAACATCCTGAACGTCGGTGGCTATGTTGATCCGCTCAAGAAAGACGGCCAGGTCGAGCTTTCCCGTAACCTGCAGATCGCTACCGCAGCTGTTGACTCCACCGGTATGTGCATCTTCGTGGCCTTCCCGGCTCTCGACATCGCTGAGTGCCTCCCGGCTCTCATCGACATGATCAACGCACGTTACGGCCTGAACCTGACCGGCGACGACGTCGTCGCTCTCGGCAAGTACATCCTGAAGACCGAGAAAGCCTTCAACGACGCAGCAGGCTTCACCGCTGCTCACGACAGGCTGCCGGAGTTCTTCACCTACGAGCCGGTCGCACCGCACAACGCGATCTGGGACTTCAGCGACGCAGAGATCGACGAGTTCTGGAACTTCTAAGATTCTCCTGCAAGGATTCCCGGTGTGGCACCTGCCACACCGGGTTTTTTTTGACCCGTTGCGCAGCAGAGGAGTAAGATCAAGGCATGAAGATAACTGTCAAGCTTTTCGCATCATTCAGGGACAACAGGTTCAAGGTCGAGGAAAGGGAGTACCCGGAAGGGACCGTGCCGCGGACTATCATGGAGGAGCTCGGGATTACCGAGGAAGAGATGGGTATCGTGCTCATAAACGGCCGCCATGTCTCGCTGGACGACCCGCTGCAGGAAGGACACACCCTGGCGATGTTCCCCCTGGTTGGTGGGGGGTAACGGACACCCGCCTCCCCCCTGTCCCCTCTCCCCGCGAGAGGGGCTACGGTGAGGAGGCATCCCCCTGCAAAAGGGAAATTCTCCTCACCGTCCTCTAGGACCACCCCAGGACCGTTGCAACCTCTGCGTTCACCAGCAGATCCTCCCCTGACGGCAACACCACGACCGGGAGCCTGGAATTCTCCGCGCTTATCACCACTTCACGCCCCCCCGCACTCGCATCCTTGTCACGCGCCGCATCGAGCCGTATCCCGAACGGCTCCAGATCTTTCAGCGCAAAGGCGCGCGCGGGCCAGTCGGCCCACCCCTCACTGTAGCTGAAGACGATCGCCGCGGGATTTCCGATCGCGATGTAGGCCCCCAGGTACTTCTTCAGCCGGTATCCCTCCATCTCCAGCGCGAGCCGCCCACGCGGCGAGCGGCGAAACTCCTTCTTCATGGCGGGGCCGTTCACCGGAGCGCCTGCGATTCCGACCGAGCCGCTCCTTTTGGCGAGGATCTCGTCCATCTCCTGCGGCGTGAGCTTCTCCTCCTCGATTATGAAGGGAATGATCCCGGCGTCGATGTCGCCGCAGCCGTTTTCCATCATGAGCCCCTGCAGCGGGGAGAATCCCATGCTGGTCTCGACCGAGGCGCCGTTTCGTACCAGGCAAAGCGAGGCACCTTCCCCCACATGCACCGTGATAAGCGTGGAGCTCTCCAGGTCGAGCCCGAGCAATTCCGCGCCACGCCGGGCGGCGTAGAGGTGGGCGTAGCCGTGGAAGCCGTAGCGCCTTATCCGGTGCTTCTCGTACCACTCGAGGGGAACAGGGTAGAGATAGGCCACCTCCGGCATCGTGCGGTGGAAGGAGGTCTCGAAGAGCGCGACCTGCGGGAGGGGGGACAAAAGCTCCTGACCCGCTTCAATCCCCTCCAGGCACGGCGCGTTCAGCTGCGGGGCGAGCAGCAACGTCTCCTTCAGAAGCGGGAGGGTTTCGGGAGAGATGAGGACCGGCGCACCGAAGCGCTCCCCGCCGTTCACCACGCGGTGTCCCACCCCCCGGATCCCCCCCAGATCCTTCAGCACGCCTGTTTTCTGGTCCGTGAGGGTATCGAGGAGTGCGGCAAGGGCGCCGGTGTGGTTTCGGCAGTCGACCTCGCGGCGCCGCGCGCGCTTCCCGGGGGTGCTCATGGTGATGCAGGAGCCGGTCCCCAGCCGCTCCACGGATCCAGCAGCGACCTCCCTCTTCATCTCCCAATCGTAAAGCAGATAGTGCATCGAGTCGTTGCGGCAACTGAGTGTCAGAATTAGCATGTGGAAAATCCCCTTCCCCGAGTGCATTCCTGTCGATCAATGAGAGTTTCTTATAGCAGAGCGCTCCTCAAAAGCCAATACTTAGAAGTGACCAAGAAACGCTTTTTGCTCAATGACAGCGCGGGGTTGATGTGATATGGTTACCCCTTTGACGACCGCCCGTTACCGCGCGCTAATTTTATTATAGTCCCCCAGGAGGTGACCGATGGAGATCACCCTCAACGATATAAAAATCGCCTATGACGACCGCGGCGCAGGTCCCGCCGTCCTCCTCATCCACGGTTTTCCGCTGAACCGGACCATGTGGCAGCCGCAGCTGGAGGCCCTCTCCCGCGCCGGCTACCGCGTCATCGCTCCGGACCTGCGCGGCTTCGGCGAGAGCGACGCGCCGGAAGGGGGGTACAGCATGGACCGCTTCGCCGACGATCTCGTCGCGCTGCTCGATGCCCTGAAGATCGAGCGCGCGGTCGTTGCGGGGATGTCCATGGGTGGCTACATCCTCCTGAACCTCCTGGAGCGCTACCAGGAGCGGGTCGCAGCCGCTGCCTTCATCGTCACGAGGAGCACCGCAGAGGACGAAGCCGGGCGCGCCCGCAGGACGGCTCTCGCGGCCGAAGCTGAGCGGCTGGGGGTAAATCCGATCATAAAGATCTTCGCCGAGCTCCTCTTCGCTCCCGACACGATCCAGACAAATCCGCAGCTGGTGGCACAGGTTACCGCCTGGATGCGCGGCACCAGCCCGAAAGGGCTCGCCGGGGGGCTTCTCTCCATGAGGGACAGGAAAGACTACACACCGCTTCTCCCCACCTTCCACCCCCCTGCGCTGGTGGTGACCGGCGCCGAAGACCGCGCCGGCGCCCCCGAAGCGGCAGAGCTCTTCGCGAAAGGGTTGCGGCGCTGCACGAGCCGCGTGATTCCCCGGGCCGGGCACATGGCGAACCTGGAACAGCCGGAGGAATTCAACGCCGCACTGGTGGAGTTTCTGCACTCTGTGAGGGAGAAGATGCCAGGCTGAGCGGGGGGGGGCGCGGCATCTCTTGTCACCACCCTTGGCTCAACAGGTCGTCTTTACCTCTACCCCTGATAATGGAAAGCACCCTTCATGTCTCCATTTGAAATCGTCTCTCTGATTCTCCTCTGCGCCACCCTCATCGTCGCCCTCCTCTGCCTCCTCACCATACGCCGCAGCGCCCTGGAGCGCGGGCGCCTCGATGCCTTAGAGCGATCGCTGGAGCGACTGGAGCGCACTTTCCAGGGGGAACTCGGCAGGAACCGGGAGGAGCTCTCCGGCACCATGCGCCTTTTCGGGGATTCGCTGCAGAAAAGGATGGTGGAGATCGCCACCATGCAGAAAGGGCAGTTGGAAGGGGTAACCCAGCACATCGCCGGGCTCTCCGCCGGAAACGAGCAGCGGCTGGAGAAGCTGCGGGAAACGGTGGAACTGCGCCTCAAATGGCTCCAGGAGGATAACGGGAAGAAACTGGAGCAGATGCGCGCGGTCGTCGACGAGAAGCTGCACCAGACGCTGGAGAAGCGCCTTGGCGAGTCGTTCAGGCTGGTGAGCGAGCGTCTGGAGCTGGTTCACAAGGGGCTGGGCGAGATGCGCAATCTGGCGGCCGGGGTGGGGGACCTGAAGCGGGTGCTGAGCAACGTGAAGACGCGCGGCACCATGGGGGAAATCCAGCTCGGTACCCTGCTGGAGCAGATCCTCACCCCCGCGCAGTACTCCTGCAACGTCGCCACCAGAAGGGGTTCGAGCGCGCGCGTGGAGTTCGCGCTGCGCCTCCCTGGCCACGGCGAGCAGGAGGTCTTCCTTCCGCTGGACGCCAAGTTCCCCCAGGAGGACTACCTGAGGCTCGTGGAGGCGCGCGAGGCGGGTGATCCGGCGCTGGTCGAAGAGGTGCAGAAGCAGCTGGAAAAGACGGTACGGGAGATGGCGCGGCTGATCCGCGACAAGTATCTCGACCCGCCCCACACCACCGATTTCGCCATAATGTTTCTTCCCACGGAGGGGCTCTACGCCGAGGTGCTCTGCCGCGCCGGGCTCTTCGAGCTCCTGCAGCGCAAGTTCCGGGTCATCATCACCGGACCCACCACGCTCGCGGCACTCCTGAACAGCCTGCAGATGGGCTTTCGCACCCTCACCATCGAGAAGCGCTCCAGCGAGGTGTGGCGCCTTCTGGGGAGCGTGAAGACCGAGTTCGGCTCGTTCGGGGCGATACTGGAGAAGACGAAGAAGAAGCTGGAGGAAGCGGGAAACAGCATCGATTCGGCGGCCCGCAGATCGCGGGCGATAGAGAAGAGGCTCAAGGATGTGCAGGAGGACGCTGCGCCGGAGCTGATCTCACCATCGCAGCAATACCTCGAGGAGTACGAGGGGGATGGGGCGGAGGCGGCGCCTCTTTCCTGACGGCGCCCGGCGGCGGGGGGGCTGACTCGTAGGCCGGAATAAGCGTAGCGTTTCCGGCATTTGCTGATGGCGGTTGCGTCCGTGGTGGACTGCCGGGAACGCCTGCCGGCTTATCCCGGCCTACATCGATTCTTCCATCACCGACATTTCCGCACCAGCTACAGGTGATGCGCGTCGCCATATGCGGCTGTGCCGGCTCCCTCGCCGCACTCCGCGACTATCTCCCGGTAGAGCTGCAGGTACCCCCGCCCTTCCGCCTCCGGCGAGTATTTTTCCTCCACCTCCGCCCTCCCGTTTTTGGCGAGCCTCCCCCGCAGGTGGTGGTCGCTCATGATCCGCTCGGCCTTCAGCACGAACTCCTCCGCATCCCTGAAGAGAAGTCCCGTTACCCCTTCCTTCACGATCGAACGGTTCCCTTCCACATCGGAAGCCAGCACCGCCCTGCCGTGCGCCAGCGCCTCGAGGACGCTGTTGGCCATCCCCCCCTCGAAGAGCGAAGTGTTGAGCACCACGTGGCACTTCCGGTACAGCTCGGCCATCTGGTCGTGACGGACCGCGCCGAGGTAGCGGGCGAAGGGGTGCGCCTCCAGCGCGTCCATGACCTCGGCGGCATACGCGGTATCCCGAATCGGTCCCACGATGCGCAACCGCACCTCCGGATGCTTCTCGTACACTTCCTGGAGAGGCTCGAGGGGGAAAAGGAGGTTCTTGACCGGGCGCACCCCGGCAGGAAGGAGGAAGATAAACTCGTCCGCCGGCGACGGCTCCGCCGTTAGAGGCGGGACCGCCACACCCTGCGCGATGACCACCGTATGCTCCTGCAGGGTCGGCATGTGCACCGCGAGACGCTGCTTTATGCTGCCGTGGAAGGCGACGAGACGTTTCGCGCCCCGCAGGAGGGAGTGGATCTCCAGGCTGCGCTGATCCTCCAGCGCCTGGTAGATGTCGCTCCCGGTGAGGGTGATCAGGTAGGGGATCCCGGTTTCCGCGGAGAGGGCATGGGCGACCCGCCCGCCGCTGTAGCCGTGAAAGGCATGGAGAAGCTGCGGTCCGAAGCGCTGCAGGGATCGAAGAAGCGCCTCCGGCGCCAGGTAGTCGGTGGGGAAGACCTGCACCTCGCAGCCGAGTGTGGCAAGCGAGCGCTCGATGCGCCGGACGGTGACGGCATTGCCGCTTTCAGGGGGGAAATAGTTGGGGGCGACAAGGGCGATACGCATACTGTGACAACCTCTCCTTAACGATTGCGACCACACATCAGCTGCGCCGGTGCAGTCGTCTGATGGCCTCCGGGGCACCCATATGGTAGCCTCAAAGTGTGCGCGAGGCAAGGGACAAAGCCCTTGCCTCAAGGTGCCAATCATGCTAGTTTACGGTCCCTGAGGTACCCTCCATGAAAATGACCATTCTCGGTTCTGGCACCTCGACCGGAGTTCCCATGGTCGGCTGCCGCTGCCGGGTCTGCAGTTCCAGCGACCCTCGTGACAAAAGAACACGCGCTTCTCTCCTGGTACAGTGGGATGGTCGCTACATCCTGGTCGACGCCTGCACCGATTTGCGCAGACAGGTGCTGCGCGAGCAGGTCCCGCACGTAGACGCGCTCCTCCTCACCCACAGCCACGCCGACCACATTCATGGAATAGACGACCTGCGCGGCTTTCATTTCATCCACCGCCGGGTCATCCCCTGCTACGGCAGCCCCCTCACCCTCGCACAGGTATCCGGCAACTTCGCCTACATCTTCGAAGGGAAGAACACGGAAGGGTATTCCCCCCTTCTCTCTCCCATCACCATAGACGGACCTTTCGAGCTTTTCGGCCGCACCGTCACGCCGGTCCCGATCATGCACGGAAAGCACGAAGCCACCGGCTACCGCTTCGGCGACGCCGCCTACTTGACCGACTGCAGCGCCATCCCCGAGCGCTCCCTCCCCCTCCTCCAGGGTCTGGAGCTTCTCATTATTGACGCGCTGCGCTACTCGCCGCACCCGAATCACTTCAACATCGAAGGCGCGCTGCACATCGCCCACCAGCTTGCCCCCCGCCGCACGGTCCTTACCCATCTCACCCATGAGGTGGCACACGAGGACGGCGAGAGACTCCCCGAAGGGGTGGAGTTCGCCTACGACGGCATGGTGTTCGAGCTGTGAGGACGCTCGCCGAGGCCAGGGCGGAGTCGCTCCCCCAATGCGGAAAGGACATGATGTTCAGGGACATACGCCTGCACGGCTACGCCAACGACAAGATCGAATACTACGCCATCGCCGCCGGCACCGAAGCGTACAACCGCTACTTCTTCAACACAGACCTCGCCGACTCCGACCACATCCGCTTCTTCTCCCCCGGAAATGAATTTATCATCGGCAGGGACGGCATCAGCCACCTCGGCAATGGCGGCTCCTTCTGCGAGTACATGTTCGGCGTGGACCAGCCGATCGCCGACCTCGCCAAGGAGGAGGTGTCGAACCGCCTGGTGGTGTACGGCACCCACTACGACAAGAGAGAGGGGGCGCTGCGCTTCAGCGACCGCACAGATGGAACCCTTTCCTTCGACAAGATCTTCTTCGACGGCAACGCCGTGTGCAACTACTTCTTTGCCATCACCGCCTCCGACTTCTCCGGAGCGCTGCGCGACCAGCAGGAGCACCTGGTAAAGATCCTCGGCAAGACGCTGAAGCGCTCCGACGCAGTGGGGATGGAAGACGAAAACGGGATCATAGGCCAGATCCTGAGCATCCTCGACGACCCCTCCGCGCACCTCTTCCTCTTCAAGCTCGTGCACACGAAGCACCGCGAGTACAGCGAGGCGTTCCGGGCGCTCTACTTCCGCAACAAGAAGATCACGGAGACGGAGTTCCACACCCTGGCGGAACTCGCGGAGCGGCACGGCATCGACCGGTACCAGCAGGAGAGGATCCGCATCGACGTCATGTACAAGCACCCGGACAACCGGCGCATCGTCGACGAGTACAAGAACATACTGATAAGTTGCAACCGCAAGGGGGAGATCAACAAGCTGGAGAACGCGCGGCTCACGCGCCTGAAGACCCTCTCGGTGCGCAACAAGATCCCCGGGGCGCTCTTCTACACCCTGGACGAGATGCTCAAGAAGGACAAGAAGCTGGAGCACCAGGAGGAGAGCGGCTACATCTCTGAGACGAGAGAGATCCTCGAGGGGATGTTCCTCACCGAGCACCAGATCGAGAGCGTCATCAACGCCGAGGACATGGTAAAGCTCCTCCTGGCAAAGAAGCAGGCGGCGGAAAACCGCGACCACGCCTTCGAGGAGATGCTGCTGGACGCGAGCAAGGCGTGCGACGAGAAGATCCGGGACGGCGCGGATATCTCGCTGCTGGAGGGATACTCCTACATCATCACCTACTTCGACCGCTACGACGCCACCTCTTCCGCGATCAGCAGGCTCGCCTTCATGGAGAACATAAAGATCTCCGAGGAGATGATCCGCAGTCTGCTCGGGAACAAGAGCGCCTTTGACCTCCTCGCGCCCGGCCTTTTCACCCGACTCTTCATCTCCGGGATACTGGAGAACAAGTACCTGGGGATCTACGGCAGGAAGAAGGTGACTCACCTCATCGAGGGGCTGAAACTGATCGAGGAGAACCGGCTCACCATCCGGGAACTTCTGGAGCAGCTCCTGAAGATCGACGGGGACGAGCGGCTGCACATCATCCTCCTGGAGCACGTGAAGGACCGGATCAGGAACTTCTACTCCCGCTACTCCTCGAAGGCCGACCAGGAAGCACTGAAGCGCGAGGTTGCCGAGGACCTGAAGCACAAGAATCTGCTGGACGGGGAGATCCCGGAGCATCTCTTCCAGGAGACGATTCTCGCCATCAAGAAGGAGGCGGTGTACATTCACAACCTTCTGCCGCGCGTCATCGCGGAGAAGGACTGCTCCCTCAGGGAGGACTTCCTGGAGAACTCCGGGCTGGATCGCTTCTACATCGAGGAGCTCGAGCGCGAGTTCTTCGAGCTGAACGGCCTGGACATGGAGGACCTGTACCAGATCCGCAAGGGGCTGAACTAGCCGGCGAACCGCGCTGTCTGTCCGACCTGTCCGACCTGTCCGCCCTTTCCCTTGACACCTCCCCCCATTCTCTCTAAAGTGTCCAGTGTACAAAATGTACTCAAAGGACACTCATGGCACCCACCAATGAACAGCTGGCGCGGATCGGCGCCCGCATCGCCTCGTTTGGCAAAGAGAACCTCGACGAAATGCTCCACCTCGTCGGTGAAGGGGCACGGATCATATCGTCGCTGGAGAGGGTCCGGATCTACCTCGAGGACCTCACCCGCGGCGCCCTCTCCTGCGCCTACTCCTGCGGCGCCTTCGCCGCGGAGACGAAAGAGATCACCTTCCCCATCATCTCCACCGAAGCCGCCGTCTCTCTCACCTACAAGACACAAAAGGTGAACATCTTCCACAACCCCGCGCAGACCGGCCTCCCGCTCGACAAGGACTTCTCCAGCCGCTTCGAGATAGATGGCATGACGCTCCTCCCCCTTTCCAGCCTCGGCAACCCCATCGGCGTCGTCTGCCTCGATGGTGAGCCGGTATCGGGGAGCGTGATCAACTTCCTGACCCACTTCCTGGCACAGGCTGGGGAACAACTGGACCAGGCGCGCAAGTACCACCAGCAGCTCCTCCTGGCCCGCCGCGTCGAGCTGTACAAGAAGAAGGAAGCCGCCGGCTTCATGGTGCGCTCCGCGGTGCGCCTCATCGACCGGCTCGACCTCGCCTCGGTCCTCGTGCCGGTGCCGGGGGGGATGGAGGTCCTGGCGAGCCACGCCGAGGACGCGAAGATAAAGGCGCTGTACGACAGCGAAAAGGGGATCAACCTGAAGCAGGGGAGCTCCCTTATCTCCCGCTACGTCTCCGAAAACGGGGTCATCTCCGACGACCGCCTGCTGCAGCCCCTCTTCATCGAGGATCTCCTGGAGGAGCACCTGCAAAAGCGCGCCATCACCGAGAAGATGTCGCTGCGCTCCCTGTACATGGTGCCGCGCTACGACCCGAAGACGCGGAAGCTCAATTGCCTCGTCAACTACTTCACCCGCCAGATGAGCCGCTTTTCCGATTTCGAGATGGGGCTGTTGCAGACCCACGCGGAGATGGCGGAGCGGGTCATCAGCGAGGTCGGCGGCGAGCACCTGGAAATCAAGGTGCTCTCCGAGATCACGGACCTTCTCCAGGAACGAAACGAGGGACTGCACCCCTTCCTCACGAAAGTCCTCTCCAAGGCCACCGAGCTCATCGGGGCGGATACGGGGAGTATCGCCATCGTCGAGGAGCGGCAGGGGGAGAAGTGGGTCGTCGTGGAGGGGGATGACGGATCCCTCATCGGCGCAAAAAACAAGGAGTGGATCAAGAAGATCATTCCCCCCTTCAAGATCGGAGGGCCCGAGCTCACGCCGGAGGAGCGCAGCCTCACCGGCTACGTGGCCTGGTCGAAGCAGCCGCGCATCCTCAACAACGTCGCCGACGACGCCGAGACCGGCGGCTTCCATCGCCCCGTCAGCGGGATCATCAGGAGCGAGATCGCCGTCCCCGTCATAAGCGACGATGAGGTCATCGCCGTCATCTGCCTAAACTCCGTCCAGGCCGGGTACTTCACCGAAGAGCACAAGCGGATACTGCAGATCATCGACCGGCTTACCTCGCGCCACATCTCGGACATCCAGCGCATCGACCGGCTGCAGAGCGAAGTCACCCGCCTGCACAGCGACGTGGCCTACAAGGACCCGCAGGTCTCTTCCTACCGGCTGGGAAACATAATCGGAAACAGCCGCAAGGCGCAGGAGATCGTGGAGTTCATCAACACGGTGGCGCGCCCCTTCTCCAACAGGATCCTCTTCTGGAACAAGACCGCAGTGCGGGAAGCGACCATCGGGCTCCCCTCCATCCTCGTCCTCGGGCAGACCGGCGCGGGGAAGGAATTCTTCTTCAACAACCTGTACAACAAGCTCGACGAGCTGTACCGGCAGCAGACCGGGGCAGGGACCGAGCTGCCGGTGAAAAAGACGAACATCGCCGCCTACAGCGGAGACCTCACCTACTCCGAGCTCTTCGGCCACACCAAGGGGGCCTTCACCGGCGCCTACAGCGACAGGAAGGGAATACTCGAGGAGGCGTCCGGCGGAGTCGTCTTTCTCGATGAGATCGGCGACGCCGACCCGAAGACGCAGGTGCAGCTCCTGCGCTTTCTGGACAACGGCGGCTTCGTGCGGCTGGGGGAAAACAGGGAACGCTTCTCCAAGGTGCTCCTGGTCGCCGCCACCAACAAGGACCTGCAGAAGGAGATCCGGCTCGGGAATTTCCGGGAGGACCTGTACCACCGCCTCTCGGAGCTGTCGGTGACGGTGCCGTCGCTCAACGAGCGCCGCGAGGACATTCCTGACCTCGCCACCCACTTTCTCGGCAAGCTGTACCGCACCTACCGCAGCGAGGAGGAGCCGCTGGAGCCGCCGGTGCTCTCGCGCGAGGCAAAGGAAGCGCTGGTGCATCACAACTACCAGGGGAACATCCGCGAACTGCGCAGCATCCTTCTGAGGGCGCTCTTTTTCCGCAGCGGAAAGTACGTGACAGGCGAGGACGTAGCGCGTGCGCTGCGGGCAGGGCTGCGGGAGAACGGCTCACCCGCCGAGCGGCTAACCGAGGAACTGGCGGTCGGCATCATGGACAGGATCAACGACGGGAGCGACTTCTGGGAGGCGGTGTACGAGCCGTACTCCAAGAGCCACATTTCGAGGGACGTGGTGCGTCTCGTAGTGGAGAAAACCCGCGCGGCGACAGGAAAAGGGATGCCCGACATCGCGAGGGCCCTGAAGGCGGTGACGGGGGACGTGCAGGAGGACGAGGAGGAAAAGAAGCGCTTCTTCCGCTTCAAGAATTTCTTATATAAGACGGTGAAGATATAGTCGCTTATTAGTATTAAACGAATCACTAATAGATGCGGATCCCGTTGAGCACACGACCATTAGGAAAAGTTGCAGTGGTAGTCGCAGCAGCATCCCGCAGCATCACGGCTCCCCCGCCAACGCGTCAATTCGAGACCGCTTTACGCATGCCCAGACGGCCACGCCCATTTTCAATTCAGGTAAAACTGAAATAAGACCTAGCCTTATTTTAGTTTTTGATGAAAAACTAAAAAACGTCTTGGTGTCATTTTTCTTTTTAGATACGACAAAGGCTCCCGGAGAGGGAGCCTTTTGTAATAAACACGCAGTGGAGAGGAGTTAAACGCCTCCTCTGCTAAAGAACTTCGCGCCCGACTTTCACCCCAGCGCAGCGCGCATGCGCCGGAGCGCTTCCTTCAATAACACCCTTGAGCAGCCGAAATTGAGCCTTACGAAGCCGGGGGAGTCGAACTCGGCTCCGTCGGAGAGCCCCACCCCTGCTTCCTCAAAAAACCTCCCGGGATTCTTGATCCCGGCGCTGCGCGTGTCGATCCAGGCAAGATACGTTGCCTCAACGTGCGTGACCTCCAGTCCCGGCATCGTCGCCACCTCGCCCTCCACCAGGTCGCGGTTCCCCTTCAGGTACTCCAGAAGCGCCCGCTGCCATTCCTTCCCGTGCCGGTAGGACGCGAGGGCGGCGGTGTAGCCGAGAGTGTTCACGTGCGGCACGATCTTTCCCATGGCGCTCAAGAAGCGGCGGCGCAGGGAAGGGTCGGAGATGACGGCAAAGGAGCAGCCGAGTCCGGGGACGTTGAACGTCTTGCTCGGCGCCTGCAGGGTGATCGTCCGCCTGGCGAGCTCCGGCGACAGGGTGGCGAAGGGGATGTGCTCCTTGTTCTCGTCCAGTATCAGCCCGGCGTGGATCTCGTCGCTGCAGACGACCAGGTTGTGGCGCTGCGCGAGGTCGCCGAGCTGGAGGAGCTCTTCTCGTGTCCACACGCGCCCGACCGGGTTGTGCGGCGAGCAAAGGAGAAGATGCGTTGTGCGCGGCGTAATGCTGCGCTCCAGCTCCGCAGGTTCCCAGCCCCAGCGGCCGCGCGAGAGGTGCAGCGGCACCTTCACGACGCCGCGGTTGCACAGGGGAGGGGAGGTCAGAAAAGGGGGATAAACCGGGGTGAAGGTCACAACATCGTCGCCGTCGGCGCCGACGGCGCGGCATGCCACGTTGATGCCGGTGACGAGCCCCGGAAGCCACACGAGCCACTCAGGGGAAATCTCCCAGCGGTACTCCCGCAGGTGGTAGGCGCACACCTCCTCCACAAGCTCATCGGGGGCGAGCGTGTAGCCGAAGACGCCGTGGCTTATGCGCTCGTGCAGCGCCTCGACTACAGGTGGGGGAGCGGGAAAATCCATGTCCGCCACCCAGAGCGGGATGATGTCGCGCCCACGGTACCGGTCCCACTTGAGGCTGGAGGATTTGGTGCGATCTACGACGGTGTCGAAGTCGAAGGTATGCGTCATGGCAGGCTTCCCTTCACTCACCGTCAGGCGCCGAGCTCGAGGTCGCAGACGTTCATGGCGTCCGTCTCGTCGACGAGCTCCGTGATGGTGGGGTTGTCGCCGCAGACGGGGCAATGAGCGCTTCGTGCGACATCGACCTTGGTGAAGTCGTTGTCCAGGGCATCATAGATCAGCATCTCGTTGGTGAGCAAGCTCCCCACCCCGAGAAGGAACTTGATGGCTTCGGTCGCCTGCAAGGTCCCGATGATGCCGGGAAGAACTCCGATCACCCCTGCCTCGGCGCAGGTGGGGATGGCGCCGCGGGGCGGCACCTTTGGAAAAAGACAGCGGTAGCAGGCGGAGCTTTTCGGGGTCACCGTCATCGTTTGCCCCAGAAACTGCAGGATGCCGCCGTGGGAGAAGGGCTTCCCCCCCATGACGCAGGCATCGTTGATCAGGAATTTGGCGGCGAAGTTGTCGGTGCCATCGATGACGAAGTCGTAGGGGGCAATGATCTCGGCGATATTCTCCGCACAGATCCACGCCTTGTGGGTGATGACGTTCACGTCGGGGTTTATTGCCGTCATCTTCTCGCTGGCGGAGAGGACCTTGTCTTTCCCGACATCGCTCGTGTGATGGATGATCTGGCGCTGCAGGTTGGAGACATCCACCACATCGGCGTCGGCAATACCGATAGTCCCCACCCCTGCCGCAGCAAGGTAGAGCGCTGCCGGCGAGCCGAGTCCCCCCGCGCCGATAATGAGCACCTTTCCGCTCAGGAGTTTCTTCTGCCCTTTCCCCCCTACACCCTTCAGGATGATGTGACGGGAGTAGCGCTCGATCTGTGCATCAGTAAGCATGACCACCTCTCTATGGCTTTGGGTCCCGAGAGGACCTCGCTCTTCAGGATCTAGTGGACCTCTACAAGTCCCTTCTTCACGCAGTTGAGGCAGTCCCGTAAGGCGCAGACGCCGCAGTTGTGGCACATGAACACCGGGATATCCTTCGCCTGCGCCACGCTCATCACCTTCATGCGGGCCTTGTGAGAAATCTTGCTGGTAAATAGCACAACAGCCTCTGCATGTCTAATCTTTGATGAGAGGCCCGCCTCCAGACGGTTGAAGATCTTCAGATCCACCCCTGCCTTCTCTGCTTCCTGCAGATAATGCCTTTCCAGCCGGGCAATTCCGCCCACCAGTGAGACTCGCATAGTCGCCCTCTCCCTTTGTTACAGCAGCCGCATAAAAGTATGCGGCTATAACTATAGGGAAAGCCTACGAGGAGTGTCAAGAATATTTTTATTACAGTCTATGGTTTTTGTATACTAAAGGGTGATTCTGTTTTGGAGCTGCGCTCGTTCCCAAGGTCATCTTGGGAACGCACTTGCCTGCAAAGCTCCGGCTTTGCATCCGCATCAGCGGATACGCAATCGCTGGCGCAATTGGCGAGGCCGAGCCTCGCGGGCAATTGCGTCCCCAAGCTGGGAGCTTGGGAACGACTCAGACGTAGGCATGAGAGCGGTCTCTACTTGCAGGTCGACTGGGCGTACTTGTTGGGGCTCTTGCGGTCAACGACGACGAGGAAGCCGCCATCGGGGTGGGTGGTGACGAGGACACCGTAATCGCTGAGTCCTTGCGCCGTCGCGCAGTTCCTGGCCGCGCTCCAGACGTCGTCGAGACTGGCTATGCGCGCTACTGTAATGGATGTGAACCGCTGACGCGCATCAGGGCGCAGACGAACCAGATGCACGTGCAGCTGGTCTTGAGTCCGCGCTGACGGAGGATTCACATAGAGGGCGATTTCCTTCTCCTGCGCGATGCGGGTGCGGGCCGCGTCCCAGGCGAAGCTCCAGATCCCGTTCGGGCGCCGCGGATCCTCCGTCCCCATGACGCGCGCACGCGGGACTGCCAGCCCGTGCACGAAGCCGCCGGGGCAGTCGCACATCTTCCGGTCGCGGAAGGAGACGTAGTGCTCCGACTCCGTCCACAGCTCCAAGCTGTTGCTGCACCCCGTTCGGTTCGCACAGTTCATCTCCGCCAGAGGTATCGTGCAGGTGCCGCAGTAGTCGAAGGCGGTGGGATCGAGGCAGTTGCTCACCGTTTGCCAGAGGATGTCGCGGGACCCCTCCTCGGAGGGCCAGGCAAGACTGGGAAGGGAGAGAAGGAAGAAGGCGGCGGCCGAGATAACGGCGCCCCTGGCGCGGGTGCGGATGTTCATAACGACTCCCTGGCGGGGTGGACACCGCAACGAGACCTGTCAATACGACAGGCAACAGATCGGAGGGCGCGCGGGTCGAAGTGGGTCGTTTCTAGTCAGGGGACTTCTTGAAGTAGGCGAGGAACTCCTTCTGCGTCATGCTGGTCTTTCGCACCAGAGGCTGCACCGCGCGGCTCAGCGCCTGGCGGTCGGCATCGCTCAGGGTGTCCTTCAGCAGGATGAAGAAGGGAATGTTGTGCGTCTGCGGATAGAGGCGGAACTTTTCCATGATCTCGAAGGCGGACATGTCCGCAAGGAGAAGGGAGCAGAAGACCATGTAGGGGTGGATGATGGTGCCGAGCGCCACCGCTTCCTTCCCGGTGTACGCATTCACCACCTCGAAGGTCAGGCGCTCCAGGGTGCGCTCCAGTTGCTCCTCCCCACGCGGCGTAATGATCATCGCCTGCAGGTCGTAGTCTTCCGATTCATCCGTGAGCCCCATGTCGCGCAGGCGCTTCACGAGGTACTGCGAATCGAGCGGGAGAGAGAAGTACCCGGCAGCCGCGAATACTCCACCAATGTTGCCGTCCTCGCTGAGGTACACCGGGAGGATCGGCAGCTCGCGCGTCTGGGGGTCCGTCTTGATCTTCAGGAGGATATCCCAGCTTTCTTCCGAGAAGGGGGAGACGTCGAGAAGGATGGCCAGCGGAGCGCAGACGGAAACCTCCGACGGCTTTGCCGTCCGTGCCCTGTATCCCCCCTCGGCGAGATAGCTGCAGATGATGGCGCCCCGATCGGTCTTGCTGCCGAGCCCCATGATCCAGATTTCACGCTCTTCGCACTCCTTCATCCCTGCTCCCTTCCAGCTCCCGAAATTTTTTAATAAATAACATATCTATTCGACAGCGCAAGAAAAACTTGTTGCACGTTGAAATCACTGGGTTTGTGTGGTACCACTCTGGCTTCGAAACGGAAAAGTTACAGTGCTTTTTCCGTTAAAAGCAAGGGATACATGATTAAAGTATAGCCGGATTCCGTCACCGCCGCATTGTGACTTCGGCGAAGGATATTCACTCAGAAAGAGGAGGAGACTATGAGCAGCACGGTGTATTTCGCCGACATGCGCGCAGGGGTGCGCGAAAACCTCTTTGACAAGATCGGGAGACTGATGCGCGAAGCAGGAATCGAGTCGCGCCTGGCACAGGGCGACCTGGTGGCGGTGAAGGTCCACTTCGGCGAGAAGGGGAATCACACCTTCGTGCGCCCCGTCTTCGTGCGTCGCGTGGTGGAAGAGATCAAGCGCTGCGCGGCGCGCCCGTTCCTGACCGACTCCTCCACCCTCTATCCCGGTGAGCGGAAGGAGGCGGTATCCGCCCTTTCCTGCGCCGTGGAGAACGGTTTTGCCTACGCGGTGGTCGGCGCCCCCCTCATCATGTGCGACGGGCTGCGCGGCCACACCGCGCGCGACGTGCGGATAAACGGGGAGATCCTTGAAAAGGTGGGTATCGGCGAGGAGATCCTGGAGGCGGACGCCCTGGTGGCGGTCAGCCACTTCAAGTGCCACGAGCTCACCGGCTTCGGCGGGGCGCTGAAGAACCTCGGGATGGGGTGCTCAAGTCGAAGCGGGAAGCTGCAGCAGCACTCCACCGTCGCGCCGGAGATCGCCGAAAGTGTCTGCAACGCCTGCGGTGCGTGCTGCAAGTCGTGCGCACACGATGCCATAATCGTGCTGGAGGGGCGGATGTCGATAGACGCCGCGAAGTGCGCCGGGTGCGGTCGCTGCATCACCGCCTGCCACAAGAAAGCGATCAGGATCAACTGGAACGAGAGTGCATCCCTCGTCATGCGCAAGATGGCGGAGTACGCGAAGGGGGCGGTGCACGGGAAGGGGGAAAAGACCCTCTTTCTGAACTTCATCACACAGGTTTCCCCCGCCTGCGACTGCTACGGCCATGCCGATGCACCTATCGTGAACGATATCGGGATAGTCGCCTCCGTGGATCCTGTGGCGGCGGACCAGGCGAGCGCGGACCTGGTGAATCAGGCGCGCGGCAATGAGAATACCGCGCTGGCGACAGGGCACGAGCCGGGAGGGGACAAGTTCCGCGGCGTGCACCCGGAGATAGACTGGGAGGTGCAGCTGGAGCACGCGGAGAAGATCGGGGTGGGGTCGAGGAAGTACACCCTGGTGAAGATATAGCCAGTGGACATGCCCATGTAGGCCGGGATAAGCCGGAGGCGTTCCCGGCGGTCCACGTCTCGCCTGGGCCGACAAAGAGCAAATCCCCCCTGTCCCCCCTTCGCAAAGGGGGGAACGTGAGGGCGTCGCATTCCCGTTGATGGCACACAAAGTGTGCGGCGCGGAAGTTTCGGAAGAACATAAAAAAAGCAGAGAAAAGGGCACTTCTCCCTTTCCTCTGCTTTTCTGTTTTCTCTGCCTCTACGTCTCTTCCAGCGCTACTTCAGGAATCCGAACTTCTTCATGCGGTAGCGGAAGGCGTCGATGCCGAGATTGAGCTTCTTCGCAGCCTTCGACTGGTTCCAGTCGGTGATCTCCAGCGACTGCTTGATGAGCTCCTTCTCCACCTCTTCGATGTCGATCCCCTCGGGCGGCAGCTTGAAGGTCGCCATCGGCATCGTCACCTGGGAGGCCTGCGCCACGATCTCCAGCGGCAGGTTCTCCAGGAGCAGGTTCTCGTCATTGCCGAGGATAATGGCGCGCTCGATGACGTTCTTCAGCTCGCGGATGTTCCCCGGCCAGCTGTACTCCACCAGGAGCTTCTCCGCCATGGAGGAGATCCCCTTGATCGACTTGTTGAACTCCTTCGTAAAGACGTCGATGAAGTGGTTCGCCAGCTGCAGGATGTCCTCCTTGCGCTCACGAAGCGCCGGGAGGAAGATCGGAATGACCTGAAGACGATAGTACAGGTCGTTTCTGAAGGTCTTCTCCTCGATCGCCTTCAGGAGATCCTTATTGGTCGCGGAGATGATCCGCACGTCCACCGGGATGACCTTGCTCCCGCCGATGCGGCGGAAGTTCCTGTCCTCGAGGAAACGCAGGAGCTTCGCCTGCATCCCCACTTCCATATCGCCTATCTCGTCGAGGAAGACGGTGCCGCCGTCGGCGAGCTCGAAAAGACCCTTCTTGGAGGTTTTCGCGTCGGTGAAGGCCCCCTTCTCGTGGCCGAAGAGCTCGCTCTCCAGAAGGGTGGCAGGGACCGCCGCGCAGTTGATCGCCACAAACGGCTTCTCGGCGCGGTTGCTCTGGAAGTGGATATACTTCGCCACCAGCTCCTTGCCGGTACCCGATTCCCCCTGCACCAGGACGGTGGAGGCGTCGCTTCGGGCGACCTTGTCCATCATGTCGAGGACGTTCTTCATGTGCTTCGAGGTGCCGATGATCTTCGGCGGCCCGAGCTTCTTGTGCTCGCTTCGAAGCTGCACCACCTCGCGCCGCAGGTCGGAGGTGTCGAGCGCCTTCCTGATCACCAGCCCGAGCTCGTCCAGGTTGAACGGCTTGTTGATGTAGTCGTAGGCGCCGTGGCGCATGGTGTTCACCGCGGTCTCCAGCCCCCCCTGGGCGGTGACCATGATGACGATGATCTCGTCGTCCAGCTCCTTCAGGCGCTGCAGCACCTCCAGGCCGTCGATCCCGGGAAGGTGGAAGTCGAGGAGCACCAGCTCCGGCTGCTCCTCGCGTGCCAGGCGCAGGGCATCCTCGCCGGTCCCTGCGGTACATACCTCGTACCCCTGCTTCTTAAGATTCTGCTCCAACGACCAGCGGATCAGATGCTCGTCGTCCACCACCATGATCTTCGTTCTGCGCATGACTGCTCCTTGGAGGAAATAGCTCTTACGTTACTGCTGCCGGCGTTTCAAACGGCGCATGTGTGGACGGTGGCGCTGGCGGTGGCGCCGCTTGCCGCGACACCCCACGGTCCTGCCTCGCCGCCGGGGTAGCAGGCGGGGAGATCGACGGTAAAGGTCGTCCCCTTCCCGTCCTCGCTCTGTACGGAGAGGCGGCCGCCGTTTTGCTCGATCAGCCGGTGGCTGATCGGAAGGCCAAGACCTGTCCCCTGCGCCTTCGTGGTGAAGAAGGGGACAAAAATCTTCTCCAGGATCTGCGGCGGAATCCCCTGCCCGGTGTCCGCGACGCGGATCCGCACCATGTCCCCCGCGGCTTCCTTAACAATGCTGCTCTCCACCGTGAGGGTCCCCCCCTGCTGCATCGCCTGCACGGCGTTCAGGAAGAGATTCAGGAATACCTGCTGGATCTGCTTCGCGTCGACGTACACAGGGGGGAGGTTCTCCTCGAGGTGCAGGACCTTCTCTATGTTTTTGCCGCCGCGGTGCTGCCCGGCAAAGATGAGAATCTTTCTTAGCGTCGCGTTGATGTCGGTGCAGGCCGGTTCCGAGGCGGTGGGCTTCCCGAAGAAGAGGAGGTCGTTCACCGTCTTGTCCAGCCGGGAGATCTGCTCCAGCACCTCGGAGATGATGGAAAAGCGCGGGTCGGTCGGCTCGAAGTCGTCCTTCATCACGGTGATGGCCGCGGCGATTCCGGTGAGGGGGTTCTTGATCTCGTGGGCGATGCCGGCCGCCATCTCGCCGACGGAGGCAAGCCGGTCCGCCCGCTCCATCTGCTGGAAATGGAAGGTCTCCAGCTCTTTCTTCGCCCGGTCCAGCCGCCCCACCATGGAGTTGAAGGAACCGAGGAGCTTTCCTATCTCGTCCTGCCGGTCGTACGACACGCGCACGGAGAGGTCCCCCGCCTCGACCTTCGCCATGTTGGCGCTCATGAGGCGAAGCGGCTTCTTCACGAACTTCAGCATGACGAGGGAGATCGCGAGCGACAGGAATCCGATGATCGCGACGGTGGAGAGTACGAAGAGCTTGGTGAGCTCCACGATGCGCCGGCGCGTCTCCACGAGGGAATAGTTCACGTTGAGGATGCCGATGATGCGGCTCTTCTCGCCGTGACAGGTGTTGCACTGCCGGTCGTTGTAGATCGGCTTCACCATCCCCAGCACCTCGCCGTAGCCGTCGAGGGTGAAGACCCCTTCCTTCTTGTTGTGCAGGAAGAGGTTGTAGTCGCGCTCGTCGACCGGCTTCCCCACCTCGCCGGGGAGGGAGGACTTAAGCACCACGCCGTGGGGGTGGAAGATGCGCACCCCGACAAGCTTGTCGCTTTGCCCCACCATCTCGAGGATAACCTGCACGTCCTCGGTGTTCCCGATGCGCATGGAGTTGTAGGTGCTGCGCTCGATGGTATTCAGCAGGAGGGAAGTACTCTCGCGGGCCGAATTGATGAGCTGCATCTGCTCACGTCGCAGGGTGAGAAAGGCGAAGGTCCCGATGCCGAATACCAGCAGGCAGATCGACAAGACGATCACTCGTGTGGTCACGCTCTTGAAAATCAGGGGACCTCCAATACTTCAACTGCATTAACTGCACAAAAAAGGGTTGTCCAATTTACTCCGGGTGGGAGAAGCCTTTCCACCCGGTGGAGGAGCCGCCGCCGGGAGTGGGTGTGACCCCCTCCCCGCTCTGCTTCCCGCTCCCCTGGAGCTTCGGAACGCGGTTGTAGATGAACTGCCAGTCGCTGTACTTCTCTTTTCCCTCGAAGTCAGCCGGCTCAAGCCCCGATATCGGGTCGTCCGGGAAGGTCCCCTGCTTCAGGGGCCTTGCCTCGCTCCTGCTCTTTACCCCGATGATACGCTGGTTAGCGTCCTTCACCACGTCCCACTTTTCCGGCTTCCCCGTCTGAAAGGAGAGGACCGGGTCGGGGTACAGGCGTCTCAGCCAGCGCACCTTCCCGCTGCTGTTCGGATCCTTCACAAGCTGCTCGAGATCGGTGAGAGGGGGGGCCTCCGCCGGAAGGCCGAGGCGGGTACGGGCGGCGGGATCGTTCTTGAAGCTCTTGCTCTTGTCGTCCCAGACGTACCCGTACCAACCCCTGATGGCGTCCCGGTACTGGATGCCGCGAAAGATGAGCTCCGTCTCCCGGTCCCGCTGCATCCTCGTCGACCAATAGGTGCCGGCAACCCCCAGGGCGATCCCCATGAGGATGACGGCGACCATGGCGCCGATGTAGGTGAAACCCCGCTCCCCTAGCACCGTTCGAGTCATTTCTTCCTCGCGAAGATCTCCTTTGCTTCTTCCACCAGGTTTTCGGCGGTGAGCCCGAAGTACTTGAGGAGCTCCTCGGACTTCCCGGAGGTGCCGAACCTGTCGTAGACCCCGACCCGCTTCATGAGCGTCGGGCACTCCTCGCCGAGGAGCTCCGCCACGGCGCCGCCCAGCCCCCCGACAACCGAGTGCTCCTCTGCGGTCACGATGACCCCCGTCTCCTTGGCGGCCTTGATGACGATCTCCTTGTCCAGCGGCTTTACGGTGCCGAGGTGCACGACGCGGGCGGAGATCCCTTCGGCCTTCAGCTTCTCGGCCGCCGCGACCGCCACGCCGGTCATGAGCCCGGTGGTGACGAAGGTAAGGTCGGTTCCGGCCACGACCTCGCACCCTTTGCCGATCTCGAAGGTGTGCCCCTTCGGGAATACGTTCGGCACCTTATTGCGGCCGAGGCGCACGTACACAGGCCCCTTGTGGGCGGCGGCGGCGCGGATGGCGCCCTTCGTCTCCTCCCCGTCGGCGGGGACGATGACGGTCATGTTGGGGATGGCGCGCATGATGGCGATGTCCTCCACCGACTGGTGCGAGCCGCCGTCCTCACCGACGGTGACGCCGCCGTGGGTGGCCACGATCTTCACGTTCGCCTTCGGGTAGGCAACGGACTGGCGGATCTGCTCCCAGGCGCGCCCGGCTGCGAAGATCGCGAAGGTGGAGAGGAAGGGGATCTTCCCGACCGCTGCGAGACCTGCGGCGGTCCCCACCATGTTCGCCTCGGCGATACCCATGTTGAAAAAGCGCTCCGGAAACTTCTTCCCGAAGACCCCGGTCTTCGTGGAGCCGGAGAGGTCGGCATCCAGCGCGACTATGTTCTCGTTCTCAGCGCCGAGTTCGGCCAGCGTTTCCCCGTAAGCGTCCCTTGTTGCTATCATGCACCTATCCTTTCCTGGTTCTCAAGCTCTTCACAGTCGCAACCGAGGCACCTGAGCGCCACGGGCAGTTCCTGGTCGTTGGGGGTAACCCCGTGGTAGGAGGCCTTGTTCTCGAAGATGGAGACCCCTTTCCCTTTGACCGTCGTCGCCACGATGGCGGTCGGCGCCCCCTTGTGGCGCTCCGCCGCGTCAAGGGCGGTGCAGATGCCGTGCAGGCAGTGGCCGTCGATCTCGATCACGTTCCAGCCGAAGGCGCGGAACTTGTCGGAGATGCTGGAGACGTTCATGACGCGGGAGACGTCGCCGTCGATCTGCAGCCCGTTGGAGTCCACCAGGGCGCAGAGGTTGTCGGTCTTGTAGTGACCGGCGGCCATCGCCGCCTCCCAGATCTGACCTTCCTGCAGCTCGCCGTCCCCGAGCAGGGCGTAGACGCGGTTTTCCTTCCCGTCCAGCTTGAAGCCGAGCGCCATGCCGTTTGCCATGGAGAGCCCCTGCCCGAGCGAGCCGGTGCAGACGTCCACCCCCGGGGTACCCTTGCTGTCCGGGTGCCCCTGCAGGTGGCTGCCGAGGCGGCGCAGCATCATCAGGTCCTCCGTCGGGAAGTACCCGGCTTCGGCGAGCGCCACGTAGAGGGCGGGGGCTGCGTGCCCCTTGCTGAGCACGAAGCGGTCGCGACCCTCCCATGCCGGCTCCTCCGGGTTGTGGCGCATCTTGTGGAAGTACAGGGCGCAGATCATGTCGATCGCGGAGAGGGACCCTCCGGTGTGCCCGGACTGCGACTTGTGCAGGGTCTTTACGATGGCAACGCGCAGGCGCCTCGCCTTCTCTTCCAGCTGGGAAATCTTCTCTTTCACGTAACGTTTCCTTTCGGCGTTATTGAATGCTTCTTCCCCCTCGGCTGTGAAGGGAGGGGCGGATCTCTTGGATGGGGCGCGACTTGTGCGCTATCTGTCTTCGCCGGTTATCAGATAGTCGAGGATGACCTCGTCCAGCGTGCGGCCTGGGGCGGGCTTCGGTGCCTCGACAACGGGGCGGGGTGCACCCGGAAAGGCGCGGTCATCGAATTCGCCACCCTTCAGCCGCCTCATCATCTCCTTGTGCTGGTCCTTCATGATGGCTTCCACCACCTGCTCCAGCTGGTCCGCCTTCACGATGTCGGCGTAGGAGGTCTTCTTCGAGGCGAGGATGGTGCCGCCGCGGTAGAGGAGTGTGATGATGTGGGGGTTGGCGATGCCGCTGTCCTCCGTCTGGACGTGGAAGACCTCCCCTTTGTACCTGATGTTGTGGTTGAATCCGAGGACCATGGTGTATTTCCGTACCTCTTACGCCAAATGGCGGACCGGGAGCAAAACTAGCACAGCGGACGAGCCGTTGCAAGCGCATTTTGCCCCCGACGCCAATTTCCGGAAGGGACCAAAGGGTCTATTTTGCCAGCAGTTTCTTCACCTTCGCGACCGCCTCCATGGCATCCTTCGCGTAGAGGTCGGCGCCGATCTCGTCGGCGTACGCCTGGGTGACCACCGCGCCCCCCACCATGGTGAAAGTGCGTACCCCCTCCTCCTTCAGAAGGGCCACCACCCGCTCCATCTGGGCCATGGTGGTGGTCATGAGGGCGGAAAGCCCCACGGCGTCGACCTTGTGGGCGAGCGCCTCCTCGAGGATGCGCTGCGCCGGGACGTTCTTGCCGAGGTCGATGACCTCGAAGCCGTGGTTTTCCAGGAGGGTCACCACGATGTTTTTCCCGATGTCGTGGATGTCCCCTTCCACCGTCGCCATGAGGATACGACCCGCGCTCTCCACCGCGCCACCCTTCAGCTCTTCCTTCAGGCGGGCGAACGCGGCCTTCATGGTGTCGGCGGAGAGCATGACCTGCGGCAGGAAGTATTCGCAGCTCGCGAAGCGGCGCCCCACCTCCTCGAGCCCCGGCAGCAGCGCCTCGGAGGAGAGCTGCATCGGGGTGAGCCCCTCTGCGAGCGCCTCTTCAACGAGCCCCACGATCCCCTCGAGCTCCCCCTGCACCACCGCCACCGCGAGTTTCCCCCTGATCCCCTCGGGAGGGACAAAGGAGGCGGCGGGTGCTGCCGGTGCGGCGGAGCTCGCCAGGGAGCCTACGGTCGCCCCGCGGTACGCCGCGATATAGGCGCCGGCGTTCGGGTCGCGGTTCAAAAGGACCATGGCGCTGCGCCAGGCGGCAAGCATCGCCTCTTCCTTCGGGTTCACGATGGCGGAATCGAGACCGGCGTACATGGCCATGGAGAAGAAGGAGCTGGAGATCAGGGGGCGGCAGGGGAGGCCGAAGGAGATGTTGCTGACACCGAGCACCGTATTGAGGCGAAGCTCTTCCTTCACCTTCCTGATGGCGCCGAGAGTCTCCACCGCACCCTTTGGCTCCGCGCTGACGGTAAGGGTGAGGCAGTCGACCACGAGGTCCGACCTCTTCACTCCCGCCGCCTCGGCGCGCTCGGCGATCTTTGCCGCCACCCGTGCACGCCCGTCGGCGTCCGCGGGGATCCCCCCCTCGTCGAGGGTGAGGCACACGAGCGCTGCCCCGTACTTCTTCGCCAGCGGCAAAACGGCGGCGAGGCTCTTCTCCTCCCCGTTCACCGAGTTGATGAGCACCTTCCCGTCGGCCGCCTTCAGCCCCCGCTCCAGCGCCTCCGGCGAGGAGGAGTCGAGGACGATCGGGGTCTGGACGGCGCCGGTCACGCAGAAGACGGCGCGTTCCATCGCCGCCCCCTCGTCGATGCCGGGGGTCCCCACATTGACGTCCAGAAGGGTGGCGCCGAGCGCCGTCTGCTCCAGCGCCTCGCGGCGGATGTAGGAGACCTTCCCCTCGCGCAGCTCCTGCGAATAGAGTTTCTTCCCGGTGGGGTTTATCCTCTCGCCGATGAGGGCGACCGGGGCTCCGCCGCCGACCGCGGCCCAGGAGCCGCGGCTGGAGAGCCAGGTCGTCCCGCTTTCCGCTGGGGGGACGAACTCCTTCTGGCGCCCGTGAAGCGCATCCTTTATCGCCTTTATGTGCGCCGGCGTCGTGCCGCAGCAACCGCCGATGACGCGCACCCCGAGCTCCAGGAGACGGTCGTGGTAGGCGGTCATGTCCTCGGGGGAAGCGGGGAAGATGGTGCGCCCTTCCTTCAGGACCGGGAGCCCGGCGTTCGCCTGGCAGATCAGCGGCAGCCGCGTGACGCCGCGCATCTTCGCCAGAATATCGTAGATCCCGTCCACCCCGAGGCCGCAGTTGGAGCCGACGATGCTCGCGCCCACCGCCTCCAGGGTGATCGCCGCCGCCTCCGGGGGGGAGCCGAGCACGCTTCTTCCCTTCTCCTCGAAGGTCAGCATGGCCATGACAGGAATGTCCGCGGAGATCTCGCGGATTGCCACGATCGCCGCGCGGATCTCCTTTATGTCCAGGAAGGTTTCCAGGGTGATGAGATCCGCACCGGCCCCGATGAGGGCTGCCGCCTGCTCCCGGAAGATATCAGCGGCCTCGTCGAAGGTCATGTCGCCGACCGGCTCCACGAAGCGCCCGGTGGGGCCGATGGAGCCGGCGACGTACGCCTTCTCCCCCGCGACCTGGCGCGCGATCTCCACCGAGCGGGCGTTCACCTCGGCGACGCGGTCGGCAAGGCCGTAATGCTCCAGCTTTGAGCGGCTGCCGCCGAAGCTGTTGGTAACTATGATGTCCGCTCCGGCGTCGATGTAGGCGGCATGCACACCGGCCACGATCTCCGGCGCCACCAGGTTCAGCTCCTCCGGGGACTGCCCGGGCTTCAGGCCGCGCTCCTGCAGCATCGTCCCCATCGCCCCGTCAAGGACAAGCACCCGCTCCCGTACAGCCTGTAAAAACGGCAATTTCATGGCAACTCCTTTGGAAAAATCAGGCCTCACTTCGGCCGGACGAGGGAAAGCTCTACGACTTCCGCTCCAGCGAATAGTCTGGCGCGATAGGATTTCTGAGATCGAGGTGCCCCTTCAGGCTCTCTGCCTTCTCACCCTCGATGAGAAACTGCACCACCTTTATCTGCGGGAAGTTGGCGGTGACCGTATCGACCACCGAGTACACCGCGGCGACCTCGGCGGAGCTCCCGGAGGGAAGCCCATCCCGCAGCTCCTTGCTGAAGTCTATCTCCGCGACCGGGCCGTTCAGACGCACCCCGAGGACCCGGGTGTTCTCCGGGAGGGTCGGCGCGTTCGTCCCGAGGGGGCCGTTGATGAGATCCTCGAGGACCGAGGAGATGTAATCCTCCATCCCCTCTTCGGTCTCCACCTCGCGCCCTTCGCGCACCAGCCCCTCGCCGTCCGGCGCCCCGAAAAAGAGGGAGACCACGCGCGCCCCGGCAGGGGGGTGCTGCGGCTGCTGCACCGGCGCCTCCACGCGCGGGACGGTGGCCGTCTCGTACTTCTTGTACACCAGCACACCCGCCACGACGGCAAGGACGCAGAAGGCGGCTACGATTACCCCTTTCGCCTTACGGCTCCTCTTCTTCACCGCTCCCTCCTTCCTTACCCTCGTCCTCCAGGTTCACCTGGTACACATCCCCGAGACGCCCCCCGAGGAAACGGTTGCCGACCCGGATGAAGCCGGCGGGGACGTCGGTGACGAAATAATGATGGTTCCCCACTTCCTCTGCCGGGCGCAGGAGCGCGTTTTCACCGAGGATCTCCGCGACCGTGCGCGCCGTCTCCTGTGCGGAGTCGACGAGGGTGACGCCGTCACCCATGACCTCGGCGATGACCTCCTTCAGGATCGGGTAGTGGGTGCACCCGAGCACCAGCGTGTCGACCCCCTGCGCCTTCAGGTCGGTGAGGTAGATGGAGGCGGTAAGGCGCGCCACCTCGTTTTCTACCCACCCTTCCTCCGCCAGCGGGACAAAGAGGGGGCAGGCGCGGGTCACAACCTGGATCTCCGGGTTAATCCTCTTGATCGCCTTCGTGTAGGCGCTGCTCCCGACGGTGGCGGCGGTCCCGATGACCCCCACCTTCCCGCTCCTGGTGACCGCGGCGGCGCGACGGGCGCCGGGCTCGATGACACCGACCACCGGAATCGGCAGCTCGCGCTGCAGGGTTGCGAGCGCCACGGCGGAGGCGGTGTTGCACGCCACCACGAGGAGCTTTATATCGCGGCTGAAGAGGTACTCGGCGATCTGGCGCGAGTAGCGGACGACCGTTTCGGGGGACTTGGTGCCGTAGGGGACGCGAGCCGTGTCCCCGAGGTAGATGGTATCCTCCTGCGGCAGGGCTTTCACCACCTCTTTGAGGACGGTGAGACCTCCGACGCCGGAGTCGAAAATTCCGATAGCTTTCCAGGCCAAAACTACTGCTCCCTTTTGACTGTAGACGGGTACTTTATGACAATCATGCAGCGGCTGCTGTGACTTTTGAGAACCCTGTGACTCTCCCGGGCAGCGCGAAAGCCAGTAAGGTACTGATATAAGCGGGAAAAAGGTATATATTAGGGGGGCGCCGGGACCTTGTCAAGGATGGCACCGGGCGCGAGAGACACCTCCCGCCTGCGCTGCCGCCGCTCCGGGAGGGCCCGGCGCGGGGCGTACCCGCAACCGACCAAAGATAGAGGCTTGAACCGCGAAAGGCAAGCAAAAAGCAGTCGCGAAAGCCGCGCCACGAGCGCGTTTTCCGGGCGGCCGGAGGTGGGGCGGAGCGACTGCGCTATAACGGCATTTCATATTGACAAAGGGACGGGTAGCTGATTTAATAGCCAGCTTTCCGCACCGGCCGAAACAGCGAGAAAATCAGGGAAAAATCGCCGGAGCGGGGTGAAGTGTATACCGCAACTCTTCTAATTAGCGCACCATCACATGGAGGAGCAGTAATGGAGCAAAGGAAATTCAAAAAGGTCATGGCGGCCAACCGCGGGGAGATCGCGATCCGCATCTTCCGCGCCTGCACCGAGCTCGGCATATCGACTGTCGCCATCTACTCTGAAGAGGACAAGCTCTCCTTGCACCGTTACAAGGCGGACGAGGCGTACCAGGTCGGGAAGGGAAAAAACCCGATCGACGCCTACCTGGGGATCGACGAGATAATCGAGCTCGCCAAGAGCCGCGACGTCGATGCCATTCACCCCGGCTACGGCTTTCTCTCCGAAAACGCCGAGTTCGCCGAGAAGTGCGAGCAGGCGGGGATCGCCTTCATCGGACCGACCGCGGAGATGCAGCGGGCACTTGGCGACAAGGTAGCGGCCCGCAAGGTCGCCAAGGCCGCCGGCGTCGCCACCGTCCCGGGGACCGAAGATCCGATCCGCCACGCCGAAGAGGCGCTCCTTTTTGCCAAGCAGCACGGCTACCCGATCATCATAAAGGCGGCCGCCGGCGGCGGCGGGCGCGGCATGCGCGTCGCCACAAACCAGGGCGAGCTCCTCGAGGGGCTGAAGAGCGCGAGCTCCGAGGCGAAGGCCGCCTTCGGCGACGACTCCGTCTTCCTGGAGCGCTATCTTAAGAACCCGAAGCACATAGAAGTGCAGGTCATGGGGGACGGCTACGGCAACCTCGTGCACTTCTTTGAGCGCGACTGCTCCATCCAGCGCCGTCACCAGAAGGTGGTGGAGTTTGCCCCCTCTCTCGCCATCACCGAGGAGACGAGGCAGCGCCTGTGCACCGAGGCGCTGAAGATCGCAAGCCAGGTGAAATACAGAAACGCCGGCACGGTGGAGTTTCTCCTCGACGAAAGCGGCGAGTTCTACTTCATCGAGATGAACCCGCGCATCCAGGTCGAGCATACCGTCACCGAGATGATCACCGGGCGAAACCTCGTGCAGGCGCAGATCCTCGTCGCCGAAGGGAAGCGGCTCTCCGACCCGGAGATCAACATCCCGAGCCAGGACGCCATCGAGAAGCGCGGCTACGCCATCCAGTGCCGCATCACCACCGAGGATCCTGCGAACAACTTCGCGCCGGACTTCGGCACCCTTACCACCTACCGCTCCTCCGCCGGGTGCGGCGTGCGCCTCGATGCCGGCAACGCCTTCACCGGGAGCCGCATCACCCCCCACTACGACTCGCTGCTGGTGAAGGTGAGCACCTGGGGGCTCTCCTTCCAGGAGTCCGCGCACATCATGAACCGCGCCCTGCAGGAGTTCCGCGTGCGCGGGGTGAAGACAAACATAGGCTTTCTGGAGAACGTGATCACCCACCCGGTCTTCGAGGCGGGCGGCTGCGACACCTCCTTCATCGACAAGCACCCGGAGCTTTTGGTGATCCCCGAGAAGAAGGACCGCGCCAACAAGGTGCTGCGCTTCATCGGCGACGTCATCGTGAACGGCTCCGCCGGGGTCACGAAGCCGCTGCGCTCCGCCGAGCTCCTGGAGGCGCACGCACCGCACGTCGACCACCTCCAGCCCGTCCCGTCAGGGAGCCGCGACATCCTGAAGGAGCGCGGGGCCGAGGGGCTTTCCCGGTGGATCATGGAGCAGAAGAAGGTCCTCGTCACCGACACCACCATGCGCGACGCGCACCAGTCCCTCCTGGCCACGCGGGTCAGAAGCTACGACCTCCTGCGCATCGCCGAGCCGACCTCGCGGCTTGCCGCCGACCTCTTCTCCCTGGAGCTGTGGGGGGGGGCGACCTACGACGTCTCCATGCGCTTTTTGAAGGAAGACCCGTGGCAGCGGCTCCACAACCTCTCGCAGCGGATCCCGAACATCCTCTTCCAGATGCTTCTGCGCGGCTCCAACGCCGTCGGGTACACGAACTACCCGGACAACGTGGTGCAGAGGTTCGTCGCCGAGGCTGCGGCGGCAGGGATCGACATCTTCCGCGTCTTCGACTCGCTGAACTGGACGAAGGGGATGACCGTCGCCATGGAGGCGGTGCAGAAGTCGGGCAAGGTGTGCGAGGCGGCGATCTGCTACACCGGCGACATCTCCGACCCGAAGCGCACGAAGTACCCCCTCTCCTACTACGTCTCTCTCGCGAAAGAGCTGGAGAAGATGGGGGCGCACATCCTCGCCATCAAGGACATGGCGGGGCTTCTGAAGCCCTTTGCCGGCTACCAGCTGGTGAAGGCGCTGAAGGAGGAGATCGGCATCCCTGTGCACCTGCACACCCACGACACCTCCGGAAACGGCGGCGCGCTGCTGCTGCAGGCGACCCTTGCCGGTGTGGACATCATCGACGCCGCACTCTCCTCCATCTCCGGCCTCACCTCGCAGCCGAACCTGAACGCGCTGGTGGCGATGCTGAAGGGGAGCGAGCGCGACCCGCAGGTGAACGAGGCGGGGCTGCAGCAGCTGGCGAACTACTGGGAGACGGTGCGCGACTACTACGCGCCGTTCGAGTCGGGGCTGAAAAGCGGCACCGCCGAGGTGTACAAGCACGAGATCCCGGGGGGGCAGTACTCCAACTACAAGCCGCAGGTTGCGGGGCTCGGCCTTCTGGAGCGCTGGGAAGAGTGCAAGGATATGTACAGCAAGGTAAACGAGCTCTTCGGGGACGTCATCAAGGTGACCCCCTCCTCGAAGATCGTCGGCGACATGGCGATCTTCCTGGTGAAGAACAACCTGCAGCCGGCGGACGTCTTCACCAAGGGTGACGAGCTTACCTTCCCCGAGTCCGTCGTCGGCTTCTTCAAGGGGATGATCGGCCAGCCGTACCAGGGATTCCCCGAAGAGCTGCAAAAGATCATCCTGAAGGGAGAGGAGCCGATTACCTGCCGTCCCGGCGAGCTCCTCGAGCCGGTGGACTTCGAGGCGCAGCGCGCACAGCTGGAGGCGAAGGTGGGGCGCCCCGTCGAGGACGACAAGTGCCTCCTCTCCTACATCCTTTACCCGAACGTGTACGTCGACTTCGACAGGCACTGCCAGGAGTACTCCGACGTCTCCGTCATCCCGACGCCGATCTTCTTCTACGGCCTTGAGCCGGGTCAGGAGACCTCCATCGAGATCCAGCCGGGAAAAACGCTGATCATCAAGCTGAACACCGTCGGCCCGGTGCAACCGGACGGCACCCGCGAGGTGTACTTCGAGCTGAACGGCTTCGCCCGCTCCGTAATCGTGCGCGACCGCTCCGTGGTCACCGACACCGCGACGCACGAAAAGGCGGAGAAGGGGAATCCGAAGCAGGTAGGCGCCCCGATGCCCGGAAAGGTGCTGAAGGTGAACGTGAAGGCGGGTGACGAGGTAAAGGCGGGGCAGATCCTCGTGGTGACCGAGGCAATGAAGATGGAGACAAACGTGAAGGCGAAGGAAGACGCCACCATCGCCGAGGTGCGTTGCAAGGAAGGGGACAAGGTGGAGAAGGAAGAACTCCTCGTTGTCATGAAGTAGAGGAATCCTTCCGAGAGGGAGGACGATGAGTAGAAAGGGGAGTGCCGGCAGGCGCTCCCCTTTTTTGCATCCTGGCGAAGTATGAGAGAGGGTGCAGGGAAACCTCAGCCGCCGGCAGTACGTCCCTCCCCTTTCAAGGGGGAGGACAGGTGGGGGATGGGGTCGACGCTCACCAACCTCAACCCCATCCCCACCCTGTCCCTCCCCTTGAAAGGGAGGGGACGCCCTATGCTCCTGCGGTCGTGGAGGAAACATAGGCCGCATGAGGCCAGCCGTTCAGGGTACTTCCAGTGCGGCTCCGCTGCCCATTTTTTCACGCACTCCAGCTGCACAAAAAAGAGGCAAAACGCTAAAAACGGCCGGTGTTGAGCCCATCACGGCAGGAATGAGGGGCTCTTGTCCACACGGTTTTCCACAGCCTGTGTGGAAAGAAGAACTCCCAGTGGCAACATTCTAGCTGTCATGAGCACGGTGCCAAAGCTGAGTTGTCCACTTTTCGCGGCATTCTTCCTGCAATCACCGTTTTTTGACGCTTTTCCCACCTGCAACGCCGGGTCCGTGACACTTCCTGGGGCACCCCCCCAAAAAATCCGATCCCGCGAAAGGGCGCACGAATTAAAATCGCCCCGTTGCTGCCGGGGCGATTATTGGAGAAGCCGGGGCGCCGGGAGGATCAGCGCGCGCCCTCCCGTCTGCGCCGCATCTCCCCTTGCAGCCACTTGATGAGCGGAGCGAGATGCTCGGGCACCGCCTCCTCGCTTACCGTCACCTCATGACACTTCCCTTCCCCTTCCACTTTGAGGAAGTACTGGTACCGGTCAGGCTGTGGACGGGGCGAAACAATCCTCCCCGGGAGGTGGAAGAAATCGGCCTCAGCAAGGAGCCCCTTCACCCGGTCCGCCTCTTCCGCGGGGAGCTTTTCCGTCTCCACCGCCACGTGGAACCTGAGCCCCCCGAAACCGCCGCTTTGCTCGAAGAAGATCTGCACGGCTGCACTCTCCGTTGGCTGGAATACCCCCCCCATGAGGAGGGGGAGCAGCCAAACTATAGCACGCCTACGGCGCGCCATGCGTCTTGCACGGCCTTCATTTCCGTGCTGGTGTCACCGAAAAGCTCCTTCGCCACACTTACCGTGGCGCGGGCGGCGCGTTTGAAGTTGTAGTTGCTGCGCATCCGGTCGCGCAGCGCGACGTACCAGATCTTCCCGGCCTTGTCCCAGGCGTTCCCGCCAAGGGCGGTTGCGGTGAGGAAAAAGGCACGGTTCGGGATGCCGGAGTTAATATGCACCCCGCCGTTGTCGCTGAAGGTGTTGACGTAGTCGTTCATATGCCCCGGCTGCGGATCTTTGCCGAGGACCGGGTCATCGTACGCCGTCCCCGGCTCCTTCATGGACCGGAGCGCCACCCCCTTGATGCTGGGGGTAAAGAGCCCCTCGCCGATCAGCCAGTCCGCCGTCTCCGCCGTCTGCCCCAGGCTGCGCTGCTTCACGAGGCTTCCGAAGACGTCGGAGAACGATTCGTTAAGTGCCCCCGATTGTCCGGAGTACGTCAGGTTCGCCTCGTACTGGGTCACCCCGTGGGTGAGCTCGTGGCCGATGACGTCTATGCACTTGGTGAAGCGGCCGAAGATCTGGTTGTCGCCGTCCCCGTAAATCATCTGGCTGCCGTCCCAGAAGGCGTTGTTGAAGTCCGTGGCGAAGTGGACATAGGAGACGAGCGTGAGCCCCTTGTCGTCCACGGAGTTTCTCTGGAAGACGTCGAAGTAGAGGTCGTATGTGGCGCCCGCGCCGTTGAAAGCCTCGTTGACGGTGGCATCCGGGCTGTCGGGGGAGGTCTCTATACGCGCCTGTCGCCCCCTCGGCGGATCCCCCCCCTCGTTCTGGTTGTCAAAGACGACCCTGTTCTTGAACCCTGCTGCTGCAGCCATCCGCAAGGTCGGCGCGACGTGTCGCTGCCCCCTCAGGAACCCTGCCAGTGTCAGGTTGTTCAGTGCCCAATCCTTCTGTTGCTGCGTCCCCCGCTTTGCCACCTCCTCGAGGATGTGCGGAGGGATGATGGTGCAGTATGGATGATGTCGTACCCTCATTCTGTTCTCCTCTATTGTCAGCCGCCGTAGCGCGGCACTAGCCGTTCGGTTTCAATACGATCTTGGTGAAGTTGGCGCCCTCCCCCGTACCGCGCATGAGGAACCTCTCGTATGCCTGCGGTGCCTCTTCGAGCGCTATGCGATGGCTCACCAGCTTCCCAGGCTTCACCCTCCCCTGAATGATCAGATCGCGCAGGAAGGCGTTGTAGCGCTTCACCGGCGCCTGCCCCGTCTGCACGGTAATACCTTTCTCCCAGAGCATTCCCAGCGGGTAATTGAAAACTCCCTCCTTCGCCTTCTGATCGACACCCCCCGGATCTCCCGAAAAGTAGACGCCGATGAGGCCGATGGAGCCGGTCGCGCAGACGACCTGTGCTAGGTCCTCCAGCACCTGGGTCGGTTTCTCGTGCGACGGGTCTCCCCGGTCGAGCGACTGATAGCCGACTGCGTCTATGCCGCAGAGCACCCCCTGGAGCTTCTCCTCGCCGGGGCGCAGCCGTCCCTGGAGGAGCTGGTTCTCCTTGCGCAGCTTCAGTATCTGCTGCACCGGGTCGCCGTGCTCGAAATTGATCGGCACCGCTCCCAGTTCCTGCACCATCCTCAGCCGTGTTCCGGAGCGGTCGACGACGTAGACCGCGGACGCGCCGAGGAGGAAGGAGGAGAGCGCCGCCATGTAGCCGACAGGTCCGGCGCCGTAGATGGCGACCGTGGCGCCGGGGTGGACGTTTGCCATGATCGCGGAGTGGTACCCGGTGGGGAAGATGTCGGCGAGGGTTATGAAATCGTCCTCGAAGTCGTCACCGGGGGTGCCGGGGAGTTTCAGGCAGTTGAAGTCGGCAAAGGGGACCCGTACCAACTCCGCCTGACCGCCGCGATGCGGGCCGAGGTCGGCATAGCCGTAGCCGCCGCCGGGCCCTTTGGGGTTTGTGGTGAGGCACGCGTTGACGAAGCCGCGCGTGCAGTTGAAGCACATGCCGCACGACACGTTGAATGGGAGGCAGACCCGGTCCCCCTCCTTCACCAGCTGGGTTGCCTTTCCGGCCTGCTGGACGACACCCATGATCTCGTGTCCAAAGACCATTCCCGGTGTCGCGCTGGTGCGTCCTTCGTACATATGGAGATCGCTGCCGCAGATGGCAGCGGAGGTGACCCGGATGATGGCATCGGTCTCCTGATCCATTACCGGATCAGGCACCTCGCGCACCTCCATTTTTCTTATACCTGCGAATACGAGTGCTTTCATGGTGACTCCCGTAAAGTTAGCGACGTGGAGAGCGGATCGCGCGAGTACCGGGAGGGGAGAAAGGTGGGCTTCCTCTTCTGGAGGGGGGTCTCTTTCTCGGCATGGTCCCAGATGATCTCGGCGGAGCCCCGTCGGGAATATGCCGTAAATGAGAGCGGGCCATACCAGTCGGCATGGCCCGCTTCTTTTTCCATTACGCCGGGGGAGGAATTTCCGCCCCCCGGCATCGAAGCTCGGGGGCGCCGCTTACCGCCCGCCGCCGGTCCCCGTACCGGACGTTCCGCCGGTGCCGGTCCCTGTGCCTGTCCCCATAGAGCCGGTGCCGGTAGTTCCGCCGGTGCCGGTTCCGGTGGTACCAGAGGTACCGCCCGTCCCCATGGTGCCGGTAGTGCCGCCGGTGCCGGAGCCGGTGCCATAGGTATCGGTGCTGCCGCCGGTGCCGGTCCCTGTAGTGCCGGTACCGGTCCCGGTACCCATGGTGCCGGTGGAGCCGCCGGTGCCTGAGCCGGTGCCATAGGTATCGGTGCTGCCGCCTGTGCCGGAGCCGGTGCCGTAAGTATCGGTGCTGCCGCCTGTGCCGCTGCCGGTGCCGTAAGTATCGGTGCTGCCGCCTGTGCCGCTGCCGGATCCGAAGTCACTCGTAGACCCGCCAGTACCTGACCCGGAGCCGAAATCGCTGGTGCTGCCGCCGGTGCCCGAGCCGGTGGTGCCGGATGTACCTGTCGTGCTGCCAGTACTGGTCGTGCTGCCGCCGGTGCCCATGCCGCCCGTTGCCGAACCGGAGGTGGTGCCGGTGCCGCTCATCGAGGTGCCGCTTCCAGTGCTGGAACGGGAAGAAGACCCGCCCCCGCATGCTGCATAAGAATATCCAGAAATTGCCAAAACGGCGATTGTACTAAAGAGAAGGCGCTTAATGCTTGCCATAGCTGGTACCCCCTTTGCTATTGGTGGATGGATCGGTTCGTCCCACTTTTTAAAGTCTAGCATTGTGATGGAGGCAAGCAAAGAAAACTCTCACACAGTAAAAAATAGGGAGGATAGTGTAGCGGCTTAATCTGGATGCGATTTTCCGGTAGCGGTTGATTATGATTATAATGAGATGGTGTGTTTTCTCGGGAGGTGGAGGGTACTTTTTTAAGATCTACGCGGTGGTATCATATTGTGGACGTGATGGACGATGTGGACGTAGTGGACGTGGTGGACCTATAGGAGGTTTTTATGGCGCTCATTCCTAAACATGGGGGGTACCGCCGCCTGAAGACTTTCCAGCTCGCGGAGCTCGTGTACGATGTCACGGTGCGTTTTTGCAAGCGCTACATCGATCGGCGCAGCCGGACCCATGACCAGATGGTGCAGGCGGCGCGCAGCGGCGTCCAAAACATCGTGGAGGGGAGCCAGGCGTCCGGCACCTCCAAAAAGACCGAAATAAAGCTTACCAACGTCGCCCGCGCCAGCCTAGAGGAACTCCGCCGGGACTACCTGGACTTTTTGCGCCAGCGCGGACTCCCACAGTGGCCCCACCATGACCGGCGCCGCGCAGCCCTCATCGCAGCACGATGCTCCAGCGTCGGCGAGGTAGCCGCCTGGGTAGAGGCGCAGCATAGTAGAGGCCGCGTCCAGTCCACCCTGTCCACGTCGTCCACGTCGTCCACACCGTCCACCTATCAGGAGCTCGCCGCCAACGCCGCCCTCACTCTCATCGCAGTGGCCTGTGCCCTCCTGGACCGTCAACTCGCAGCACAGGCCCTCGCCTTCCAGCGCGAAGGAGGCTTCACCGAGCGCCTGTACCGCTTCAGAACCGCGGCGAGAAACCAGAAAGATCGCCTATAGTTTCAGCCTCCTGCGCCGATACGCCTTAATGAGGCTGCCGCACACATGCCGCACCCCATAAAGGAGACACCCATGCCTTTTTTCGGCGCTGAACACAAAAAGAAAATTGCTGAGCAATCCTCAGAAATCAACAGACTCACGCAGATGCTCGACAACGTCGACAACATCGTCATGCTCTGCGACACCACCACCGACAACAAAATCTTCTACATGAACCGGCGCGCGAAGGAGATGATGCGCGACTGCCGCGCGGCCCTCAACGCAGGACTCAGGGGGGCTGACGTCGCACACGCCGAAGGAAACTCCATACACCAGTTCCACCGCGACCCGGAAAGGATCCGGCGCATCTTCAGCAACGCCTCAACCTCCCTTCCCCACTCAGCCGAAATCCCCATAGGTTCCATGACCATGCGCACGAAGAGCTATCCGATCTGGAACAGCACCGACCCCTCACGCATCCTCTGCTTCATGGCCTGCTGGACCGATATCACCGCGGAAAAGGCGGTGCTGGAGCACGAGGCGCACAATGTGGAGAGAAAAGAATACCTGGAGCGCCGGGTCGAGCAGATCGCCACTGCGGTAGAAGAGATGAGCATGACCGTCAACGATGTCGCCCGCAACGCCGGTAGCGCCTCCGACTCCGCTGCGATCGTCGCCGGCAAGGCGCGCGAGGGGCAGCAGGTGGTGAGCCAGGCAGTGGGGGAAATGCAGAAGGTGGCGGATATGGTGCGCAGTTCCGCCCTTGTGGTGGGGAATCTCGGCGCGAAGTCGGAAAAGATCGGGGAGTTCATCAACGTCATCAACGACATCGCGGACCAGACGAACCTTCTGGCGCTCAATGCGGCGATAGAGGCGGCGCGGGCTGGTGAACAGGGGCGCGGCTTCGCCGTCGTCGCGGATGAAGTCCGCCGCCTGGCCGACCGCACCGTCGCCTCCACGAAGGAGATCCGCACCATGGTGAACGAGATCCAGCAGGAGACCCTACTGGCGGTCCACTCCATCGAGCAGGGAAAACAGGAGGCGGAGGTCAGCGAGCAGCTCTCACACCAGGTGGAGGAGTCTCTGGCGCGCATCGTGGAATCTATCGTGGACATTGAGGGGGTGATCTCCCAGATCGCCACCGCCACAGAGGAGCAGGCAGCAACGGCAACGGTTATTGCGGGGAACCTGGAGGAGATCACCAGGAGCGCGTAAATCCTGACATTTTCAGCAGAGATCGGAAAAAGCGGAGCCCAAAGCTCCGCTTTTTTTCGTGTGACGTTCAGCAGTTGCATTAAGCCTTGAAGTCCCTACCAAAAGGCAAATCCCCCCTGTCCCCCCTTCGCAAAGGGGGGAACGTTAGGCCTTCTTCAGTGCTTCGTGGCAATGCACCCACGCTCCCCGGAATTCCCGGATGAACCTTCGCAAAGGGGGGAACCACTAGCCGCCCTTTCTCAAGCCGAGGACCGCACTCCACTTCCTTTTCGCACATAAAAAAAGGACCCGCCGGCAAACCGGCGAGTCCTGATGGAAGAGAAGCGGAGCCGGTGGCTCCGCTTCTTATTTCACTTCAGTTACACGATGGAAAGGAGCCTGTGGAAGAGGTCCGGGCAGATCATCAGTGCCGCAAGGACGCCGGTGCCGAGCACCACGCCGCCCCAGGTCCAGCTACCTGCCTGTGCCGCGCCTGCTTCTTCGGTAACTTCAGCCTTCTTGAAGAGCCTGAAGACGATGGAGAGGTAGTACACGACCCCCAGGTAGCTGCCGGTGAAGGCGAGCACCGCGGGGACGAGGTGGCCGGAGGCGATGACGGACTTGAAGACGAAGACCTTGGCGAGGAAGCCCGGAAGGGGCGGAATACCTGCCAGGGAGAGCGCAGCGGTCGCGAGGATCAGTGCCGGAACCGGACGCCTGTAGAAGGCACCCTCGATGATCTCCAGCTTGTCCTCTTCGCCGTCGCAAAGCAGGCTGAAGGATGCGCAGGCGATAATGGTGGTGACTGCGTACACGGCGGTGTAGTAGAAGAGCGCCTCCACACGGCCGCCGGTGGCGTCGGAGAGGGCGAACATCATGTAGCCGGCATGAGCGATGGAGGAGTACGCCAGGAGCCTCTTGAAGGTCGTCTGCCTGATGGCGGCGATGTTGCCGTAGAAGATGGAGCAGACGGAGAGGATCGTCACGGTCATGACGCTCTGGTCGTTCAGCGGCATGTTGGCGACGATGCGCACCAGGGCGAGCACGATGGCCGCTTTCACCACGGAGGAGAGGAACGCGGTCACCGGCAGCTTGGCGCTGTCGTATGCGTCGGGCGCCCAGCCGTGGAACGGGAAGACGGAGGCCTTGATGAAGAATGCGGTCAGCACCATTGCCCCTGCGGCCCAGTTCTGCGCGCCACCCTTCGACAGCGCTGCAGCGAAGTCGGCGATGGCGAGGGTGCCGGTCTGCGAGTACACCAGCGAAACGCCGAAGAGGAGAAGCGCGGTAGCGACGGAGGAAAGGAGCAGGTACTTGAATGCCCCCTCGCTCGATACAGAAGCTTTCCGGCCGTGGATCATCAGGGCGAAGCCCGGCAGCGACAGCATCTCGATCCCGATGAAGAGGGAGATGAAGCCGGCGCTGTCCATGATCACCAGCGCCCCGAGGAGCGAACAGGTGATGAGCATCCACGACTTGTGGGTCGAGGATGCGGTCAGGTAGAAGAAGCCGAGCAGCGTTCCGCACGCCAGCACCACCAGTTTGGCGAGGATGGCGAAGCGGTCGACAATGACCTCACCCGGTACCAGGGTAAGGGTATATCCGGAGCTCAACTGGTAGAGGAGCACGCCCATCCCGGTGGAGAGGGTGAGGAGGTAGAGAAGCCCGGAGAGGGTCCTGTTGGCGCGGAAGATCTCCAGCACCATGAGGACAAGAATCAGAGCGAGCAGCAGATGTTCCGGCAGAAGGCCGAATAAAAGGTCACTGGCCATTGGTGCCCCCGTTGCCTGGCATGATGTTCACTGCCGCTACGGGCAGGGCTGCGGGGCTCGTCGTCTGAGCCTGCAGCTGGTTGACCGCGCCCTGGGCCTTTTCCATGATCGGAGCCGGGTTGATGCCGACCCAGAGGATCAGCACCAGAAGCGGCAGGAAGGCGATCGCTTCGCGCGGGTTGAGGTCCTCGAGGGAGGATTCGTTCGTCTTGCCAAAGAGGATCGCCCTGGCAAAGCGCAGCATGTAGCCGGCGCCCAGCACCATCCCGGAGCAGGCGATCAGCACCGAGATGAGGATGAGGGGCGAGGACTGCCACGCTGCCACACCCTTCTGGAAACCGCCGAAGAGGATCAGGAACTCGGAGGTGAACCCGGAGGTCAAGGGGAGCGCCACCGAGGCGACGATGAAGAGCATCAGCGTGACCGCGAGCCTCGGAGAGGTCGTGGAGAGCGCGCTGATCTTCAGGTACGCAGCACCCTTTCTCTGCTCCAGGAGCCCGAGGATCAGGAAGAGACCTGCCACCGCGGCGCCGTGGGAGAGGATCTGGAAGAGCGCGCCGTGGATCGCTGCCTGCTGCAGTGCGAAGATGCCGAGTACGATGTACCCCATGTGGGACAGGGACGAGTAGGCGATCAGCTTCTTGAAGTCTTCCTGCTTCAGCGCCAGCACCGCGCCGTACACGATGGAGACGACCGCGATCATCATGACGTAGGGGGCGGCGGCCGCCGAAACTTCGGGAGCGAGCGGGATGGCGAGTTTCAGGAGGCCGAAAGCGCCCATCTTGCTCATCGCCCCCGCCATGATGGCGGTGCCGGAGGCCGGAGCCTCGTTGTAGGCAAGGGGGAGCCAGGAGTGGAACGGGAAGACCGGGCACTTCACCAGGCAGGCGAGGAGCACCGCCAGGAAGAAGAAGACCTGGGTGTTGTAGTCAAGATGCAGCGTGTACAGCGTCGCGTAGTCGAAGGACCAGGCGCCGGTCTGATGCAGCGCCTGCACGCCAAGGAGGATGATCCCCGCGAGCAGCAGGATCGAGCCGGCCATGGTGTACAGGAAGAAGGTGTTCGCCGCGGTGCGCCTCTTCTCCCCGCCGTAGGCGAGGATGAGGATGTACATCGGGATCAGCACGAGCTCCCAGAAGGCGAAGAAGAGCATCAGGTTCTGGGAAAGGAAGGTGCCGAAGAGGCTCGCCTGGATGAAGAGGATGAGGCTCACGTACAGCTTGTCCTTCGCCTCCTTCGTACCCCAGGCACAGGCCATGATCACCGGGAAGATCAGCGCGGTCACGAAGACCAGGTACAGGTTGATCCCGTCCAGCCCGAAGTGGAAGTTGATCCCCAGGGAGGGAACCCACTCGAGGTTCATGTCGTAGATCGCGGGGTCGGTGGCGGCGCCGAAGTCGAGGAAGATGCCGCCGGCAAGGGCGAGCACACCAAGCATCGAGAGGAGCGCCAGGGCGCGCGGTGCCGAGGAGTCCTTCCCCGGGACGAGCGCCGTCAGGACCCCGGCGAGAGCCGGGATGGCGACGAGAAGCATGACGGTCGTGGCATTAAACATGTACTACCCCCCACAAAAGGACCAGGGCGAGACCAATGAAGACATAGAGGACGTAAGCCTGGACGTTGCCTGCCTGCAGGCTGGCGAAGAGCCTGGATGCGTAGCCGACGGTCTCGGAGGGTGCCTCGATGACGTTGGCGTCGAGGGTCGGTTCAACCCCGCGTGCCAGGACATTCTCGGAGACCCAGTCCATGAAGGCGACGATCACGCCGTTGTAGAATGCGTCGAAGAAGTACCCCTGGCTGACCATGTCGTACACCGGACCGAACGCGGCTTTCGATTTCTCGGCCAGTTCCTTCTTCACGGAGAAGAAGAGGAAGGAGAGTGCGATGCCGGCGAAGGCGACCACGATGGAGATGAGCATGAAGGTCGTCTCCAGCGCGTGGTTGGCAGCTTCCGCCTCGTGGTGCGGCAGCGCCGGAGCCAGGAAGTCGTAGAACGGTGCCGAGGTGTGCAGCATCTCGCGCAGCGCGCCGGGCATCCCGATGAAGCCGATGCCGACGGAGAAGAGTGCCAGGATGACGAGCACGCCGCTCATGGTGACCGGCCCCTCGTGGATCCCCTTTGCCTTCTCCGGCTTCACCCTGCTCTCGCCGAGGAAGGTCATGATGACCAGGCGGAACATATAGAAGGCGGTGAGGAAAGAGGCCGCGGAGCCGAGTGCCCAGAGGACCGGGCCGCCGCCGATGCCTGCGTAGGCGCTCCAGAGGATCTCGTCCTTGGAGAAGAACCCCGCGAAGGGGGGTACGCCGGAGAGCGCCAGGGTGGCGATGCCGAAGGTCGCAAAGGTCAGCGGCAGCTTCTTGCCGAGGCCACCCATGTACCTCATGTCCTCCTCGCCGTGCAGGCCGTGGATGACGGCGCCGGCGCCGAGGAAGAGGCAGGCCTTGAAGAAGGCGTGGGTAAAGAGATGGAAGAGACCCGCGTTGAACGCCCCCACGCCGCAGGCGAGGAACATGAGGCCGATCTGGCTCATGGTGGAGTAGGCGAGTACCTTCTTGATGTTGTACTGGGTAAGACCCATCGTCGCGCCGATGAAGGCGGTGATCGCGCCGCCGTAGGCGACGACGGTCATGGCGCCCGGTGCGTGCATGAAGACGCCGGAGAGTCGCGAGATCAGGTAGACGCCGGCGGTGACCATGGTGGCGGCGTGGATAAGTGCCGAAACCGGGGTCGGGCCTGCCATCGCGTCAGGGAGCCACACGTGCAGCGGGATCTGGGCGGACTTGCCGCAGGCGCCGACGAGGAGGAGGATCCCGATCAGGTTCAGCATCCCCACCGAGACCTGCCCGGTGGCGAAGAAGGCGTTGATCTCCTGGAAGTCCAGGGTCTTCGCGAAGTAGAAGATGGTGAAGGCCGCGAGCACGAAGGCGGTGTCGCCGACGCGGTTCACGATGAACGCCTTCATCCCTGCCGCCGTCTTCTCCGAGTCCTTGAACCAGAAGCCGATGAGGAGGTAGGAGGCAAGACCCACACCTTCCCAGCCGGTGAAGAGCATCACCATGTTCTTCCCGAGCACCAGCATTAGCATGAAGAAGAGGAAGAGGTTCAGGTACGCGAAGTAGCGGGAGAAGCTCTCGTCGTGGGACATGTACCCCACGGAGTAGATGTGGATGAGCGTTCCCACCCCGGTCACCACCAGGCACATCATGGCGGAGATCTGGTCGAAGTAGAGAGCAGCCTCCAGCTTGAAGCCCGGGAAAGCGGCCCAGGTGAAGAGGTCCGCCACGATCGGGACCTTCGTCGCACAGAGCGCCGGGTAGTTGGCGACGGTGACCGCGAAGGCGCCGGCCGGCAGGGCACAGGCGATGAAGGAGACCAGGGCCTTGGGGAGACGCGAGCCGAAGAGGCCGTTGATCAGGAACCCCAGAAACGGCAGTATCAGTATGAGCGCCAATGAATTCATAGAGAGCCTACCCTTTCAGATCCTGGTGCGCGTCCAGGTCCAGCGTGTTGTGGCGCTTCACGAGGAGCACCACGATGGCCATGGCCAGGGCGATTTCACAGGAAGCTGCCACGTAGATGAAGAAGGTCATGGAGACCCCAGCCAGGGTGTTGCTGCGGGCTGCCGAGGTGACGAAGCTCAAGACCACTGCGTTCAGCATGATCTCCAGGCACATCATGACCACCAGGAGATTGCGGCGGATCGCCACCCCCATGAGACCGAGGGTGAAGAGCACCCCCGCCAGGGTGACGAGGAACTGGTACTTATCCATCGAGTCCCTCCTTGACCGCCGTCCAGGCGGCGATTACGCCGATCAGCAAAAGCACCGTGGCAAGTTCGAAGTGGAACCAGTAGGTCTTCATGAAGTCGAGAGCGAAGGCGCCGAAGGAGAAGCGCTCCGGGCCCCCTGCCGCCACCAGTGCACCGGTCTGACCGGGGAGGAGCCACAAGGAGAGCGGGATCAGCGCCGCCAGCACCACGCCGGGCAGGAGCCATGCGGAGAAGCGCTGCTTGTAGCTCGTGTCGCGGTCGTCCAGGAGCATGATGGTGTAGACCATGAAGACCATGACCGCAGATACGTAGATGAGGATCTGGAAGATCGCCACCACGTGTACGTTCAGGGTCGCGTAGATGGCCGCCAGGCTCACCATGTGGGCGATCAGGGAGAGGGCCGAGCGCATCGGCTGCCTCGCGATCACTACCAGCGCGGCGAAGACGGTGGCCAGGACGCTGAAGAAGAGGATGAAGGCGGTTTCCATTAGTGCCCCTCCAGATCGTGTGCAGTCGGTGCCACGTATTGCTTCTTGGTGTCGTTGGTCGGACACCAGTTCATCATCAGGTCGGTCTTGCCCCACATGTTGTCGCGGTCGAAACCGGGGAGGTCCGGAGTCTCCTTCGACATGCGGATCGCGTCCTCGGGGCACGCCTCCACGCAGAAGCCGCAGAAGATGCAGCGGGAGTAGTCGAGGTAGAAGTTGGACGGGGCCTTCGGGTGCGCCACGTCGTCGAAGTCCGCCTCGGACTCGATCTCGATGCAGTAGGCCGGGCAGACCGTCGCGCACATGTTGCACGACACGCACTGCACCTTCCCGTTCGGGCGCTGGGTCAGGATGTGACGCCCGCGGTTGATCGGGGAGTAGTCGGCGCGGCGCTCCTCCGGGTAATAGGCGGTCAGGGCTCCCTTGCGGAAGGTCATCCACTTCCACATGTTGGAGAAGAAGACCCCTCCGGTGATGCAGAGCCCGCGGATCACCTCCAGGATGTACACCTTCTCCCAGAGGCCCATCTCAGGTTTGTTCCAGTATTCCTTCCTCATATCGTCCTCAAGTCAGAGTGAACCAGCGAACTATCGCGGTCACAATAAGATTGGCGGCAGCCAGCGGCAGGAGAAGCTTCCAGCCGAAGGCGAGGAGCTGGTCGTAACGGAAGCGCGGCAGGGACCAGCGGATCTGCACCATGAAGCAGCCGGTCAGGAAGACCTTCACCAGGAAGGTCACCATCTGTACCACGACCACCACCAGGTGCGGCAGCGCGATCTGGGTCCCCCCCGGGAGGAGGAAGCCGGCGTCGTTCATGTACGGCAGGTTACAGCCACCGAGGAAGAGGGTCACCATGAGGGCCGAGGCCACAACGATGGTGATGAACTCGGAGAGCATGAAGAGACCCATCTTCATGGCGGTGTACTCGGTGAAGTAACCGGAGACGAGCTCCGACTCGCACTCGGGCATGTCGAACGGCACCCTCTTGTTCTCCGCGATCGCCGCGGTGAGGAAGAGAAGGGCGGCCAGCGGCTGCTTGAATACCCCCCAGGCAGGGAGGATGCCGCCGATCGTCTCGCTCTGCGCCCGCACCATCTGGCTGATGTCCAGCGTCCCGAAGGTCACCACCAGCGAGATCAGCGCGAGCCCCATGGCGACCTCGTAGGAGATCATCTGGGAGGCGGCGCGGCCGGCGCCCAAGAGGGAGAACTTGTTGTTGGAGGACCAGCCGGCGAGCATGATGCCGAGGATCCCGATGCCGGAGATCGACAGCATGATGAGGACACCTGCATCGAGGTGCGCCACCTGCATGGCGTAGGAGCGGTCACCGAAGAAGTCCCTCAGGAACTGGATGTCCAAGAGGTGCCCCGGCATCAACGTCCCGCCGAAGGGGACGATGGAGAAGACCAGGAGGACCGGGACCGCCGCCAGCCACGGGGCCAGGTTGTAGCAGAGGAGGTCGTAGGTCGACGGGGTGAAGTTCTCCTTCAGGAGCATCTTCGTGCCGTCCGCGATCCCGTGGAAAAGCCCCATGGCCGTGAGCTTGATGTCGGTGAAGGGGATACGGATGTAGGCGCGGTTTGCGCCGATACGGTCTGCCATGATGGCGGACTGCTTCCTCTCCACCCAGGTGAAGACGGTTGCCAGGCCGACCATGAAGGCGATGGCGTATCCCATGAATGCCAAGTAAACGATAAGGTCCTGAGTCATAGCGCTACAGTCTCCCAAACACGTCGCTGGCATGGAGCACCAGCTCGGGCTTATCGAACACCTGTTCGAAACGGTTTACCTTGCCCTCGAAATTGGTATAGCTCCCCTTGCGCTCGAACTGGGTGGAGATGGGGATCAGGACGTCCGGGTTCCCGTTCGGCTTCTGGGTGGCGAGATGAATGATCTTGGCGCCCGAGAGGGCGGAGTACTCGACGTTGTCACCCCACACCAGCACAAGGTCGTGACCTGCGGCTGCGGAGAAGCTTTCCTTCCCGAAGAGCTCCTCCACCTTCGTGCTGTTCGGGTTCTTGTCAGCCTTGATGAGGAGCTCGTCCTCCACCACCTCACCTGCCGCCGGCTCGTAGTCCTTCCGGACATACACTTCCACGCGGGAGCCGAGCGTCTTCTTGAAGGCTTCCAGCTCCTCGTTGGAGGCATGTGCCGAGACGATGGCGGCCGGCTTCTTCGCTTCGAAGATGAGCTTCCTGGCTTCCGAGAGCGCATCCTGGCACGTTGCGTCCATCCCGCCGATCGCCGGCTTCGTGGCGCGGGAGGCGAAGTCGTTGATCTGCTTGTTCAGGTCGAAACCTTTGTTGCAGATCCAGCGGCCGTTGATGTCGTCGTTCTGCTTCGCGGTGATGCGGTACGCCATGCGGTTCTTCTCGGAACCGAGGGCACGGACCTTCCAGTGGTGCTTGCGGCGCCACACATCGACCGAGCAACCGCGGGCGCAGCCGTTGCAAACGCTTGCCACCGGCTCCAGGTACCACACGCGGCTCTTGTACAGGAAGTCGCGGGAGAGAAGCGCGCCGACCGGGCAGTTCTGGATGATGTTGTCGGAGTAGTCGTCCTTCGCCGCTCCGCTCTCCAGGTGCTCGACCCTCGACTGCTGGCCGCGCTCCGTGATCCCCAGCATCCCCGACTTGGAGATCTCGTGGGTGAAGCGCACGCAGCGGGAGCAGAGGATGCAGCGCTCCGCGTCGAGCAGGATCCGCTCATTCACGTCGTAGAACTTCGGCTTGTGCTTCTTCGCGTCGATGGAAAGGGACGCGGAGCCGTTGTACTTGAAGTGGTAGTTCTGCAGCTTGCACTCGCCCGCCTTGTCGCACACCGGGCAGTCGACCGGGTGGTTCAGGGTGATGAACTGCATCACGTTCTTCCGGACCGCGGAGACGTCCTCGCAGTCGCTCTCGATCTCCATCCCCGGGGCAACCGGAAGGTTGCAGGAGGGGTGGAAGCCGGGGCGTCCCTTGATGCGCACCAGGCAGATGCGGCAGTTACCTGCAATGGAGAGGCAGGGGTGGTAGCAGAGATACGGGATGTCGATCCCGTTTCGCAGTGCCGCCTTGAGCACCGTCTCCCCCGGCAGCGCCTCGAGCTTCTTGTCGTCGATGGAAAATTCGATATTGGACATAGAGCGCCTTCTAGATTTCCAAACGACCGTCGCACATGGACCGGCCGTGTTCGATGAAGTATTCGAACTCGTGTCTGAACTGCTTCAGGTAGCTCTGCACCGGCATGGCCGCCGCGGCCCCCAGCGCGCAAACCGTGTTCCCCATGATCCCCTTCGCGATGCGCTCCAGGTTCTCGATGTCGCCGGCCTTCCCCTGCCCTTTGGCGATGCGGGTCACGATCTGGTTCATCCAGGTGGTGCCTTCGCGGCAGGGGGTGCACTGTCCGCAAGACTCGTGAGCGTAGAAGCGGGTCATGACCTGGAGCAGCGTCGGGATGCACGTCCCCTCGGCGATGACGATGACGCCGCCGGAACCGAGCATGGAGCCCTGGGCGGCGACCGCCTCGATGTCCATGGTCAGGTTCTCGATCTGCTCCGGCTTCAGGATCGGGGTGGAGTTACCACCCGGAATGACCGCCTTCAGCGCCTTGTCGCCGAGGATGCCGCCGCAGTCCTCGTAGATCATCTTCTTGTAGGGGTAGCCGACCTCGCGCTCGTACATCCCGGGGCGCTTCACGTGCCCGGAGATGCCGAAGAGCCTCGTCCCCTTGTTCTTCTCGGTGCCGTACTCCGCGTACTTCGCGCCGCCGTTCCGAAGGATCCACGGGAGTACCGAGAGGGTCTCCACGTTGTTCACGCAGGTCGGTGCCTGGAAGAGACCTTTCACCGCCGGGAAGGGGGGCTTGTTCTTCGGGTACCCTTTCTTCCCCTCGATGGAGGAGAGGAGCGAGGATTCCTCGCCGCAGACGTACGCCCCGCCACCCTGCTGCACGATGATGTCGCAGGAGAAGTCGCTCCCCATGATGTTCTTGCCGACGAGCCCCGCCGCGTACGCTTCCTTCAGCGCGGTCATCAGGCGCTTGTAGGAGAGGTCGAACTCGCCACGGATGTAGATGAAGGAGTGGCGGCTGTTGATCGCGTACGAGGCCAGCACCATCCCCTCGATGAGGTTGTGCGGGGTGTGCTCGAAGATCCAGCGGTCCTTGAAGGTACCCGGCTCGCCCTCGTCGGCGTTGCAGACGAGGTAGTACACCGGGGAGTTCTTCGCCAGGAAGGACCACTTGGTGGCGGTGGGGAAGCCCGCGCCGCCGCGCCCTCTCAAGCCCGAGGCGGCAACTTCCGCCTGCACGTCGGCGGGCTGCAACCCATCCTTCAGCACCTTCGCCAGCGCTTCGTAGCCGCCGCGCTTTTTGTAGGCGTCGAGGGTGTGGCAGTCCTCGGTTATGTCGAATGTGAAGAAGACCCTATGGCCGTTCATTGAAGCGCCTCCAGAATCTGATCGATCTTCGCTTCGGTCAAATCTTCGTGGTAGGTGTCGTTGATCTGCATCATCGGAGCGGTGCCGCAGCTTGCCAGGCACTCCACCTCGAGCAGGGTGAACTTGTTGTCAGCCGTCGTCTCACCCGGCTTGATCCCGAGCTTTTTGGAGATGTGGGCGACTATGCGCTGCTCGCCGCGCAGCGAGCACGCCACGGAGCGGCAGACCTTCACCACATGCTTCCCTACCGGGGTGCGGTAGAGCATGGAGTACCAGGTCATCGCCTCTTTCACCTGCATGGCCGGGAGTTCGAGGTAGTCCGCGATGTACAGCGCGTCGCTCTCGACCAGGTGCCCCTTCGCCTTCAGGGTCATCTGGAGGAGGGGCAGCACCATGGCGTCCTTGATCTCGTCCGGATAGATCTTGCGCAGTTCGTCGAATTGTTCTTTAAGGCAACTCATCGGTCACACTCCCCGCCGATCATGTTGATGGAGCCGAATGTCGCGATGACGTCGGCGATCTGCCCCCCTTCGAGAAGGGTGTGCATGGCGCCCATGTGCACGAAGGAGGGGCCGCGCACGTGCAGCTTGTAGGGGCGGCCGGTGCCGTCGCTGACAAGGTAGAAGCCGAGCTCGCCGTTGGGGCACTCGTGGGAGACGTACGTCTCCCCCGCCGGAACCTGGATCCCGTCGATCACCAGCTTGAAGTGGTTGATGAGGGACTCGATCTCGGAGTAGACGAGGTTCTTCTCCGGGTAGACGACCCGGTGGTTCGTCACGTTGATCGGCCCTTCCGGGATCATCTTCACCAGCTGGCGGATCATGTGGATCGACTCGTCGATCTCGCGCATGCGCACGTAGTACCGGTCGTAGTTGTCACCCTTGATGCCGACCGGCACCTCGAAGTCGAGCTCGTCGTAGGCGAGGTACGGGTTGTCCTTGCGGATGTCGATCTTCGCGCCGGTAGAGCGGAGCATGACGCCGGTGAAGCCCCAGTCGAAAGCGTGTTCCTGGGTCATGGCGCCGACGTTTCTCGTGCGGTCGATGAAGATGCGGTTTCTGTCCAGGAGGCCGTGGATCCTCTCCAGGTACTTCTCCGTGAACTGGAGGATCTCCTCGAGACGAACCAGCCACCCTTCCGGCAGGTCGCGGGCCAGCCCGCCGACGCGCCCGTACGAGTAGGTGAGGCGCGCACCGGTCAGGTGGTTTAAGTGCTCGAAGATGTAGTCGCGCACCGTCATGAGATACAGGAAGGCGGTCATCGCGCCGCACTCCATGACCGTCGCCGCGATGCAGCAGACGTGGTCGGAGATCCTGTTGTACTCCGCGAGGAGGGTACGGATGTACTTCGTGCGCGGGGTGATCTCGATGCCGAGCAGCTGCTCTACGGCCGCGCAGTAGGCGAAGTTGTTGTTGAGGCTGGAGCAGTAGTTGAGCCGGTCGGTGTAGGGGATCACCTTGTGGTAGGTGTGGTGCTCAGCTTCCTTCTCGAAGCCGCGGTGCAGGTAGCCGCAGTGAATGTCGGCCTTCTTCACCGTCTCGCCATCCAGCTCGGCAATGATCTGGATCGTGCCGTGGGTTGCCGGGTGCGAGGGCCCGAGGTTCACCACCACGTGGTTCGGGTCCGCCGTCTCTTCTAGGTAAGATCGAACTGGGGATTTATATTCCACTTTCCTCACCTATTTCCGATAGTCGACCAGGGGCTGCTCCTGATCGATGGGGTAGTCTTTTCTCAAGGGGTGGCCGACGAAGCCCTCATACAGAAGAATCGGGCGCAGGTCGTTGTTCCCGGTGAACTTGATGCCGTACATCTCGTGACACTCGCGCTCCATGAAGCGCGAGGAGTTGTACAGGCCGGTCAGGGTCGGCACCGTCGGATCGCTCTCCGACACCTGCAGCTTGAGGCGGATCCGCGTCTTCTGCGTGGTGGAGAGGAAGTGGTAGACGACCGTGAAGCGCGGCTCGCGCTCCGGGTAGTCGATGGCGGTGACGTCCAGGAAGACGTTGAAGCCCAGCTCGTTCTTCAGCCGGGTCACCAGGGGAACGAGATCCTCGCGACGGGTCTCCAGCACCAGCATGCCGTGTGAGTCCCACGAGCTCTCGAAGAGGCCTTTCAACTCGGTGTTTATGGTTTCGTAGACCATGCTTTTCTCTCTACTTATGGATTGGCAAAGCTCGCATCTAGCCCAAGTGACTAATCTTTTCCCACCGCCCCCTTATGGCGCAGAATTACACCCCGGGGATTTCCCGCCAATTTGCCTCTTCATCGAGGGTACTCACTGCGGGTGAGGGATTTTTTTCGGCAGATTTTCAGAGTACTACCGGGAGGACCGCGGTCGGTCGCTGCCAGGCTCGCGGGAGAGCCTTAAATCTTTACCGGGTTCTGCTCTTCAAACGGGAGGATCGGATGGTGCTCGCCGGCGATCCTGTCCTGCAGCTTCATGATCGCGTCGATGACCATCTCCGGACGCGGCGGGCAACCCGGGATGTAGATATCGACCGGGATGATCTTGTCCACGCCCTGCACGACGGAGTAGTTGCGGTAGAAGCCGCCGCTGGTGGCGCACGCCCCAAACGCCATGACCCACTTCGGATCGCACATCTGGTCATACACTTTCTTGATGACCGGTGCTTCCTTGTGGGTAATGGTACCTACCACCATGAGGAGGTCGCTCTGCCGCGGAGTAAAGCGGGGGAGCGCCGCGCCGAAACGGTCGGTGTCATAGATGGTGGATGCGACGGACATGAACTCCATGCCGCAGCAGGCGGTAACAAACGGATAGGGGAAGAGACTGAACTTGCGGACCCAGCCGATCAGTTCGTCTTTTCTGGTGGTGAGAAAATCTAGCGCCATTCCAGTGCGCCCTCCTTCCAGACGTAGACAAAAGCCAGCGCCAGAACTCCCATGAAGAAGAGGAAGGAGCAAAGGGAGACTGTGGCCAGCTCGCGGTTACCGGTCGATGCGGCCCAGATGAAGAGGAGCACCGTTTCCAGGTCGAAGAGAAGAAAGAAGATGGCCACCGGGTAGTACTTGATGGAGAGGGGGCGCACGTTGCGGATCTGCAGCGGCCGCGAGCCACACTCGAAGGGCTCCATCTTTACTGCGGAGGACACGACTCTCGGCCCAAGGAGCGCGTTCAGGCCAACGATCAGGCCCACGAAACCAAGGGAAGCGATTACGAAGATGAGGAAAATTAGATATGGGCTCATATGCACTTCATAGAACAGGAATTTACCTCCGGTAAGAGGGGCATTTTGCCTAATATTTCCGCGTCAGTGATGGTCCAAGTGGTCTTGGGATACTGTATCCCAAGCCGTGTAGACATGTAGACATGTTTACGTAAAACACTATGTCATTTGCCCGTCGCCATGTCAACAAAAATTTAAGGCCATACATTTTTCTGTTTGTCAAGCGTGCGTCAAAAAAACTGCGACGGAAGTCTGAAAACCGTCACAAGCTTCTTTAATTCAAACATTTACAGAGAGTGTCCGACGCCTCGGAATGCTGCCGGTAGCGATGAGAGAACGCTAAAACGTTCTAAAACCACCCGTTCAAAGGAAGCCCAGTGTACGCTATTCCGTATACAAAAGCAATCACCATGCCACGGAGCCGCGGCAGGAGCGGGATCATGCGGAAAGGTGGCCTAAGTCGTGCCGGAGATGCAGTTTTACGCCCTTTCCGGCCACGCCGCAGCCGACGGCAGAAGAACACCTCCCCTGCGGGGAATACCGTCATCGCACGTTATTTGCCCGGTCTAATAGCTGGGTCAGCGTGAGCCCCTTCTCCACCGCCTCCGCGAATGCGCCCTCCCCCTTCCGGTGGAGATCGAAGCGCGGCACCCTCTCCTCCCCTTCCTTCTCCGTGCGGGCGCAGATGATCCCCACATCTGCAAGCTGCGGCTGCGCGCAGGAGTTGGGGCATCCGGAGAGGGCCCAGGTGAGCGCCCGCCCCTCTTCCCCCATCGCCTCCACGAGGGCTGCTGCAACGTCGCGTGTGGGGGCGAGGCCAAGGATGCACTCGTGGTTACCTGGGCATACGCGGAAGGGGACCTCCCCTGCGCTCGTCGCCGCTGCAAAACCTGCGTCCTTCAGGGCCGTTTCCGCCTCGGCGGCTGGCGCATCGGCGCCGAGGTAGAAGGCGATGTTCTGGTCGGAGTTGACAGTGAGGATCCCGCCGCTCCAGCGATCGGCAAAGGCGGCGAGAGCCCGCAACCTGTCGGCCTGCAGCTCACCGGCAAAGACCGAAGCCTCAAGTCGCCCTTCAGCACCGTTTGCCAGCGGAAGGAGCGTGTCAAAATGGCTGGCGGTGGATGGGAAGCTTTCTCGGGCATGTGCGTCGGAGAAGACGAGGTCGCGGAAGGCCTCGCGCCCAAGCTGCGCCACCAGGTGTTTCAGGCGCTTCCCTGCCGCTCCCCGCTCCGCGTATATGTCGACGACGACCTCGATGAGGGGGATGAGCCCCCCTTCGGGCACCCCCTCGGCAAGGAGAAAGCCGGGCATCGGCTCGCGCCCGAGCCCGCCCGCACAATATATATTGTAGGTATCGTCGCCGGCGGGGACGATTCCGATGTCCTGGATCAGGTGCCGCCCGCTCGACTCGTTCGCTTCCAGCCCGATCTTGAACTTCTTGGGGAGCCTCTCGAAGCGCGGGTTCCCGGTGAAGTGACGGTGCATCCGGCGCGAGAGCGCCTCAAGGCGGGGAGCGCCCGCACATCCCAGCGCGCCGCACACCACACCTCGCACCGCGCCGCCGCAGGCACCGCGGCTCACCAGACCAACGGAAGTGAGCGCACGCGCGACGGGGACGAGAGCCTCCTCGGTGAGCCAGTGCAGCTCGATACTTTCCCTGACGGTGAGGTGCACGACGCCGCGTGCGTGCTTGTCGGCTATGTCGGCAACCTTGCGCGCCTGCTCCGACGAGATCAGCCCTGCGGGGAGCTTTATGCGTTGCATGAAGAAGCCGGCCTGCCGCTGCGTATAAATTCCTTCGAGCCGCAGATGTGGTGGAGTTGCCATCGGAACCCTCCTTGTAGTCACAGTGATGGATCTTTTTACCGTGCAAGGTCTGCCGCTGTCATCAAAAAAGGTTCTGGCGGGTTTTTCTGGCACCGATGTCGCCCGTCATTATAGGATAGGACCGACCGTGAGGTTCCCCCCTTTGCGAAGGTACATCCGGGAATTCCGGGAATTCAGCCCGGTCGCTTCCGTTGACGTGAGGGGACACTAGTGGCGCCGCGCTGGAGCACAGGCTTCCCAGCCTGTACCGCGGCGCCAGCCGCGCGGTCTGTGGCGGCTGCGCCGCCATCGCAGGCAAGATGCCTACGCTCCAGCGTGGGGACACCCGGATTCTTTGTAGCGCGTTCCCCAGAATCCCGGAAGACCCTTTGAAAAGGGGGGAACGCGGGTTCTCCTGTACTGCTTCGTGCATACTCTTTCGAGATTCCGGAATCCGATGAGGTCCCCATCCTGTCCACTCCCGGCTTGCACCCGGAGATATTGTATAGTAGATGAGTACGTGCCCCGCTTCATATCGCCCCACTATCACCGAAGACTGCGAGGAAACTTACCATGTCGCACACGCAACACCGGACCATCCACCAGAAAGACTATACTCCCCCCGACTATCTCGTCGACACCGTCGACATCAGCTTCAACCTCGATGAGGATCTCACCCGGGTCACCAGCCGGCTGACTATGCGCGCCAACCCCGACCGCCCACCGGGGCCTCGCCCCCTCCTGCTGGACGGCGCGGAACTGAAGCTCGTCTCGCTGAAGCTTGACGGCGTGGAGCTCCCCCCGGAGAGTTATTACATCGAGGGGGAAGAGCTCACGATCCGCCAGGTCCCTGAGCGTTTCTCACTCGAGGTGATAACCGAGATCAGCCCTCGCAGCAACACGGCGCTGGAGGGGCTGTACCTCTCCGGCCCGATGATGTGCACGCAGTGCGAGGCGGAGGGTTTCCGGCGCATCACCTACTTCCCGGACCGCCCCGACGTCATGGCGGTGTACACCGTGCGGCTGGAGGCGGACCGGGAAAGCGCCCCCGTCCTCCTTGCCAACGGCAACCTCATGGAAAAAGGGGACCTGCCGGACGAGCGCCACTACGCGGTGTGGCACGACCCCTTCAGGAAACCCTCGTACCTCTTCGCCATCGTCGCCGGGGACCTCGTGGAGATCTCCGACACCTTCACCACCATGAGCGGGCGCAGCGTGAGCCTGGAGATCTACGTGGAGGAGAAAAACCGCGACAAGTGCGGCCACGCCCTGACCTCACTGGCCCACGCCATGCGCTGGGACGAGGAGAAGTTCGGGCGGGAGTACGATCTCGACACATACATGATCGTGGCGGTCGACGACTTCAACATGGGGGCCATGGAGAACAAGGGGCTCAACATCTTCAACTCCATCTACGTCCTCGCCAGCCCCGAGAGCGCCACCGACGACGACTACCATGCCATCGAGGAGGTGATCGGGCACGAGTACTTCCACAACTGGACCGGCAACCGCATCACCTGCCGCGACTGGTTCCAGCTCTCGTTGAAGGAAGGGCTCACCATCTACCGCGACCAGGAGTTCTCCTCCGACATGCAGTCCCGCGCAGTGAAGCGCATTGCCGACGTGCGGGGGCTGCGCTTCTCCCAATTTGCCGAGGACGCCGGTCCGCTGGCGCACCCGGTGCGCCCGGAGTCGTACGTCGAGATCAACAACTTCTACAGCATGACCGTCTACCACAAGGGGGGGGAAGTCATCCGCATGCTCGCCACCCTCCTCGGGAAGGAGCGCTTCAGGAAAGGTATGGATCTCTACTTCGAGCGCTACGACGGGAAGGCGGTGCGGGTGGACGAATTCGTACAGGCGATGGCGGACGCAGGGGAGCGCGACCTGACGCAGTTCATGCGCTGGTACGATCAGGCGGGCACCCCGGTCCTCACAGTTTCGGGAGAGTACGACGAGAACGAGATGAGCTACCTCCTGACCGCAACCCAGAAGACGCCCCCCACGCCGGGGCAGCCGGAGAAGCTCCCCCTGCATATCCCCCTCGCGGTGGGGCTCCTCGGGCCGGACGGGGGCGACCTGCCGCTGCGTCTCCAGGGTGAGGATGCCCCGAAGGGGACCACGCGCATACTGGAGCTTACCCGTGAGACTGAGACTTTCCGTTTCCTCGACGTCCCCGCCCCTCCGGTCCCATCCCTCCTGCGCAACTTCTCCGCGCCGGTGAAACTCGCCGACTGCTACAGCGACGAGGATCTCACCTTCCTCATGGCGCACGACAGCGACCCGTTCGTGCGCTGGGAAGCGGGGCAGATCCAGGGGGTGAAGCTCATACTCGAGCTCGTGGCTGACCGTCAGTCGGGGCGCCACATGCTGGTGCCGGAGGAATTCGTCTCCGCCTTCGCCAGCACCCTCGCCGACAGATCGATGGAACATGCCTTCCAGGCGGAGGCGCTGACACTTCCGAGCGAGGGGTATCTGGCGGAGCAAATGGAGACGATCGATCCGGAGGGAATCCACGAAGCGAGGGAACTGGTGCGCGAGGTACTGGGGGCGCGACTGCGCGAGGAATTCCTCTCCCTGTACCGCTCCTGCACGCCGAAGGCGCCGTATGCACCGGACGACGGGCGCTTCGGGGAGAGGCGCCTGCGCAGGCTCTGCCTCGCCTACCTCACCGCGGGTGGCGACACGGAAGGGATCGAGCTCGCCATGGAGCAGTTCGAGGCCGCAGACAACATGACCGACACCATGGGGGCCCTCCACTCGCTCGTCGACTGCGACTGCCCCCAGAGGAACGAGGCACTGGCGCAGTTCTACATCAAGTGGCGCGAGGACCGCGGGGTTATCGACAAGTGGTTCCGGCTGCAGGCATCCTCACACCTCCCCGGAACGCTTCAGGAGGTCAATGCCCTCCTTTCCCACCCGGACTTCGACATCCGTGTTCCGAATCGGGTCCGGGCACTTGTAGGGGCCTTTTCCCAGAACCAGGTACGGTTCCACGATCGCAGCGGTGAAGGGTACCGTTTTCTCGCCGACCAGGTGCTGCGCCTGAACGAGATAAACCCGCAGATCGCCGCCCGCATGGTGACGCCACTGACGAGGTGGCGCCGCTTCGACCCCGGCCGGCAGGATCTGATGAAAAACGAGCTGCAGCGCATCCTCGTCGGGCCGAACCTGGTGCGCGACGTGCACGAGCTGGTGGTGAAGAGTTTGTAGAACGACGCTGGAGAGAACGACGCAGAAAGGGGCGGGGAGATGATCCCCGCCCCTTCTTTTTAAACGCGGTATTTTAGTACCTGCCGCCGTGGCGGTATCCGCCGCCGCGGCCGTAGTCGTCGTGGTGGTGGTGATGGTGTCCACCGCCATACCCCATGTCCCACGGTTCGATAACACATCCGGAGAGTGACGCGCCAAGCAGCACCAGCGCCACGACCATGCCAAGCCTTCTTCTCATTGCCAGCCTCCCTGTCCACTGTCACCAGCGGGGGTGGTCGGTGCTGTCGGGCCACCCGTCACCTCCCCGATACCCGCTTCGGGACATTTCGTGTCTTTAGGAACAACTGGCTTTATTTCAACACGGCACGGTGCAAGAAGAGTGCAGCAAATAAGGAAAGTCAGGAAGTTAGCGGAGCTGCCCGCTAGCGGCGGTACCCGTAGCGGAAGTCGCTGCGCCCCCCGTAGGATGGGCCATCCCTGTAGTAGTGCCGACCTCCGTATCCGTAATCCCTGTAGTAGTGGCGATGCCCGTATCCATAGTTGTAGTATCCGGGACCATAGTACGGCCCGTTCCAGTACTGCCGTTCTATGTAGCTCTGCCCATATCCTCCATAGTATCCGGCGTCGTAGTATCCGGTATCGATGACGCAACCGGAGAGGGTCGCGCCCATCAGCACCGCCAGCACCGGAAAAACGAGCTTGCGCGTCATGGGAGCCTCCTCGTCCACGGTGACAGGCGGTGAGTGCGGGGTGTAGGCGAGGTCATCGCTCCTTTACCACCCGCTTCAAAAGTGCCCTGTCGTGGATCCGAAGGCTTCATTACAGCACATAACGGTGCAACAAATATGGAAAGAGGCTACGGTTCCTCCTGCATTCCCGCCAGACGCAAAATCGCCCGCCACTCCTCCTCGCGTACCGGCTGCACCGAAAGTCTCCCCCGCTTCAGAAGGACCATGTCGCCGACTTCCGGCACACCTTTCAGCTCACGAAGGGTGACCGGCCTCGGCAGCGGCGCTACGTAGCGCACGTCCACCATGAACCAGAGCGGCTTCTCCTTGCTGCCTCGGGGATCGAAGTGCTCGTTCTCCGGGTCAAATGCTGTCCAGTCCGGGTATCCCGCCTTCACCACCTCCACGATCCCCACGATCGCGGGATCGGCGATGTTGCTGTGGTAAAAGAAGGCGCGGTCCCCCACCTTCATCTCATCCTTCAGGTACCCTCGCGCCTGGAAATTGCGCACACCGTCCCAGTGCTCGGTAGAGTCGGGCCGGGCCTTCAGGTCGTCGAACGAGAAGCAGGACGGCTCCGACTTCATGAGCCAGTAGCGACGCTCAGACATGATGCTCTCCTTTTGCAATCTTTCACTGTTGAAAAAGGTTTCCCGATCCGATATGACAAGGATGTGCGCCAACCGCCACTTTCGAGGGAGAAAAATGAAGAGACTCGCCCTTATGCTGCTCCTCGTCGCCTCTACCGCCTACGCTGAAATGTACACCTGGACCGACTCCAAGGGTACCACTCACTACGTCAGCAGCCAGTACGACATCCCCGCCCGCTACCGCTCGCGCGCCAAGGTGTACGACGTGGCAACGGGGAAGAAGCTGCCGATCTCCGCTGCGGCCGCCGCCGCGCCACCCTCCGCACCGGCAGGGGGCGCCGCGGCTCAACCTCCCCAGCTTCCCGCACAGCCGCAGGCAGTGCAGCCCCTCCCCGCGCAACCCGCGCTTGCTCCCGTGGCGCCACAGGCCCAGCAGAGCGCTCCCCCGCAGATTCAGCCCCAGCCGTTGCCGCAAAGGGGACAGCCGCGAGCACGTCATTCCCGCGGGGCAGCAGACGAGGAGTAGTCGCTAGCAGGAGTCCTAATCCTGCCACTTGAACTCAGGCTGAGCCTCCGGAGCTGGCGAAGGTGACGTCGAGGGCGCCGTTTCCGCTGGAGCCGCCCCTGTCGCAGCCTTCCCGCGGGTGGCCGCCTGCCGGACCGACTCAAGGAGATGGTCGAGAGCGATGCGGTTCTGGGTGGGCACGATCGAGACGCTGAGGTCGCGGACTCCGATGAAATTGGTGTGCTGGATGTCGAGCGCCTGGAAGGTCAGGTCCCCCTCCTGGAGCAGCGCCCGGATCTCGGCGCGGTCGTAGGGGCGATCGGTGCTGAAGAAGAAGCCGCTCAGCTTCTGGTTGGAGAGCCGCTGCAGGAACTCTCTGCTGACCAGCATCTTCTCCCCCTTCCCTTCACGCGCCCAAAACTCCGTGTAGCCAACGAGCCCTTTCAATCCCCCGCCGGTCCCCGTGACGCTGAGGAACCCGTCGATCCTCCCCGAGATGTATCCCTTTATATTGGGGACGTCGTTGCAGAGGCTCCTCAGGCTCACACCGTTTGCCAGCAGATCGACCCTGAACGTCCCCCCCTTTTTCATGGAGACGCTCCCTTTCCCAAAGACGACGCCGTCGTAGAGGGTCGCCCGCAGCGACCTGATCTCTGTGAGGCCGCTCTCCGCCTGCAGCTCCATCGTCACCGAGCCAAGGTCGAGCGTGCCGTACGACACTTTGGCGATGGTGACCGGAGTCCCCGCTGTCCCTTTTTCCTTCAGCTGCTGCAAAAGCTTTGGATAGTTTTCCCTGCTGACCGCAAGCCCCGCGCCGGGCTTGCCTATCTCCTTCCCGGCCAGCTCGAGCGACACGGGGATCTTCCCGTTCACCCCCTTCAGCACGACCTTCTGGGAGGGGACCTCCAGCGTGACCTCCTCAAGCGCCACCGACCCTTCCAGCAGATCCTGCCCGTCGCGCAGTACCATGGTGCCGTCCGCTGACAAAGCCCCCGCCGTGTTCGCCTCCTGCAGCATGCGCGGCATCATGCTCACGAAGGGATCGATGAGGTCGTTTACCGAGGTGCGCGGGACAGAGAAGGCGAGGCGGCCGCTTCGCTGCGGCGAGAAGACCTTTTCCACCTCCCCCTGTGCGAGCAGTCGCGCCCCCGCGCCGGCGGAGATCTCGGCGGCAGCGAGGGAGAGCTTCTCTCCCGCCAGCGCACCCTGTACCGTCACCCCCGCGTCGGAGAGAAGAGCCTTCCCTTTCTCATCCTTTACCTCGATCCCTTTCCCCTTCCCCTGAAAGCGACAGTTGATCCCGGCGCGGCGGGAATAGCTGCCGTTCGCGCGCAGGTCGAGCACCCCGCTGGAAAGGCGCGGCCCCTTCGTGGCCGGGAGGAAGGGGGAGAGGCCCTTTACCTGGGCACCCGCGATGGAGAAGGTGAACTCTTCCTCCTCCGGTACCATCGGGCGGAAAGCCACGTCCGCGACGAGGGCTCCGCCGAAGAGGGTTCCCCCCAGAGTACCTTTCCCTCCATTTCGGGCGAAGGTGAGGCGCGCACTCGGCGCACCGACCTCCTTCCCCTTCCAGGAAGCTCCCCCTGTGGAGAGGACCGCGTCACCTTCCAGCCAGTTCCCCTTCGGGTCGCTCAGGTAGCGGCCGTGCAATGTGGCGGCGATCCCCTTCGCCTCCACATCGGCGCTACGCAGGGAGCCTCCCTTCACCTCAACGGAGACAGGGTAGCCGCTCCCGTCCTTGTGCGGGATCTGGGCGAGGAGTGTGGCAAATGAGGCGGTGTGATCCCCGTACTTCACGGTGCCGTTCTCCAGAGTGACGGCATCGTCGATCACCCGGTAGGAGAATTCGGCATCCCCCTTTTTTGCGGTTTGTGTCTCGATTCCGATATCCCCCCTCACTTGACGGGAGGGGGACAGGGGGCGGGTGAAGCTGCGGTCTGCTGAAGTGGTGGCACCTTCCCCCCCACCCTGTCCCTCCCCCGCACGGGGGGAGGGGACTTTCCATGCGTCTCCCTTTTCACCCCACCAAAAGGAAGAGAGCTGCGCCTTCCCCGCCGACTCGAGATGTTTCTCCTTCCGGAGCAGGCGCCCTTCCACCCTCCCCCCACGTAGTGCGAAATGCTGTGCCCCGCGGCTGCCGTCTATCCCGGAGAGACGGCAGGAGACATTCGCGGCGAAGTCAGCGGCGCTGCGTCCGCTGCCGGAGAGGGTTGCCGCAGCGGTCCCGGAGCCGAGCTTCAGGTTGTAGCGGGAAAGGAGAGGGTTGAGGGCGGCAGCCCCCGCGGCGGGGACTTCCGCCGAGACGGTGTACGGGGCCGGAGAGGCAGCGTCAAAGCGCAGTCGCGCGGAGAAATCGGTGCCGCTTGCCCGCGCTGCGGGGATGTTAGCGCGCGCGGAGAGTGGTTTGAGTTTGGCGGAGAAGGCGGCCTGAAAGTCCCCCTTGATCCGCTCCACCAGGGCGGGCTCCGCGGCGCGCCCGTCTGCGCGCCCGGTGGCGACGATGCCGCCTTTGGCACGCTGCAGGGCGACGGTGGCATCGAGGCCGGAGATGAAGGTGCGACCCTCCCTCTGCAGGCGCCCGTCACGCAATACGAGGGCGCCGCTGGCAACAGAGAGCCCCCCGGCCCCGGTCCCGGCCACACGCACGGTCCGGCAGCTGACCTTGCCGCCGACCCTCGTGGTGGCCCGCTCCTGCTGCGGCAGGAGAAAGGCGAGCCGGGAAAGGTCCGCCTCGTCCATGGCGAGCTCCGCCGCGAAGGCTTTCTCGTGGCGCAGCTTCCTGACCGTGCCGGTGCCGCGCACGGTGGTGAGGTGGTCCAGCGCCAGCACCATACTCTTCAGCGTCGCCTGGTCCGACTTCTGGTCGTACCCGCCGGCGAGAGTCAGGCGGCCGGAGAGGGGAATGACGTGTCCCGCGGCGGCGACGCGCAGGTCGCGGAAGTCGAGCTGCCCGTCGCCGGTAAAGAGACCAGCCTCCAGAGCGCCCTGGAAGTCGAGTCTCCCTTTGCCGCCTCTTATGCGCCCCCTCTTGTCGGGGGGGAGGAGGGAGACCAGGGGATCGAGGGAAAAGGGATCGGCGGTCAGGGAGAGGGCTAGGGACGGCGTCGGGCCGGGGCGGGCCTTCCCCTTCACCGCATAGCGGTTGCGCCAGGCATCCTGGAAGGTGAGGGAGAGGGAAGAATCGCGGGAGCCCTTGCTGGTGAGGTCGAAGACATCGAGGGAGAGCCCGTCGACGCCGCGTCCGTTCACGCTGAGGGCTCCGCCCTTCACCGCGAGGTGGCGGATCACCGTCTCCATGGGGGAGGGCTTCTGCGCGGCCATGTGCCTCTGGAGGCGCGAGAAGTTCCACTCGCCGCTGCGGTTTTGGAGTGCGTTGAGGCGGATCCCTTCGAGGCCGATAAGACGGAAGTAGCGTTTTCCGGTCATGAACAGGCGCCAGTCCGGCGCGATGGCGAGCGAATCTGCGTAGACGAGGTTACCGGCGGGGAAGCCCGGGGGATTGAGGATGCGCACCCCCCGGAGGTAGATCGTGGTGCCGGAGCTCTCGATCCGGGCGACCCGGACCTCTTCTTTCAGCGAGTCGGAGAGGATGCGGGAAAGCTCTGCTGCGGGATAGGGGGAAGCGAGGTAGGCCTTTATGGCGAGGATTGCGAGAGTAACAAGTGCCACAAACAGCAGGAGTACTACGAGAAGGATCTTTCTCCCCTTGTTGGCACCTCCTTCACTCTTGAAGCTTTCCTCCATGCGGCCGCATCCCCCGACGACACTTTAACCGCAAAGGCGCGTTTTGACAAGGGTGCGGCGCGGAGGCGCCTCGGGAAGCGCGACTGGTCCGACTGGTCCGACTGGTCCGACTGGTCCGACTGGTCCGACTGGTCCGACTGGTCCGACTGGTCCGACTGGCCCGACTGGCCCGACTGGTCCGACTGCGTCCGGCTGCGTCCACAAAAAAACCTCCCCCTTGCGGGGGAGGGTCAGGGTGGGGGGGAAGGTGGCTCCAGTTCAGCAGATGGCAGCTTCACCCACCACCTGTCCCCCTCCCGTCAAGGGAGGGGGTACGATCGCTGCACGTCGGCACTTTCAGCGTCAGGTCTGAAACTTCTTCGCCAGGTCGTTGTCGATGACGTAGACGCACACTTCCTTAGCGCACTGCTTCGTGTAGTGGTACTTGTTGGTGGACAGGTTGTTGATAAGGAACGTCACGTCGTCCCTGATCCGCTTGTCGTACGTCTTGAACGCGTCCGTGTCGAAGTCCTTGATGGCGCGCCGGAAGTTCGCATTCTCCAGGAACGGCTCGAGCACCTTTTCTTTCAGGTTGAAGACGTACCGCTCCTTCAGCGACTGGAAAAGCCCCGTATCCTTCGGGTCTTTCCCCTCCACCATGATCTCCTGCGTCAGGGTCCGCGCGGTGTACTCCTTCTGCGTCTCCTGCCTGAAGGCCATCCGGGTGTAGCGATCGACCTTCGCCCCCAAAAGTCTCCCCTCGATCCCCGCGAGAAAGTCCTCGGTGATCTCCAGCTTCTCGCCGGTGAAGCTGCACACCTGCACAGAGCCGGGCTCGAAGTTCACCGCAAACATGTAGTGCAGGACATCCCGGTCGATCTGCTGCTCGTTGTAGTAGTAGAGCGACTCCTTCACCTCCTGCAGCACTGCATAGTCATAGTTGTGCACCAGCGAGTCGATGAACCCTTCCGGTATGGAGTCCCGGAGATCCTTCCGCCAGCGGGTGAAGAAGGTGGCAAGGTGCAACATGTTGATCATCTTGTCGCGCCGGGCGTACGCCGCGAAAAAGTCGGAGAAGATCTTGATCGATTCCCTCCCGGAGAAGCCGTGGTCCCCTTCGTGCTCGCTCTCGGCGATGATCTTCCTCCTTCGCTTCGCATTGAGCCTCTTGCGGTCCTCCTCCGTCAGCCAGGCCGGAATGTGCCCGGTATAGATTTCCATCTTCAGGATCTGCAAGTGCTCGTCGCAGTACAGCCGGTACTTCTCGGGATCTCCGATCCACTCCAGCAGCGCGTCTGACTTGATGTTCAGCCGGCTGGAGATGATCACGCGGGCAAAGTTGTGCAGCACGCGCGGCAGGAACATGTTGTCGATCTGCTTCCCGAAGATGTTCCGGTAGATCTCCACCTCCGTGTTCAGGTCCATGACATACGGGATGTTGATGAACTCGATCCTGTCGGTGAAGGAGTGGAACCCCTCGATGGTGCGCTGGTCCTCCGGATTCATGAGGGCGATGAAGAGGCTGCGCACGTTCTCCTCTATGTCCTCCACCTTGTGGATCCCCTCGCTGATGATGTTGTGCAGCTCCAGGAGGCGCTCTGCGTTGAAGCTCTTCACGTCCATCAGTGCGTAGATCCCGTTGTTGGTCTTCGCGAAGTTGGAGTAGAGGTACTTCACCTCGTTGGAATCCCCCAGCAGGAGGTCGATCTTTTTCTGCAGCATGTCGTTGGTGAGGATGCTCTGCCGCATCGGGCGGTCACCCGGGTTGAACACGGTGATCCCTTCGCCGAGGCGACGGTTGAAGCGCATCGGGCGCACGTAGATCATGCGGAAGAGGTCCTCCGGGTCCTCGAGCCGGGCGGCGAGAGCCTGGAAGAGCGAGGTGCAGATGGTGCACGGCGAATCCCTGAATACCCACTCGTACTCCTTGTCGGTGAAGAGCTCCCACTTGAAGGCGTCGTTCTGGAACAGGTTGTCGAAAAAGGCGCGCCGCTGGTGCTTGTCGATCATGAGGAGCGGGCTGTCGTGGGAGGGGCAGCTCACCTCCACGAAATCGCCGCTCCTTTGCAGGATGTTGCGGGAGTGGATCCACTCCTGGCTCTCCAGCTCGTACTCGTCGAGGAGGTGCGAGAGCTTCTCGAGGAACGGCCCGACCTGGTGCTCCTTGAAGCGGCCGAGAGTCCTGCGGTCCAGGTGCCACACCACTTCGTAGCAGCGACCGTCCTGCGTGTTGGCGTACTGCTCGAACTTCATGAGGAGGTTGTTGAGAAAGGTGCTCTTCCCGGACCCCGGAGGCCCCTCGAAGATGTAGATCTTGTTCTGACGCGCACCGCTCTTCATGGCGGAGACATGGCTCATGAGCCTGTTTGCGAAGAGCCGGTCGGCAAAGAACGGGCGGTCCGAATCCTCCACAAAGAGCTTGCGGGTGTCGTAGTTGACGTAGTTGATCGACTCCGGGTCGTCCGGGTACTCGTCCGGCATAAGGTGCACCGAGCTCTTCACCATGTCGTGAAAGAGCTGGAAGACGTTACGCATCATGGCCGCGGGGCGCTCGGCGAGGAGGCGCAGGTACTCGTCGAAGCTCAGCACCTCTCCCTTTTCCCGCTCCACGATCGTTTGACCCAGCTGCTTTAGTACGCTTTCGATTTCTGCCATGAGCTCTTCCCTTCCCCCCTCCGCCTGCCTCAGGAGGCCGTCTGCTCCAGGACCTGCCGCGTCAGCACCTTGTCCTTCATGGTGTACAGGACCCGCTCCCAGGTCATCTCCATCTGCTCTTCACCTTCCCTCGCCGACGGGTCCTTCCCGACCGTGAAGACCGCCTCGCTCGTCTCCAGGTGCACCGGCCGCCCCCAGAGGTACTCGATCCCCACCATGGTGTTGGCGATGTACTCCTTCACCAGCTGCTTTCCCTCGAACTGGTGCACGAGATAGAGCGAGCCGTCGTCGTTTCGCTCCGTGTCTATGTCGATGGTGGGCGGGTGGTACAGGGAGTTGAGCACCATCTGGCGATATTCGTCGGCGGCGCGGCTCTTCACGTAGTACTGCCAGACCATCCGCTGCTGGTTCAGCCTCTTCCCCGTCACGAAAAGCTTGTGCTGGTCCACGAAGTCCTGGTCCACGTAGTTCTTGATGAAGAGGTAGTCGCAGAGATTTTCGCGGATCTGGAAGATGAAGTCCTCCCCGTCGTCCGTCTTCTTGTCGAAGTGGCGCCGCTCCTCGATGTCTCTCAGGCGCTGGTACTCGTAGCTGTTCTTCCCGGCGTCGGCCATCGCCTTTATGTAGTGAAAGAGGCGCATCCCCAGGGCGTAGGGGTTCATCCCCACCCGCGGCATGGCGGTGACCCCTGCGTGGATGCGGGCAAAATCGACCTCGTGCCCCTGGATCCGGTCGTCCTCCAGAAAGAGCTTCTCGTGCCAGTAGCTCGCCCACCCCTCGTTCATGATCTTTGTGCGTATCTGGGGCTGGAAAAAAATGGAGGTCTTGCGGATCACCTCCAGGATCGAGCGCATCCACAGGTTCTCGTCGCGGTGCAGGAACTCCGACTCCTCCACCAGGAAGCGCAAAAGGTCTCGCCGCTCCTTCTTCCTGTTTCCCTGCGCCTTCAGGTAGTGCGCCTCGAATTCCGGGTACTTCCCCTCCAGATCGCCGAAGAAGACGCGCTCCGCCTGGTCGCCGTAATTTCTCAGCGTCTCGTTGTAGCGGTTGATCTCCTTCAGGTAATCGGTGATCCCGAGCTTCTTTTCCACCTGGAGAAAGACGTCGAAGTAGTAGTCGATCCGGCTGGAGGAGGCGACCTCCTCGGGAAAGAAGAGGGGGGAGAGCTCCGACTGGTACGCCACGATGTTGTCGATGGAGCGGGCAAACTCGATGATGTAGTCGACGAAATGCCCCTTCTCCGCGCGCAGCTTCGCTATCACCCTCTTGTCCGACAGCGCCTCGCCGGTGAAGTCTATGTCCCAGGTGTGCCTGAAGTACAGGTTGTTCTGGAAGAAGTCGATGTGCCCGATCACGTGGTAAAAGATCATCACGTTCAGCCAGTCCGGGTTGTTGTCGTTGTAAAAGGAGATCGGCGGACGGGTGTTGATGACCGTCTCGTACGGGTTGTGCGGGTAGAGCTCGTATCTCCCCTTCGCCGCAAGGACCTCCACGTCGTGCACCCAGTAGTCGTAGAGGGTGGGGATCATGATCTTCGGAGAGAGCTCCAGGAGGTCCCGGTTGGTGACGATGTACTCCAGGCTTTCGTTGGTGAAGGAGAGCCCGGCGGCACGCGCCCGCTCCTTGCAACCTTCCATGATGTCTTTGGTGTGCTGGCTGATCAGTTCCATGGTTTACCCCGAGTCAGGTCCCGGCGTTTGCGCCCGCCGGCCCCCCTGCTCTTTCGCCCGCTTGACCCCATCCCCACCCTGTCCCTCCCCTTGAAAGGGAGGGGACGTGATTTCTGCTGCTCAGGCTCTCCCGGGTAGAGTTGGCGCAGCTGCCGTCTGCCGGCATCACAGCAGGAGCTTCCTGATCCCCTCGATGACGCGCGCCTCGTCGGAGTCGTCCGACATGACGTCCATCCTGAGGATCTCCTTCTTGTCCCGCAGGAGCCCCGATTTCTCCAGATAGGCGGCGACCTCGGTCTGGCGGGTGTAGCCGCCGTGCTCGGCGATGGTCACCCCCATCCTGCTCACGTACGACAGGATCTTTATGAGCTCCGGTATCGCCTTGTCGCCGCCGGTGTCCCAGTCGTCACCGTCGGTCCCCTGGAAGACGTAGATGTTGTAGTCGGTGGCGAGGCTCTCCTCCGCGACGATCTGGTTCAGCAGCTTGTAGGCGGAGGCGACTTCGGTTCCCCCGGCGACCCGGGAGTTGTAGTAGGTGTAGAAATCGGGCACCTCTTTCGCCTCGGTGTCGTGCACGATGAAACGCGTCTCCACCTGCCCGGCGTACTGATACAGGAGCCAGGAGTAGATGAGGACGTGCTGCGTCACCACGAGCTCGGTCGGTTTTCCGGACATGGAGCCGGAGTAGTCGCGCACGAAAAAGACCAGGGCCTGCGGCGCGAAGTCCTTCTCTTCGGAAAAGACCCGGTACACCTTGTCGGTGGGAGAGATCAGAAAGCGCGTGAGGTCTATGTTCGAGGGGTCAGGCAGGTTTCCCAACGCGATGTTCGTCTCGATGATGCGTCGCAGCGTCGCCTTCTTCTCCAGGATCTGGCCGGAGCCGCGGTGGCGGTCTGTGAGGTCGTAGGTGTAATGGGTGAAGGAGCGCTTCTTCCCCTTCTCCCTCAGGTTCGGCAGCTGGAACTTCTCGGTGAGGATCTTGCCGAGCTGGTAGGCGCCCGCGTCGATCTCGTGGGCCTCCCCTTCACCCTGCCCCGGCCCGGCGCCCGCTTCCCCTTCCTGGCTCTCGCGTACCGGCGACTCCCCGATTACCTCCCCTTCGTCACCCTTGCCGCTCCCCCCTGTCCCCCCCTCTTCCCCCGGGGGGCGCACCGACGGGTCGTGGTAGAACTTCTCCTCCTCGGTGGAGGGGACCACCACAACCTTCCCCTTCATCCCCTTCCCGGGCTTGACGAGCTTTCCCATCTTGATCTTTCGCGGGAAGCCGTCCGCCTCGCGCTGCCTGTCCCGCTCCAGCAGCTCGTCGAGCGACTTGAGCTGCGTGGTCGGATCGGGGCGCAGGGGTGGCTGGCGCTGCAGCACCGCCATGTCCTGCCAGGCGTACAGCGACGGAGGATCCCCCGTCCTGTTGCGGCGACCTTCACCTGCCGCTGTCTCATGCCCGACGTCGGCGCTCTCCACTTCCGCCAAGAAGCGCGCCTCCCGCTCCGGGTCAAGCCCGGCCTGCCGTAACTTTTCCAGGTACTTTTGCAGATCTCTCTTAGCCATGGCGTCCGCCGGTCACCCCTTGTCTGATCATCTCTTCGGCCACCGTCACTGCCAACCGGCCGGACTCCCCTCTCCCCCAGCCGCGGGGAAGTATGGGTATCATGCGGCGGGTCCCTTTCTCCCTCGATGGGGGACGGCGGGAAAAGGCTTGGTGCCTAAGGGCGGGCATTACGCTCTCACCGCCCCGGCGCCTCGGCCGTCCGGAACGGTCTTTTCCGGTCCCGCCCTACCTTTTCCCGCCCCCCCATCCAAGGGGACAGCGAAGGCTCTAGCTCTCGTCTTCCTGGGTGCAGAAGTACTCGATGGTCTTTGTCGCGCAGGTGCGGCAATAACCGAGCTTGCCGAGCATGGTCACGATCATCCGGTCGTAGAGCTTCTGGTTTTCCTCGTTCGTGCGGTTGGCGAGGGCGCCGATCAGGCTCCCCGCGCCGGCGATGTCCGACTTCAGCCTCACGTCGGTGATCGCCTTCACGAGCTCCAGGTTGTCCATGAAGTCGTAGTTGGGGTCGACCGATATCTTCTGCCCGTAGATCTTCCGGATGGAGGTGCGGAACGACGCCCGCTGCTCCTCGGTCTTCAGACCTATCCTCTCCTCGACGCTCTTCACGTAGCGCTCGTCGATCTTCAGCGCCCTCAGCTCGCCTGACTGGGGATCCTTGTACTTCCACATGCGGTCCGGCCCCAGGTTCTCCGCGTCGATCCCGATGATCATGTTGACGTAGTTCATCACGTCCTTGCGGATGGCGAACGGCTCGTCCATATAGGCATTGAACATCTCCGTCATGATCCGCTCGCGGTAGAGCTTCTTCCCGGTCTTCAAATCTTCCAGGTATTTGGCGCGCTCGTTTGTATCCACCACATAGTCGAGCACGACCCGCTCCAGCGCCTTGAAGATGTCGTAGGCGGTCATGCAGCGCCCCTCGTTCGTCTCGGAGCTCTCCTTGAGTATCTGGATGGAGCGCCCGAGACTGCGGTGCCCGAGCCCCTTCTGACCGAAGCGTTTCGTGATGTCCGGCTCCTGGCCGAGGGTGTCGATGACCTCGGCGAGCGCTTTTATGCTCTTTTCACCCGCAACCTCGCCGGCGGCGAGCTTCATCGTCTCGATGGGGGTGAGCTTCTCGCTGCGGGGGAGCCGGGTGAGGACGACAGAGACCGAGGTCGCGTAGTTCAGGTTCGGGTCCTGGTGCAGTTCCTCCCGGGTCAGCGTCGTCTTCGACTCGCCGCCGATGGAGTAGGAAGTGAGACCTTCCTGCATCTTGTAGTTCGTGTTGTGGGAGACGTAGCAGATGCGGCAGCGGTCGACGATCGGCGCCTCCTCCTTCTCGGCCAGGAAGCGGTTGAACTCGGAGTTGTTGCTGGTGGCGATGATCATGGAATCGATCGGCCAGCGGTACCCGTCGATCTCGATGGCCCGGTTCTGTATAACGCCGAGGTAGACCTGGACCAGGTCCTTCTTGTTCTTGAATATCTCGTCGGAGAAGTGGATCCCCCCCCCACCGACACGGGCCAGCGCTCCGCGCCTGAGATCGAAGCGGTACGGGTTGTTGGTGTCGGTGATGTGCAAAAGGCGCTGGATCGACTCCTCACCGAGGAGGTCGACAGCCGAGGAGGTGATCTTGTCCTTCGCCGGGTATTTCCCCGTCAGGGTGCCGAGCGTCTCGCTCATCGGCACCGGGATCACCTGCACCCGGTCGAGCATGGCACCCATGTCGTCGTCCAGGTGCATGCGGAGGTCGTTCCAGATGTAGCCGCTGTCCGCCCCCAGCGGGCGGTAGTTCCGGTACACCCTCTCCAGGTCCTCCTCGGAGAACCCCGCCTCGTCGGCGAGAAAGCGGCGGTTCGCCTCCGGGTCGTCGAAGAGGTTCATGGCGAGGATCATCGGATCCTCGTACGTCTGGGACTCGATCTCCCGTATCCTGCCGTAGTTCCCCATCTGGTCCATCCCCACGAACCGGAAGGTGTACTTGCGGTTTTTTGACGAGGAGAGGAAGTTGCGGTACTGGCCGCAGAGGAATTCGACGAAGAAGGTCTTGCCGTTTCCCGGTTCTCCCACGAGGACGAAGGCCATCTCCTTGCTGGAGCCCCCTTCCGCCGCGTCCTTCACGAAGGAGACGAAGCTGTTGATCTCGTCGTACATGCCGATGGTGTGCTTGCGCCCGGCCCGGAAGATGTTGAAATCATAAGTCGTCTTCGCGTTCACCACCACCTTCTCGAAACCGGCCTCGAGGATCATGCGGGAGATCCCCTGAAAGGCGTTTTCGAAGACCCGGTCCCCTTTCTTGACCGCTTCCAGGTGGTGCCGGAGCGTATTGTTGTTCTGGGCAGTCATGTGCTTCCCTCCGCAGGTTTTTTTCCCCTCCGCCACTGTCTGAAACCGCTTCTGGTAACGATAACCAGATTCATTTTATACCCCGATCTCCTGTTTGCCAACCTGTCCCCCCCCTGACAATAAGTGCAGAACCACGTTGACAATCGCATAGTTAGCTTACTCCAACATTTCAAGCTCCCGCCTCACGCGCCGCGGCTCCCACACGCCCTGCGGCTCCGGAATCTCCCTCCATTAAGTGCAATCGCTGAAAGGACAGGGATAAAGGCGGCATAACGATTTGCTCCTTAAGTATTCTCACCGGGCGCCGACTGTATACGTGGAGTGCCGAGGTCGACCGGAGCAGCCTCAAATGCATTAGTGAAAAATAATTTATTTCTCACCTCTTGCCTTTCGCGCTCTTCCATGTCTGACAAAGCGTCGGAACGTCCGCTCATACAGAAACCATCCCGCAATCGCGGCACACCGAGGCCTTTACAGGAAAGATCAATGGACAGATACAGCGCGACAGTAGCGGTACCCCCCGAGGGTACCGAAGCGACCATTACAGTCACCGGGGCGATGACCGTCGAACACGCGACGCAGATCAGGGACGACCTGCTGCACGCACTGAGCTCCGCGCAGGGGGTCGTCCTCGATCTTTCGGCGGTGGAGGAGCTCGACATCATCGGCCTGCAGCTCATCTGCGCCTTGCACCGCACGGTCACGGCGGACGGGAAGCTCCTCGAGGTAAAGGGGCTGGAAAATGGGGCGGTCAGTGCCGCGCGAATCGTGGCAGGATTCGCCGAGAAGGCGCGCTGCGCCAACGACCTGAACGGAAGCTGCGTGTGGAGCAGGAGGGAGGAGGCATGAAAGATGTGCACGCACAGGCGTATCGGGAAGAGGCGTACGAGCTCCTGAGCGAGCTGGAGTCGTCCCTGCTGGAGCTGGAGGAAAACCCGGAAGACATCGAGCTGGTTGGACGGGTTTTCCGCGCCATGCACACCATCAAGGGCTCCGGCGCCATGTTCGGCTTCGACGAGATCGCCGCCTTCACACACGAGGTGGAGACGGTCTTTGACCGGGTGCGAAACGGCGAGATGAAGGTCACGAAGACCCTGGTGACCCTGACCCTCGATGCCCGGGACCAGATCCGCGTGATGCTGGATGCCACCGGCCCCGTCGACCTGCACCGCTCCGGGGCGATCATCGCCGGTCTGCGCGGGCTATGCGAGGGAAAGGGAGGTGCTGCGCCGGGCGCACCCGCGAAGGGCGCGGCGAAAGAGGCTCCCGCGGTGGAGGCGACCTACCGGATCCGCTTCGCCCCTGCGCCGGAGATCTTCTCCCGGGGCACCAACCCTGTGCACCTCCTGAACGAGCTGCGCGAGCTCGGGCGCTGCACGGTCTTTGCGCAGAGTACCGCCGTCCCCCTGCTCGGGGAGATCGACGCCGAGAGCTGCCACCTGTTCTGGGATGTCGTCCTGACGACCGACCGCGGCCTCGAGGCCATCGAGGAAGTCTTCATTTTCGTGGAGGACGACTGCACCCTCAAGATCGACCTCATCGATGATGGCGCAGGTGACCCTGAAGAGGGGAACCACAAGATGCTGGGGGAGATCCTCGTGGAGCGCGGGGACCTGAGCCTCGATGAGATGAAGTCGGTGCTGGCCAGCAGGAAACTCCTGGGAGAGATCCTGGTGGAAAAGGGGCTGGTCTCCCCGGAGACGATCGCCTCCGCCCTCGCCGAGCAGCAGCATGTAAAGGAGGTGCAGAAGGAGCGGCAGAGCCAGGAGGGGTCAGCCTCCATCCGCGTACCGGCCCACAAGCTCGATCTCCTGGTGAACTTGGTGGGGGAATTGGTGACGGTCCAGGCGCGACTCTCCCAGACGACGGCGGGGCGCAAGGACCCGGAGATGAAGTCGATCGCCGAGGAGGTGGAGCGGCTTACAGCCGAGCTGCGGGACAACGTGCTGAACATACGGATGCTCCCCATCGGCAGCACCTTTTCGAAATTCAAGAGGCTGGTGCGAGACCTCTCCCAGGAGCTCGGGAAGGAGATCGAGATGACCACGGAGGGGGCGGAGACGGAGCTGGACAAGACGGTCATAGAGAAGCTCAACGACCCCCTCGTGCACCTTATCAGAAACAGCATCGACCACGGGATAGAGGCGCCGGAGGCGCGCGCCGCAGCCGGGAAGCCGCGTCAGGGGAAGGTGCATCTGGCGGCGCGCCATTCCGGGGACAGCGTGGTCATCACCATTGCCGACGACGGCGCGGGGCTGGACCGTGAAAGGATCCGCGGGAAGGCGGTGGAAAAGGGGCTCATCTCCCCGACGGCGGAGCTCTCCGACAGGGAGATCTTTGCCCAGATTTTCGCCCCCGGCTTCTCCACCGCGCAAAAGGTCACCAGCGTCTCCGGGCGGGGAGTCGGGATGGACGTGGTGAAGCGCGCCATAGACGCCTTGCGCGGCACCATCGAGATCAGCAGCGTGCGCGGCCGCGGTGCGACCATCTCGGTGCGCATCCCCCTTACCCTGGCGATCATCGAGACGCTCCTCGTAAAGATCGGAAGCGACCGCTTCCTGATCCCCCTCTCCCTGGTGGACGAGGTGGTATTCCTCACCCGGGACCAGGTGGAGAAGTCGCACGGCAGGAACCTCGTACCGGTGCGCGGCCAGCTCATCCCCTACCTTCCCTTGCGGCAGCGCTTCAACGTGGCGGGAAAGCGCCCCGACTTCGAGCAGGTGGTGATCACCCGCGTCGGCGAGACGACCGTCGGGGTGGTGGTCGACCACGTCATCGGAGAGCACCAGACGGTCATCAAGTCGCTCGGGCACGCCTACAAGGATCTGGAAGGGGTTTCCGGGGCCACGATCCTCGGTGACGGTGCGGTCGCCCTCATCCTGGACATACCGCAGCTGGTACGCCAGGTGGAGCTGGAGGGGCAGTAGCACCGCACAGAGCGAAAACGGTTAGAACCTGCACACTCGTAGGGAGGTAATCCCTTACGCCTTTCAGGCTTTGCCTGATCCACATCGATTCACTCGTGCCGATAGGAAGTGATGACGCCGTAACACGGTTCCGCTGTCCACACCAAAGGAGAACTCCATGAACCTGCTCAACCGTCTGACCATCAGCAAGAAGCTCCTCATCTCCTTCCTCCTCCTCTCCGCGATCACCGCCGTCGTCGGCGTCGTGGGCATCAGGAACATGTCGAAGATCAACGACATGGCCGACCAGATGTACCTGAAGGAACTGCGCGGCCTCTCCTATGCCAAGGAAGCGAACATCGACCTCATGTACATGGCGCGGGCGGAAAAGAACATCCTCCTCTCCAGCAGCAAGACGGAGCGGGAGAAATTCCTGCAGCTCTACCAGACGGCTGAGAAGCTGTACACGGAAAACATGGATAAGGCTCGCCTCCTTTTCACGTCGGAAAAGGGGAAGGCGACTGTGGCGAAGCTCGACAAGGCCTGGGCCGAGTACCTGCCGGTGAGCAAGAAGGTGGTGCAGCTAGCCCTAAGTGAAGACTTCCAGAAGAGCAGGCAGTCTGCCGAGCTTTCAATGGGGGAGGGACGCCAGAAGATCACCGTGGTGGACGATACCCTCACGGAGCTCGCCCAGCTGAAGGAGGGGAACGCCAAGGACCTCTCCAACATCACCACCGAGATTTACAAGGAAAGCCGGGCGTACCTCATAGCACTTGTCGTCGGATGCGTCCTCTTCGGTATGGGGATGGGGATCTTCCTCTCCCGCAACATCGGGAGGATACTCAAGTCTCTGCTGGACGAGAGTAGCCGCCTCACTGAAGCGGCTGTGCAGGGGAAACTGGGCACCCGCGGCGACGTGCAGAAGATCAACTTCGAGTTCCGCGGCGTCGTGGAGGGTATGAACCAGACGCTCGACGCGGTGGTCGGCCCGCTGAGGGTCGCCGCCGGGTATGTGGACCGCATCTCCAAAGGTGACATCCCCCCGAAGATAAGCGATACCTACCAGGGCGATTTCAACGAGATAAAGCTGAACCTCAACAACTGTATCGACAACGTCAATGCTCTCGTGGCGGACGCAAATCTCCTGGCCGAGAGCGCCGTGCAGGGTAAACTCGCCACCCGTGCCGACGCCTCGCGCCACAGCGGCGACTTCCGCAGGATCGTGCAGGGGGTGAACGACACGCTCGACGCGGTCATCGGCCCGCTGAACGTCGCAGCAGGGTACGTCGAGCGGATATCCAAGGGGGATCTCCCCCCGAGGATCGTCGAGGCCTACAACGGCGAGTTCAACACCATCAAGAACAACCTCAACGTCCTCATCGACGCCATGAAGACCATCACCCAGGCCGCCAAGGAGATCGCCGGAGGAAACCTCCTGGTCGAGATCAGGGAGCGCTCCGACGAGGACGAGCTGATGCGGGCGCTCGCCGCCATGGTGCAGCAGCTTTCCAGTGTGGTGGGCGAGGTGAAGGCGGCGGCCGACAACGTCGCTGCAGGGGCGATGGAGATGAGCTCGGGCTCCGAAAACATGAGCCAGGGCGCCACCGAGCAGGCGGCGGCCGCGGAAGAGGCATCCTCCTCCATGGAAGAGATGTCGGCAAACATCAGGCAAAATGCCGACAACGCGCTGCAGACCGAGAAGATCGCCGTGAAGTCGGCACACGACGCGCTCGAAGGCGGGAAAGCGGTGGCGCAGACGGTGGTCGCCATGAAGGAGATCGCAGGGAAGATCGGCATCATCGAGGAGATCGCGCGCCAGACGAACATGCTGGCACTGAACGCGGCTATCGAGGCAGCGCGCGCAGGGGAGCACGGGAAAGGGTTTGCGGTGGTGGCGAGCGAGGTGAGAAAGCTGGCCGAGAGAAGCCAGGCCGCAGCAGGGGAGATCAGCGAGCTCTCCGTCTCCAGCGTAGCAGTTGCCGAAGAGGCCGGCGCCATGCTGAACCGGCTGGTGCCGGACATCCAGAAGACCGCAGAGCTGGTGCAGGAGATCAGCGCCGCCTCCAAGGAGCAGGATGCGGGAGCGGTGCAGATCAACAAGGCGATCCAGCAGCTCGACCAGGTCATCCAGCAAAACGCAGGCGCGGCGGAAGAGATGAGCTCCACCGCGGAGGAGCTCTCGAGCCAGGCAGAGCAGTTGCAGGGGGCGGTCGGCTTCTTCAAGGTGCAGACCACAGGAGTCGTGCAAAGACACGCGGAGCGCCGCGCCAAGCCGGTGGCGACACCGAAGCACCCGCTGGCGCACCAGGATTCCTGCTCGAGAAAGGGACACTCCCTGGTAATGGGTGAAGGATCGGCCCTGCCGGACGGAGAGTTCGAGCGGTATTGATCAGCACCTGAAAAGGTAGGGACAACGGGGGGCGCGCCAAGCCGCGCCCCTTTCTCCACCGCGCCTTCTTCGTTTTTCCCTTTCACTCGGATATCCCTGAAACCCTCCCTTTCGCAAGAAGGGGCACCCGCACGCCACGGTACAGCCCCCTCCACTCTTCCGGAGGGGGCGACGGCGTCCCAACAGAAGCTCTCCCTTTTCCGTACCCGATTCCCCTCCAGGAAATGCCGGCAGCTAATATCATCATAGGAGTACCAGCATGAAAATCGGGCAGAAACTCTTCCTCGCCTCGGCCATCAACATCCTCTTTCTCGCCATCGTCGGCGGAATGGGTGTGTACGAGCTGTCCCAACTCTCTGCACTGAACAGCCGCCTCATAGACCGCGAGGCGAAGCTCGTGGAATACGCCCAGCGGGCGCGGGCCAACATCAACATGATGCGGCGCTACGAAAAGGACAGTTTCTTGAGTGTGGGGAACGCTGCGAAGGTAGAGGAGTACCGCGTGAAGTGGGACCAGTCGCTGGAGCACTTCCGCTCACGTCTCGCCGCCGTCGAAAAGCTCCTCAGCGACCCCCGCGACAGCGCCGTCGTTGCTGCCATACGTCAGGCGGCCGATGCCTACGCGGCTGGATACCATCGGGTCCTGCAGGACGTGCAGGCCGGAAAGATAAGGAGCCCGCAGGAAGCCTCCACCGCCATCGGGCAGTACAAGGAGGCAACACACCAGAGTGAGCAGATGGTGACCGAGTTCGCCACCGGGATCGATGCGAGAATGCAGAAGATGAAGGGGGAGTCGGCAGCGCAGGCGAAAACCACACTCATCACGGTCACCGCAGTGCTGGGGCTTGCCATTGCACTCGCCCTCGGTGTGGCGGCGTACCTAGCCCGCAGCATCCTTATCCCCGTCAGGCGCTGCATCAGTGCCGCGGAACGCATTGCGGAGGGTGACATGGGGGTCGAGTTCGACACCTCCGCCCATGACGAGACGGGGATGCTGCAGAGGGCGATGGAGAAGATGGCTGTCTCCGTGCGCTCCGTCATTGAGGATGCCTCAGCGCTCACCGAGGATGCCCTGGCCGGGAACCTCTCCAGCCGCGCCGACGCCTCGCGCCATCAGGGCGACTTCCGGAAAATCATCGCCGGTGTCAACGAGACACTGGACGCGGTGGTGACTCCGCTCAGCGTGGCGGCGGAGTACGTCGACCGCATCTCGAAGGGGGACATCCCGCCGCGGATTACCGACTCCTACCGGGGCGACTTCAACGAGATCAAGAACAACCTGAAAAACTGCATCGACATCATGAATAACCTCCTCTCGGAGGCGGACCGCCTGGCCGGTGCCTGTGCTCGCGGTGAGCTCGACGAGCGGGCGGACGGGGAGCGTTTTGTAGGCGGGTGGCAGCAGCTGGTGTGCGGCATGAACAACATCGTGGAGAACATCGTCTCCCCCCTCATGCTGGCGGCGCGATACCTGGACCAGGTCGCTAAGGGGGTGATCCCCCCCGCCATAACGGAGGAGTACCGGGGGCAGTACAATCTGATCAAGAACAACCTGAACGGGCTCGTCGCTACGATGAACGACCTCCTCACGGAGACGCGGATCCTGATAACCGCTGCCGCAGAGGGGAGGCTGGACCAGCGCGCGGATGCCTCCCTCTTTGTGGGTGAGTGGCACCGGCTGGTGCAGGGGGTAAACGACACGGTGACCAACATCGTTACCCCCCTCATGTCCACCGCCGAGTACATCGACCGCATCAGCAAGGGGAACATCCCCCCGAAGGTCACCCAGCAGTACCTCGGCCAATACAATGTCATCAAGGAAAACCTGAACGCCCTCATTGACTCCATGACCACCATCGCCGCAGCGGCGCAGGCGATCGCCGAAGGAAACCTGCTGGTGGAGGTACAAGAACGCTCCCCGGAAGACGAGCTTATGCAGGCACTCGCCTCGATGGTGCAGCAGCTCTCCCACGTGGTGGGCGAGGTGAAGGCTGCCGCCGACAACGTCGCCTCCGGCAGTGGCGAGCTCAGCACAAGCGCGGAGTCCCTTTCGGAGGGCGCCACGCAGCAGGCGGCCGCTGCGGAGGAGGCGTCGTCATCGACGGAGCAGATGTCGGCCAACATCAGGCAGAACGCGGACAACGCGCTGCAGACCGAGAAGATTGCCATGAAATCCGCCCACGATGCCCTGACAGGGGGGAAGGCGGTCGAGCAGACAGTCGCCGCGATGAAGGAGATCGCAGGGAAGATCGGGATCATCGAGGAGATCGCGCGGCAGACGAACATGCTTGCGCTGAACGCTGCCATCGAGGCGGCGCGCGCAGGGGAGCACGGCAAGGGTTTTGCCGTGGTGGCGAGCGAGGTGCGAAAGCTTGCCGAAAGAAGCCAGACCGCGGCAGGGCAGATAAGCGAGCTGTCGGTCACCAGCGTGGCGGTGGCAGAAGAGGCCGGGGAAATGCTGAACCGGCTCGTTCCGGACATTCAGAAGACCGCGGAACTGGTGCAGGAAATCAGCGCGGCATCGAGGGAACAGGACACAGGTGCGCTGCAGATCAACAAGGCGATCCAGATGCTAGACCAGGTTATCCAGCAAAACGCCGGCGCGGCGGAGGAGATGAGTTCCACGGCAGAGGAACTCGCAAGCCAGGCAGAGCAGTTACAGGCGGCGGTCTCCTTTTTTAAGGTGGCGGGCTCGGAAAGTGCGCAGCCGCGGCGCCGTCCGGTCCCGAAAGGGGCGGTGAAGACCCGTTCTCTCCTTGTGCACCCGGAGCCGGGCAGGAAAGGTTCCGGAATGTGCATAGCAATGGGCGATGCAGGGACAGCGGGCGACATAGGGTTTGAGAGATTCTGACCCAGCGTGAAGATGCGAGGGGGCGCCGGTACAGCGCCCCCTTTTTTTCGGCCCCTCCCGCTTCATACTGAAACAGGCAGGCACCGTCTGTTCCCTCGAATGAGCGGCGACCTGTTCCTTCTCTTCCCCCGCTGCAACTTCGTCTCTCCAGAATCATCTTCGAGATCCCTTCCCTGCCCTTTCTCTGACAGGCGCCGTTGCAACGGAGCCGCTCTGTGTTAACTTTTTGGCGTCTTCAACATTAAGGAGCCTGCACTCGAACCAGCGAAAGCCGTATACTATGGAAATGGCACAGCACATAGGTAAAGAGGCATGAAATGGTGAACCGGGCGCAGGAAACACGCGGCGTGACCCTCCTCCTTGTCGAGGATGAGGCGCAGGCGCGCAACATGATGGGAAGAAGCATCTCCCTCAAGTACCCCGGCCTCACCCTGCACCAGGCCGAAAATGGCGCTATGGGACTTGAGCTTTTCCTCCAGCACCGGCCGGAGATCGTCGTCACCGACGTCAGCATGCCGGTCATGGACGGCATCCAGATGGCGCGCGAGATCAAAAGGCACAATCGCGAGGTCATCATCGCCGCCGTCACCGCCCACTCCGACAGCAACTTTCTCCTCAGCGCCATAGAAATAGGGATCGACCACTACATCCTCAAGCCGGTCAATCACCGTCAGTTTTTCGCCCTCCTGGACAAGATCATCGAGGAAGTCCTCCTGAAGCGCCTTGTCAACGACCAGAACGAGTACATCCGCAAACTCTCCCGCGCAGTCGAGCAGAGCCAGAGCATGGTGGTGATCACCGACAAAGACGGCGATATCGAGTATGTGAACCCGAAGTTCTGCGAGTTCACCGGGTACGCCACTGACGAGGTGTTGGGGATGAACCAGCGCGAGCTGGCGACGGATGCGGCCGCGACGTACGAGGAGATGTGGGGCACCGTGAACAGGGGGATTGACTGGCGCGGAGAGTTTCCCGGCAAAAAGAAGGCCGGGGAGATCTTCTACGAGCTCGCCACCGTCTCTCCGATCAAGGACGAGGAAGGAGCAATCGTCAACATCGTCTCGGTGAAGCAGGACATAACCGACGCAAAGAGGCAGGAGGCGGAGATACAGAGGCTGAAGAACTACCTCGCCGACATCATAAACTCCATGCCGTCCGTTCTCGTCGGCATCGGCGCCGACGACCATATCACCCAGTGGAATCGTCAGGCGGAGCTGGTGACGGGGCTCTCGGAATCTGACGCGCTCGGCCGGCTCCTCGGCGAGGTGCTGCCAGAGTTCCACGCCACCGTCGCGGAGCTGCGCACCCAGGTCGAGCAGGATCATGAGCCGAAGAGCGCCGAGAGGTTCGAATTGCACCGCGGAGAGGAGCGGCACATCTACGATATCGTGATATACCCCCTTTCGTACGACGAGGCGGAGGGGGCGGTGCTGAAGATCGACGACGTGACGGAAAAGGTGCGGACGCAGGAGCTCATGCTGCAGTCGGAGAAGATGGCATCGCTGGGGCGGCTCGCCTTCGGGATGGCGCACGAGGTCAACAACCCCTTGCACGTGGTCAGCCAGGCGGCACGCAACATCGAGCGGCGCCTCAGCAACGATTCCCCCCCCAACATGGAGGCTGCCGCCGCTCTCGGACTCACCATGGACCGGCTCCAGGCGTACTTCGAGGAGCGGCAGATCCAGAAGTTCATCGACGCCATCCGCGAGTCGACCGCCCACGCCGGGCACATCGTCAACAGCATCTTGCGTCTGAGCCAGGCAGAGACCGCCCAGGCACAGCTCTCAAACCTCACCGAAGTCGTGGAGCATGCCCTCGACCTCTCCTCGCGCAGCATCGAACTCAGGAGAAAGTGCGAGTTCTCCCGCATCGAGATCGTGCGCCACTACCAGCCGGACCTGCCGCAGGTGCCGATGGTGGCGGTGGAAATCGAGCAGGTGCTGGTGAATCTTTTCGTCAATGCGGCTCAGGCGATGTGCGACGCGCCGGGAGACCAGCCGCCTCGCATCACGGTGAAGCTGTGGAAGGAAGATCTTTTCATGGCGGTCGAGGTCGATGACAACGGTCCCGGCATGCCGGAAGACGTACGGCAGCGGGTATTTGAGCCGTTTTTTTCCACCAAGGAGGTGGGAGAGGGGACGGGTCTGGGACTGTCGGTTTCCTTCTGGATCGTGACGCAGGTGCACAAGGGACGGATGTCGGTGGAGTCAGAGCCGGGCAAAGGCACCCGCGTGGTGGTAAGGCTTCCGCTCCAGTAGAGCATGAGAAGCAGCCGACTAGAAGGTTGATCCGGAATTACTGGACGAGGATTGCGCCGGGCAGTCGGCAGCGCGTCCCTCCCCTTTCAAGGGGGAGGACAGGAGGGGGATGGGGGCGGCGCTCTTCAACCTGTACCCCATCCCCACCCTGTCCCTCCCCTTGAAAGGGAGGGGACGCCCAGGCTCCTGTTCTACTAGAGAAAAGCGCGCCGTCCTAGGATGAACCGATACAAACGCGCCCTCTCCCGGCGGGGAAGAGGGCGTTTCTGTTTCGTCCATATGTGATGCGCCGAAATGCTATGGCGGCTGCGCCGCCAACCCAGGCAATGATGCCTGCGCTCCGGCGCCCGCGCCCGCACGGTACGCTCATCGCGCTCTCAAGCCCCTTTCGGCCCCAACCACTCCGGGTTATGATATGTGCCGTCGAAGTCGCGTGAGGTCTTGTACTTTTCGAACGCACCGTCCTTTGCCGCTTTCGCGGTGCGCGACAGGAGCGCGACCACCTCGGCCTCCTTCAGCGGCTTGAAACCGCGGGCTGCCTTCAGCGCCTGCTGCAGAATGGGCACCGAGTCGCAGCCGGTTATCACCACACTGGTGGGAAGGCTCATGGCGTAGTGGAGGCATTCAACGGGCGTCACCACCTTGCTTTGCAGAAGTATCCCGTCCCCCATCGACTTCATCCCCAGGACCCCGATTTTGTGCTTCAGGAGGACCGGGAGCACCTTCTTTTCGAAGCTGTCGAAGTGAGCGTCCATCACGTTTAGCGGCAACTGCACGGTGTCGAAGGTGAACCCGTGGCTGAAGGCGGTTTCCAGCATCTTCAGATGGATTGCGGGGCTCTTGTGCCCTGTGAAGCCTATGTAGCGGACCTTCCCCGCCTTCTTCGCCTCCAGGAGCGCCTCCATCGCGCCCCCGGGTCGGAACGCCTTCTCCGCGTCGGAATCACGGATCACCTCGTGGAGCTGCATGAGGTCGATGCGATCGGTACGGAGCCGCCGCAGCGACTCCTCTATCTGCTTCGCCGCGGTCGCCTTGTCCCGCCCGTCTATCTTCGACATGAGAAAGACCTTCTGCCGCGCGCCCTCCAGCGCCTTCCCCATCCGCTCTTCGCTGGCGCCGTTGTTGTAGTCCCAGCAGTTGTCCATGAAGTTGATGCCGCTGTCTATGGCGGTGCGGATGATCCTGATACTTTCTTTCTCATCCTCCTGCTTGCCGATGTGGAAGCCACCGAGACCGATGACGGATACCTTCTCACCGGTACGCCCGAGCGTCCGGTACGGCATGTCCTGGTCCCGGAGTGCCGCGAGAATCGGCTCAGGAAAGATGGATGATACGGTCAAGGCAGCGGCCGCCGCCAGCAGTTCCCGCCGGGTGAGTCCCCCTTCCATTTCCATAGCGATCACTCCTTTTATCTGCCGGGAAGATAGGTACCTTTCCGCTCCAATCATTACCAATGGCGCATGCTTGTCAAGAATGCCCGGAGCACGCGGGGAGGCGGACGCATGTATGGATTCGAGGACTCCCGACGGGTGGGAGGGGGTGTCAGCGTCTCCTGTATTCCATGGAGCTGTACCTGAAGTTGTTCTTCCCGCTCCGTTTCGCCTCGTACATGGCGAAATCGGCTTTGGAGATGAGCTTGTTCGCGTCCTCGGCGTCGTCGGGAAAGACGCTGATCCCTATGGAGACCCCCACCGTGCAGGTGATCTCTCCGATGTGGAAGGGGGAGCTGAATGCCTCCAGTACCTTGCGCGCCACCAGCCCCGGCTCCTCCCAATGGTTGATGTCGCCGAGGATGATGATGAACTCGTCTCCCCCCATGCGGGCAACGGTGTCGGACTCACGCACGCAGAAGGTGAGACGGTGTGCCACAGCCTGCAGCAGCTCGTCCCCTGCCTGATGGCCGTGGGTATCATTGATCGCCTTGAAGCCGTCGAGGTCGAGGAAAAGGAGGGCAAAGCGGCTCCTCTTTCGCCGCGCATGTATCAACGCCTGTTCAAGACGGTCGAAAAAGAGCGCCCGGTTCGGGAGCCCGGTGAGCCTGTCGGAGTGGGCCATCTGCCCCAACTCCTTCTGCAGCCTCTTCAGCTCGCTTATGTCCTCCTTTACCCCCACGAAATGCGTTATCACCCCGGACGGATCCATGATAGGGGAGATCGACGCGAGCTCCCACACGTAGCTCCCGTCCTTGTTTCGATTGTGAAATTCGCCGTGCCACTCCCGCCCGGAGAGGATGGTCGTCCACATCTCGCGGTAGAACTGCTCCGGCAGGGCGTCCCCCTTCAAGATACGCGGGTTGTGGCCGATAACCTCCGTCAGGGAGTAGCCGGTGACCTCGCAGAACTTGAGGTTGACGTACTCGATCCTGCCGCTCACGTCGGTGATCATGACAGAGATGGGGCTGTGCTCCACCGCCGCCGCGAGCTTGCGCAGCACCTCCTCCCTGCTCTTGAGCTCCGCTATCTGGCTCTCCAGCTGTTTGTTTCTCGCCGCCAGCTCGTCACTTTCCGTCATGACGCTTCCCCCGATGGCACCACCGTCCAGCCATATGGAAATTATAAGGCGTAGCCCCTTTATATGGCAATGTGCAGGGGGTGTGGCATTGGAGCGCAAGTTGCAGTTCCGGGGGGAGCTGCATGTCCTCCGTGCATCCTCATGGACGGCCCTCCAGATCCCGGGGACAGGCAGGAGGCGCGCTTTTCCCCCGGAAAACGAGCCTAAGCCACGTCCGGAGAGCCTGAGAACCGGCGCCCGCGGCGGAAAAGGTGCTGTCGACGGAGTCCCTTTTTGCGTCGGCTCATTGACTTAAAGCGTCAAATCACTGCCCATTCTGATCCCCACAGAGGAGAAAGATGTCGATCGATCCCCTGCAGAGCACCATGCCCCTTGGCCGCGCCATTCACCCTGCCTCGGGAAAAACCGCCAGCCGCGCCTCCTTCGAGAACCTCCTTGCGCGCCTTGCGACAGAAGGGAGTGAGGCTCCGGTGAAGGATGAAGAGATCGCAGCGGAGCTTCTGCGCATCGAGATGATGCAGAACTCCCTGGCGCTGACGGGAGAGAGTCGGGGGTCGGATTCTGTGGCGAGCCCCACCCTCTCCGCGGTTCTCAAGGGTCTGGCGCGCTTTGCGGAGATCGCACCGCGTGAGGCGCAGGCTCCCCCAATGCTGGCCCGTCCCGCCGAGGGGACGGCGCAAGATAGCGATACCTCCGCCATCACTCGCACCGCCTCGCAATTCCTCGGCATTCCCTACCTCTTCGGCGGCGAGAGCCAGGAGGGGATCGACTGCTCCAGTTTTGTCCAACAGGTATTCCGGGAGCACAACATCAGGCTCCCCCGCACTGCGCGGGAGCAGATAAAGATGGGGGCGGACGTGGAGCCGGGGGATCTGAAGGAAGGGGATCTCGTCTTCTTCAGGACGTATGCGTCGTACCCCTCGCACGTCGGGATCTATCTCGGGAATGGAAAGATGATGCACGCGTCGTCGCACCAGGGTGAGGTGACGGTGTCGGATATGAACACGGACTATTTCAAGGCGAGATATCTGGGAGCGAGGCGGGTGGCGTAGATCTTCGGGGACCTGAAGGTAGGGAATCGTGTTAGGAGCGCGGGCATTGTAGGCCGGAATAAGCGGTAGCGTTTCCGGCATTTGCTGCCGCGCGGCTGCGCCTTGGTGGACCGCCGGGAACGCCTGGCGGCTTATCCCGGCCTACATGGACCATCCGCCACCCCGACGCTCACTTGAAAGGGAGGGGCCGCGGGGACCTTCCTCTATAACGTTCCGGAAACCGACGGATGGCTCCCTTTCCGGCTGTGCCGCACGTTTCCTTCTTTTTCCGCGGAAGGGTCCTGAATCAGCGTCCTGTTCTTCCCGCGTCTTTTTGCCTCGTACAGTGCCTGGTCCGCTAACCCCAAAAGCTCCCGCACGCTGCAATCTTCCTTCACGGTGCGGTTCGCCACCCCGAGGCTCGCGGTGACTTCCAGCCGCTCCCCGCAAAAATCAAAGGCCAGGGCAGCTATCCGCGACCGCAGGCGCTCCGCCACCGAATAGGCGTCCTTCACCACGGTCGCCGGCAGAAGGACCGCAAATTCCTCGCCACCGTAGCGGGCCGCCAGGTCCGCCCCGCGCAGCGCCTCCACGATAGCCTTCCCCACGGACGAAATGACTTCGTCACCTGCAGGATGCCCGAAGCGGTCGTTCACGGACTTGAAATCATCTATATCGATCATCAGCACCGACAACGGCGGGGAGTCACGTCGCTCTTCCTCGATGTCGAGGAGATCCTCAAAGGCCCTCCGGTTCAGGAGCCCCGTCATCGGGTCGCGTAGCGAAAGCTCCTGCAGCCGGCTGTGCTCGATTGCGGTGTCGAGGGCCATCGCAAGGCAGTCGGCAATCCGCTGCAAAAACTCTGCGGAGGCCTCGCGGGTTTCCTGCTCCACCTCGACGATGCGGAGTTGGCCGAGCCCCATCGGGAAGCGCACCGTGATGTCGAAGCCGGAGTCACCCCCGCTCCCGGCAAGGGAAAAGCGCCTCTTTTTCAGCAACGGGAGTTCCACAGGAGAGACATCGCAGGAGCCGCGCCCTTCCCCTTTCCGTCTCGGCATGAAGAAAACACTCTCGAGCTCCCCATCCACAAAGGAGAACTGGGCCAGCCGGTATCCGAAGTAGTCGTAGAGCGCTTGAGCGGCAATGGCACATACCACTTTGGGGTCGCGTTCGCCATAGATGGCGCGGCAGAAGTCCACCAGAAACCTCGCCTCCGCGAGCTGCTGCTCCACCGTCGCCACCCCTCCGGTCTCTTCCGGGACCTTCCACCCCGGCGAGTACGGTGCCCGCGTCTCCTCCTGCCGGTACGAACTCCTGTGACTGACTTCTCGTGTGCTCACCGCGCCTCCTCTACAGCCCTTTCGGCCTGGGTACTGCCATTCCAGTGGAAAAAAAGGGAACCATCGTGTACCGAGCGGTTCCGGATTGGAGGATTGCAACCGGTGTGCCTAAAAGGGGCGGGGCAGCTCCGCGCGGAGGAGAAGGAGAACCGTTTGCATAGATTAATCAACGAAATCAGCCGGTAACGCAGACAAAAAAAGACCGGGCCATTCCTGACCCGGCCATTCCTTGAAGCTCGGGCTCCGTTTCCTGGGGGGACCTTCCACACTCGAAAGCGCCACTCTCATGGCGCTGAAAGTCAAAAACCCGTCACGGTCCCGCCGGGAGAGCGGGAGCCGTACAGGCGTTCGACGGCGGCGCCCGGCGGACCGAGCTTTCTCCTCCGCGCCGTGCGCCACGGCGGTTTCCCCCACCCCATGTGGATCAGCGCGGCCTTCGGGATGTTTATGAAGACCTCCCGACCGGCACGCTTCACCACCGCTTCCAGCGGGATGTACAGGTCGTGGTGGGTAAAGATGCCGCGCGGGATCAGCAGATGGGCCTCCATCTCGCCGGAGTCGCCGTACACCTCGTCCACGAAGCCGATCTCCCCGTGGTCGGAGCCGAAGACCCTGTCGCCGGCCTGCACGTCCACCCGCCTTCCTCTTGCGCTCCGGAAGCCGGCGAGAAACTCGTCGGTAGTGATAACGGCGTTCGCTATCAGGGGGTAGTTCACGTGGATCGCGGCCTCATACGCCGCGATGCTGGAGGCGCCGATGGCGTCCGATATGAAGGTGACGTCGTAGCCCCCCTCCATCGCCCTGCGCCCCGTGGACTCGCAGCAGAGGTTTGCGATCATCCCGCAGATCACGAGATGGGTCACGCCAAGGCGCTCCAGGTGTTCGGGGAGGTCAGTCTCGAAAACGTCGATCCCCTTGTGCGGTTCCAGAACGATCTCCGAGTCCTTCGGTTGCAGGTCGTGGTGAAAGTCCGCACCCCAGCTCCCGGCGAGGAACATCCTCCTCTCGTACATGAGGCGGTTGATGCCGCTTCTCCTGTGCAGCTGCCCTTCGGTGTAGTCCTCCTCCGTGTAGGCCATGGGGCCGAAAATGACGGGGATACCGCAGCGTCGCGCCCCCTCGATCGCGCCCTTCAGGTGACCGATGACGTTGTTCATGGTCACCGTCTTTTTCGTCATATCCCAACCGGCGCCTCCCTCCGAGAGGAGGTCGTTCACCGGGTCTATCACGAGCAATGCGGTGCGGTCGTACGGGAAGGAAATCTCACCCTCCTGCTTCGGCAGATAACCGGGACCGCCCCTCCTCGAGCCTTCCACCGTTCCCTTGAAGGTAGCCATCGTCTCCTCCTTCATCCTGGCCCGACGCGACGACCCGGGGGCGACACTGTCCACGGGAGAGATGTCACGTCGAAGCGCTCTTCCTCATTCTACTCCAGCGGGAAGACCTCAGGCAAATCGCGCGCCAAAGCGGGAGCACCGGGAGGGACGGGTGGCTGTGATTCGACGAAAGGGAGGTCAGAAGAGGCCGAGGGTGCGCAGCTCCTCCTCGAGCTTCTGCAGCCTGATCGGCTTCACCAGGTAGGAGTCGGCGTCGCACTCGTACAGCGCCTTCATGATCGTGCGGGGATCATCGAGAGCGGTGGTCATGATCACCTTCACCCGCTCGGCCAGCTGAATCTGCATGCGCGCCTCCGCCTTCCGGATCGCCAAGACCGCCTGCAGTCCGTCTACCTCCGGCACCATGATGTCCATCAGGACGAGGTCGTAGCGCTCCCCCGACTGGAGCGCCCTCTCGAAAAGGAGCTGTGCATCCTTTCCGTTCATCACGATGTCGTAGCTGCCATGCCTGGACATCATCTTTTCCAGCACCTGGCCGGATATCTTGTCGTCCTCTACAATCAACGATTTCATAGTCGGTCCTCACATATACCGGTAAGTGCAGCAGTGGTGCACATTCTCTTTCTCGGTAGCTCACGCATTCGCGCCCTTTCGGCCGCCCCTTTCTGCCGGCGGGAACTTCTCCATGACCCGCTGCATCTCCTTGATGAGCTCCTGTGGCTTGAACGGCTTCGAGAGGTAGCCGTCGAAGCCGTCCTCCAGGAAGCGTTCCTCGTCCCCGCGCAGCGCGTAGGCGGTGACGGCGATGACCGGCTGATGAAGGGCCGTGTTCTTCTCGATCCCGCGTATCGCCTGGAGCGCGTCCCTGCCGTTCAGTACCGGCATCTGGATGTCCATCAGCACCAGGTCGAAGGAGGAGTTCTTCAGCGCCACCAGGCAATCTTTCCCGTTCACCGCCGCCACCACCTCGTGCCCCAGCTGCGTCAAAAGAGACCGTGCCAGGTTTATATTGATGTCGTTATCGTCTGCCAGAAGTACCTTGAGGGGCGCCCCCTGCCACACGATGGGGGGACACGCCTTCTTCCCTTCTGCCGGGGGGGTCTGCCCCGGAATGAACGGGAGGGTGAGGGTGAAGGAGCTTCCTTCCCCCCGCTCGCTCTCCACCGAGATCTGCCCGCGCATCAGTTGCGCGAGCCGCATGCTGATGCTCAGCCCCAGCCCGGTACCGCCATAGTTGCGCGTGACAGAGCTGTCCTCCTGGGAGAACGGCTCGAAGATGCGGTTCATCGATTCAGGGGAGATGCCGATACCGGTGTCGCGCACCGAGATCGAGACGGTCACTTCCTGCTTCGAGCGCACCACGGTCTGTGCCGAGATGGTGATTCCCCCTTGCGAGGTGAACTTTATGGCGTTCCCCAGGAGGTTCAGGATGATCTGCTTCAGCCGCAGCTGGTCCCCCACCAGTACGGGGGGGATCTTCGGGTCGATCTGCACCGCTACGGTGAGTCCTTTCCCGCTTATCAGCGATCTCTGCGTCAGGATGACGTCCTCAATGCACCGCTTCAGATTCAGCTCGGCCAGCTCGATCCTCACCTTGTGCGCCTCGATTTTCGAAAGATCGAGGACGTCGTTTATCAGGTCCAGGAGGTTGTTTCCCGACTCGCCGAGCGCCTCCACGTACTCCGCCTGCTCTTCGCTGAGCTCCGTCATCTTCAGAAGCTCCGTCATCCCCACTATTCCGTTCATGGGGGTGCGGATCTCGTGACTCATGTTCGCGAGGAAGGTGCTCTTGGCACAGTTCGCGGTCTCCGCCTCCTCCTTCGCCTTTCTGAGCTCCTCTTCCGCGCGCAGCCGCTCCGTCATGCGCTGCACCGAGTCCATGAGGAGGGTGATCTGCAGGAGGTCCGTCTGGCTGTACGGTATGGTGCTGGTGATGACAAGGACCGCGAGCACCTTCTCGCCATCGAAAGCAGGCACGCAGAGGAGGTTGCAGATGCCACCCTCCTCACCGGAAGAGCGGGCTGCACTCCCCTCGGCGGTCACAAACTTCCTCGTCACCGGCTTTCGCTCGCGCAGCACCTGCTCCATCAACTCGGTCTCGCCGATATTGCAGCAGGTCCGAGAGCAGTGCGCCCAGCATCTCTCCCCCTGAGGGCGGCACTTCACCATGTCGAGTTTTCTGTCGGCCCAGCAGTAGAGCTGCCCGTTCGAGCTGCGCGTCAGCTTTATCGCCTCGTCAAGCGCAACCTCCAGGAAGTCGAAGATGTCGGTGGAGACGCTGCGCGACAGCCGCACGAGGCTTTCCATGCGCGCCTTGTTGCGCATCAGCTCGATTTCCCTGGAGGTGGTGTTTTCGTGGGAGATGACCACGTACCTCGCGTCACCCGCCTGGAAGGCGTTCGCCCTCATCACGAACCACCGCTCCTCGCAGGGGGAGTGGCAGGTGTACTCCTTCATGAAGGAGCCTCGGCTCCCGTCCATTACTCCCCGGATCCCTGCCACCGTGTAGTCTATCTCCTCCTTCACCTCGGAGAGATCACGTGAGCAGGCCTGGAGATAATTCACCCCTTCGCAGCACCTCCCGGGGACTCCCAAGTTCTGCACGGCGAAGCTCCTCCAGGCGCTGTTTGTGACGACGATCGTCCCTTCCTGGTCGATGACGCAGATATTGGCGCTCAGCCCGTCGATGGTGGAGCGGGCAAATTCCTCCGCCTGCCGGGCCGCGTCCTGCGCCCTTTTGCGGGCGGTGATGTCCCGGCAGATGATGTAGCTGTGCACCCTGCTTCTCCACAGGTAGTTCCCGAAGGAGACCTCGACGGGGAAGAAGCTGCCGTCCTTTCTCCGGTGCACCCTCTCCGCAAGGTGCCCGCCTCCCCCACCTCCAACCCGGAATTCGGGGTGACGCAGTGAATCGCGGTCGGCATCGAGAAGCCCCACCTGCATCCCCCGCAGCTCCCACGGAGAATAGCCGTACAGCTGCCGGGCCATGTCGTTGCTCTCGACGATGGCGCCGCTCTCCTGGTCGAAGAGGAATATCGCGTCTGATATCGCCGCGAAGAAGCGCTGGTACTTTTCCTCGCTCTCCTGGAAGTAGGCAAGGTGCATCGAGCAGTCGGAGAGTTGCTGGCGCAGCCTCTCCAGCTCCTCCAGGTGCCCCTGCTCTTTCTCTTCTGCAGAGGGGTCCTTCTTCATCAGAAAAGCTCTATCTTCTGCACCGGCGCCGAGGACGCACCCTTTACTCCCCCCAGCACCGCTGTGTGAGTCTCCCGCTGCGCCTGCATGACGTACTTCTCGTCAAAGGCATCCATGCAATCGCTCAGGCGGACTGCCGGCACCTCTCCCCCACCGCTGAGCCAGAGGCTCGTCTCCCGTGCCAGAGCGGTCAGCTGATCGAGCCCCTCGTTCACATGCTCCACCCGTTGCCGCATTACATCCTGGAACTGGATCTCCCCCAAGACGGTGGATACCTCCTCCACGATCGTCCGGTTCGCCTCGTCGATGCTGCGGATCACGGTCTCCAGGTGGGTGGCCGCGCTCTTGAAGCGCTCCTCGATATCCGCCAGGTTCCCCGCCATCGTCTTGAACTTCTGCGATTCCTCCTCCTCAGTGATGAGCTTTCGCGCATTGTCGGTTTCCGTCTGCGCCTGCCTTGCCACGGTGGTTATCCTGTGGGCGATCTCGTTTGCCGCCCTGTTCGTCTGCGTCGAGAGCCGGCGCACCTCGTCGGCGACGACCGCGAATCCCCGCCCGGCGTTCCCGGCGCGGGCCGCCTCTATCGCGGCGTTGAGGGCGAGCATGTTGGTACGGTCGGCGATGTCGGAGATGTCGTTTACCAGGGGACGCATCTGCTCCATCTCGTCGGAGAGCCTCTGGATCCGGCTCAGGTTGTCCTTCAGCTGGTCGGACTGCGTTTCGGAGAAGATATTGAGGGCCCTGATAACCTGGTTGTTCTTCCTGATCTGATCCCGCGTCACCTGGATGAGCTCGTTGCTCCTTTCCGAGGAGGAGCCGATCTGGTCGACCTGGAAACATGCCTTCTGGTGCACCGTCACCATCCTCTCCACCACCCCGAGGAGCGCCGTCTCCGTCTCCGCCGTCGCCTCCCGCAGCTGTGCCCCGAGGAGCTCGGTATACTGCGGCAGGTCCGATACCGTCTGGTCCAGGTGTTCCCGGATCCTCGCCTGGCTGTCGGAGCTGCTGGCCCAGGAGTGCTGCGCGAAGGTATCGAAGAGGAGGAGCTGCCTGCGGAAGATAAGGGTCAGGATGATGGCGGTGCACGCCGACACCATGAGGGCGAGAAGCGCCACCTCCAGGCGATGGGGGATGTCGATCAGCCGGCAGCACAGGTCGTCCAGGAACCAGACCGCAGCCGAAGCAGCCACCACGCAAAGGACACCCTGGAGGAGGCACTTTTTCGTCAAAAGGGACGATATGTCAAAACAGGCGGCCTGAACGGCAACTTTTCTCACGGCAACTCCTCCACCTACCGGACTAGGCGCCCGGCAAAACCTGCTTTATAACCTTTATGAGGTCGGGTCCGGCGATCGGCTTCACCAGCCACCCGGTCGCCCCGTGCTTCTTCGCTTCGTCCTTCTTCTGCTGCTGGCTCTCGGTAGTGAGGACAAGGACGGGGGTGAAACGGAAACCCGCGACGGTCCTCAGGTTCTTGATGAACTCCAGCCCCCCCATATTCGGCATGTTGATGTCGGTGATGATGAGATCGGGCTTTATCCCCGTCTTCAGGAGGTTCAGCGCCTGCACGCCGTCGCCGGCGAACTCCACCTTGTACCCCCCGAGCTCCAGGTTTGCCTTCACGCTGGTGCGCATAAGCGCCGAATCGTCGACTATCATGATCGTCTTTGCCATTTCCCCTCCTATGCCGTATGTAGTGCGGTTTTAACCCAGGCGGCGAGAGACTCGTCCGTCGGATACTTGTGAATCGCCAGGCGCGCCGCCATCAGCACCTGCAGGTTGGCGGCATGCAGATGCGTGCAGGCGGCGAGGTCGAGCTTCCCCTTCGGGTGCTTCTGGAGCCACTCAAGGAGCGTCTCCGCCTCTTCCGCTCCGACCGTGTCGCTAAAGACGGCGCTATTTCTCTTGTATGCGACCCCCATCACACCACCTCCTTGAGATTGAGGACCATAAGGACCGATCCGTCCCCGAGAAGAGCGGACCCGGCATAGGCGCAGAGGCCGGAGAGTATCCCCGTCATCGGCTTCAGGATGATGTCCACCGTCTCGTGGAAGTCGTCCACGATGATCCCCACCGCCTCGTCGCCGACATTGACCACCAGGACGGCGACCTCCCCCTCCTCGTTCCTCTTTTGCTCCGCCGGGACGCCAAGGAGGGCGTTCAGCCCCTTCAGGGGGACGATGCGGCCGCGCAGCACGGTAGCCATGCTCTTCTTGATCGTTTTGATGGATCCCGCGGGTACCCGCACCGTTTCCACCACCGCGTCCATCGGCACCCCGAAGATCTGGCCGCTCGACTCCACGATCATGACGTTGGTGACCGCCATGGAGAGGGGGAGGGAGATGCGGATGCGGGTCCCTCTACCCTTCTCGCTCTCCAGGTGCACGGTGCCATTCACCTTCTCTATCGCCGTGCGCACCACATCCATCCCGACGCCCCGGCCGGAGAGGTCGGAGACCGCGTCCGCGGTGGAGAAACCGGGGGCGAAGACGAGGTTCACCGCCTCCTGGTCCGTGACCCGCTCCAGCTGCTCCTCGTCGAGGATCCCCTTCTCGTACGCCTTCCGCTTGATGACCTCCGGATCGATCCCCTTGCCGTCGTCGCGTATCTCGATGATGACGCGGTCCGACTCCTGGGTCGCCCTGATGGTGAGCGTTCCGGTCGCCACTTTCCCCGCCGCTGTCCGCACCTCGGGGGATTCGATGCCGTGGTCGAGGCTGTTTCGTACTATGTGCACCAGCGGGTCGCCGAGGGACTCGATGATGTTCTTGTCCGCCTCGGTATCTTCCCCTTCGAGGACCAGGTTCACCTTCTTCCCGAGCTTGTTGGAGATGTCGCGCACCAGGCGGGGGAAGCGCTGGAACACGAAGGAGACCGGCATCATGCGCACCTGCATGATGGCGTCCTGCATCTCCTCCGCGATGCGGTTTATCACCGCGTACTGCGCCTTGATCTCGCGGGAGAGCTCCCGTACCCCGAAGAGCGCCTCCGCTCGGGTGGCGAGATACGGCAGCGCATTTTTCGCCACCACCATCTCCCCTATGAGGTTCATCAGGCGGTCGATCTTCTCCTGGTCGACCTTGATGCTGCGGGCGGTGGTCAGGTTGTCCTCGGCGCGGCGGCCGAATTTCACCTCCGACTCCGGAGCTCCGTCCGGCACCACATCGGCAGCGGGCGCCGAAGGAGCGGCCGCCGCCCTCTCCGCGGAAACCATTGCCGCAGCGCCGGTGAGGTGGCAATCGAGCCACTGCTGCAGCGGAGCGGCGGAAAGCTCTGCCACGGCGGCATCCGCGGCTGCGGCAAGCCCGGGGAGGGCGTCGACAGAGCCGGTGGCGCGCAGGCACCCCTGGAGAGAGGCTGCCGCCCCCCTGATCCGCCCGGCGAGGTACGAGACGTCGTCGGGGAGGGAGAGGATCTCCTTCTGGACCTCCATGATGACGGAGGCGGCGTCCCGCTCCCGCTGCAGGAGGGGATCGTCTCCCTCCTCCGCGCTCCCCGCTCCCCTCTCCTCAAGCAGGCGCACCGGCGTGATGTGCAGCTGGTCGGATACGTAGCGGTAGTACTCCCGCAGCTCCTCGAGAGGTGCGCTGGAGAGGACGTGGAAGTCGAGCTGGCAGCTGTAGGCGTCGAGCTCCCCCAGCGGGGGCCATTCCTTCCTGGCGGCGATCTTCCCGAAGATGATCCCCGGGGTCTGGCGCGCCTGGTAGAAGGGGTCGTCCCCCTGGAAGAAGCACTCCTCGACAGGCGTGTAGGTGATGAGGTGCAGCGCGGCGCCGGATGCGGCAGCGCCGAGCGCGGCGTCGCGCATCTCCTGCGGGAGGTCCAGGAGGGTTACCCCTTCCTTTTCCGCCCCCTGCTCGGCGGAGCACTCCGCGGCGCCCTCGTCGCTCCCGCCGATCATCTGCCTCAGCATTTCGGAGAGGCGCGCGGAATCGGGGCCATATGCAGGGCCGTAGCTTCCTTCCCTCTCGATTTCGTCGCACAGCATCCCCACGAAGTCCATGGCATCGAGGAGGAGGTCGGCGAGCTGCAGCGAGAAGTCGACCTTCCCGTCGCGCACCGCGTCCATCAGGTCCTCACCGGCATGGAGGACCCGGGTGAGCTCGGGGAAGTCGAAGAGGCCGCTGTTCCCCTTCAGGGTGTGCACGATACGGAAGAGCTCCGTCATGAGGAGCGTGCTGCCGGGATCCTTCTCCAGCTGCATGAGCTTCTCGCCGATCCCCTGCAGCGCCTCGCGCGACTCGGAAAGGAACTGTTCGAGGAGCGGGTTCATCGCTGCACCTCCCCAAGAAGAATCCGCGTGTTGACGAGGAGCTCCTCCGGCTTCACCGGCTTCAGGAGGTACAGGTTGGCGCCGCAGACGTAGGCGCGCTTCCTGTCGGTCGGCTTCGCCTCTGTGGAGACCATGAGCGCCGGGGTCTGGTGGAGCTCCTCGCGGCTGCGCAGGTCTGTCAGGAAGCCGTAGCCGTCCTGCTTCGGCATATTGATATCCACGATGTACAGATCGAAGCTCCCCTGCAGCGCCTTCTCCATCGCCTCGATGCCGTTCACCGCCTCCACCACGTGGTAGCCGCCCTCCTCGAGGATCGACCGGTAATACATCCGCACCGTGGCGGCGTCATCTATGATCAGGATCCTTTTCATCGACCCTCCGGGGATTTTTGGTACACGACCGTTTCCGGAAACTTCCGTGCCTTGTACAGGGATGAGATGCGGCTCATCGACTCGGAGTGCCCGAGGCAGAGGAATCCGCCGGGGCGCAAGGCGTCGAAGAAGGTGTCGGCCGCCTGGCGGCGCGACAGGTCGTCGAAGTAGATGAGGAGATTGCGGCAGAAGATGACGTCGAAGTCGCGGTAGCCGCGCACGTCCGCGGCATTCATGAGGTTCACCCGCGTGAACTCCACCGCCTCCTTCAGCTCGTCGCAGATCAGGTACTCCCCCTTTTCCTTCCTGAAATACTTCTCCAGGAGGCTCTTCGGGAGGTGCTGCACGGAGCGGCTCGAGTAGCAGCCGCGCCGCGCGAGAGAGAGGATGTCCGTGTCTATGTCCGAGGAGATGATCTCCACGTCCCACTCGTGGATCCCGGGCCAGAACTCCAGGAGATACATGGCAATGGAGTACGGCTCCTCCCCCGAGGAGGAGGGAACGGACCAGATCCGGATCGGGGCGTCATCCTTCTTGTGCTTCACCAGCTCCGGCAGCATGGAGTTCACCAGGCACTTGAACTGGTACTCCTCGCGGAAGAAGTAGGTCTCGTTCACAGTCATCAGGTTGGTGAGGGTCTGGACCTCGCTGCCGGAGACCTCGAAGCGCAGCATCATGAAGTAGTTGCGGAACGAACCTGAGTCCGTCGCCTCTATCCGCTCGATGAGGCGCCTGTCGACGAAGTAGCGCTTGGAGTCGTCGAAGAGGATGCCGGTCTTGCGATAGAAGAACTCCCGGAACTTCAGGAAGTCTTCCTTGCCTATAGTTATCTCTGCCATGGCGCCTCAGTTGGGACAAATGCGCTTCAGGGCGATGTCTGCCGCAAAACGGATGTAGGGCTCCTCGGGAAAACGCGCCTTCAGACTCTCCAGTGCCCCCCGGGAGGCAGGTGTCCCGACCTCTCCGAGGAGGTCGACAGCGGTGGCGCAGACGTTCACGTGGAGGTCGCGCTCGATGACGTCGATGAGCCACCGCTCCACAGAGGCGTGGCGCAGCGACTCTAGGATGTTGACGGCAAAGATGCGCACATCCGGATCGTCGTCGGAGAGAAGCCTCCCCATGATGGGGGCGACCTCCAGCGGGAGGAGCTTCATCGCCTCGATCGCCTCGTTGCGCAGGGCAGCGTCCTCGCTTCTCAGGCACTGCACGAGCGCCGACACCGCATACTCGTCGCCGATCCGGGTAAGGGTGGTGAGGATGACCTCCCGCACCGAATGCTCCTCCTCCCGCCAGAGCTGCTCCACGAGGGTTGCGGAGGCGTCGGGACAGCCGACGATGTCCTTTGCGGCCCAGCGCCTGGCGACCGGATCGCTGTCGCAAAGCTGCGCCGCCAGGTCGGGACACTCCCGCTCCCGTTTCCGCTTCTCCGGCTGACTTCCTTCTGCAGCACCCTTTTTTACCAGCGCCATGACGCCTCCCTAGCATCCCGCCCAGCTCGTGAGCTGGGAGGCGATCCTGTCCGAGGTGAGGACCACTCCGGCCCCACCCCGCTTTATAAGTTCCGCGGGCATCCCGAAGACGACGGCGGACGATTCCGCCTCCGCGATGGTGCGCCCGCCGCGCTTCTTTATCTCCGCGAAGGCGTCCGCCCCGTCGTGCCCCATCCCGGTCAGCATGACGGCGACGATGTGGGAGGGGTCGCACTGCTCCAGCGCCGTGCGCCCGAGGAGCTCCACGGAGGGATGCCACAAGTAGCTCTTGTTCTCCGGCTTCGCCAGCACCGCCAGCTTGCCGTTACGCTGCCCCAGCACCATGTCCGCGCCACCCTTGCCGATATACACATGCCCCGGCTCCACCGGCATCGGCTGGGCCGCCTCCACGACTGTGAGGTTGCACATGCTGTTCATGCGGTCCGCGAAGGGGCGGGTGAAGGCCGGGGGCATGTGCTGCGCCACCAGGATCGGCCAGGGGAAGTCGTGCGGCAGATGGGGGAGGATGT